>CAZVKN010000003.1:97754-179596 GCA_964627035.1 uncultured bacterium | reverse complement strand
AAATCTTGGTCAATTATCTAACTAACTTTGTGCAAAACCTTAACTAATTACCTAATTTATTATTAATAGTCAATTATCAATCAGATCAATCAGCAGAGGCATCACTTCATCCACCGTTCTAAATGCTTCAAATCGGGCTAACTCCTCTCCCTCTGGTGACAAGAACAGAACCGTTGGCAAGCCCTTTACGCCGTATTTTGCCCAGACGGTTTTAACCTCATCAGTGACCTTAGTGCCATTTATCTTCAGCGGAATGAAGTTGCTATTGATGGTGTCAAATACTTTGGAGTCACTGAAGGTCTTATGATCCAGCTCCTTGCATGCAGCACACCATTCAGCCCAGAAATCAATGACCACCACTTGACCGGTCAGCTTTGCCTGATCGAATGCAGCGGTTTCATCGTCGTAAATCCAGCTAACACCGGCTTTGTGAGTTCCATCAGTACTTTGAACCGAACTCTGGCTTGTTGATGGTGCAGTTAGATTAATTCCCTCCAGACGAACCAATGCAAGCAGGACATAAAACATACCGATCAGTACAACAAATCTTGCAAATCCTCTGCCGATCATCCGTCCCATTCCTGCATCCGATTCTGCCCGTGAAAATCCACCCAGCATCCCCGCAAAGAGTAGAAATCCCAATCCGACAAGTAGCAAATGCCAATCAGCCGGAATCATTGATTTGCCAAAGTAAAGAGCCATAGCGATCATAATGACGCCGAACCCTTTCTTGATTGTATCCATCCACACACCGGCAGTTGGAAGTGCAGACATAGCTCCGGCAAACGTGCCTATTACTATGAACAAAACACCCAGCCCGCATGCAAACACGAACAGATACAGAAATCCAAGAAACAGATTGCCTGTGGATGAAACCCACCCCAACAGCGCAATCAGAACCGGACCGACACAAGGTGCGGCTACCAATCCGGTAGTGGCACCCACGAGCAGCGCTCCGAAATAGCCCTTCCGCTGACCTCCGGTGATCTTGGTCTGAATTGATGACGGCAGTGCGATCTCGAACGCCCCCAGCATCCCTATTCCCATCACCAGAAATACAATCGTGACGAAGCCGATGACATACGGGTTTTGACCGCTCAAACCGAACACACCACCTGTAGCAGCGGCAACTACGCCCAGCGATGAGTACATCAATCCCAGCCCAAGCACGAACACCAGCGACAGTGACAAGCCCTTCAGTTTCTGCCCTTCCGAACGGGCACCGATGTAAGCGATTGTAATCGGTATCATGGGGTAAACGCAGGGGGTCAGGCTGAGCAGCACTCCACCGATGAATATCCATAAAAGGGCAAATATGGAACCGCTTTCCAGTGCCCGGATGGCACGCTGTTCGATGGTCAATTCTTCAGTTAAACCGGACGATGAAACCCGACTGCCTGCTCCTGCTGCTCCGGCGCTGAAAAGTGCGCTGAATCTTCGCTCGATGGGCGGTGTGCAGTAGATCGGTTCCGACTCGGTACATACCTGATAACCGACAGTTCCTTCAACGGTAACTTCACTGCCTTGCTTGTGTGAACCTATGGTAAACGGAACTGTCAGTTCCACTTTCCCCTGATAAACATCATCACCGTCATGCTTCACCGGTGTCGGGAAGGATGGTATTCCCCAGTTGATCCCATCCACAGAATCAGGTTCAACGAAGAAGAAGCCGAAATCCCGGCTCGTAATGTGGGTCAGGTCCGGCATGTCAATTGTAATCTTCAACATTCCGGAACCGTTGGACGGTACGCTGGATCCGACTACTTCCGCACTGAGCGGAATATCATTCTCCGGATCCAGATCAAACTGAGCAAATGCTGATGTAATAAAAAGAAACGCAAGTCCAACTATTATGGTGGACTTGCGTTTTGTAAACGGGTTATTCATTAAATTTCCTATAGTGATCAACTGAAAATGCTCTTACTATATTCCTTTGAATGAGTTCTGATTATTCCATAACTCACCAAAGTTATACGAGCAAACCGGACTATTGCATTGTAAAGCTGATCGGCTGCTGCATTCTGACCGACACCGGTCTGTCACGCTGCATTCCCGGTTGAAATTTCATCGCCTTCATCACCTTAACACCTGCTTCACCAAAACCGAGACCGGGGGGTCTCTCCTGAATAGCTTTGACCTCACGCGTGTTACCTTCCTTGTCAACCACAAATTCGACCATCACTTTACCTGAAACACCTGCTTCACGAGCCATGCGGGGGAACAGATCATGCCTGACTATGTAATTGGCGATTGCCTGATTTCCACCTGTAAGGACAGGCGGGTGTTCGACCTTGAAGAACGGGATCACTTCCTCGTCAGGTGGTGGAGGTGGAGGTGGCGAAAGATCGGGATCAAAGAAATCTTCCAGATCAGGCAGATCAATGTCATCAGCCATGTCAATGTCGGGATCTTCAATCGGAATGGTCGGCTTGCGAGGAATTTCCATTTTCTTGACAGTGCGGGTGATCGGAATATCTTCAACCTCAATAGCAGGAGCATCCATTCCTTTCAGATTGATGATCGTTTCAAACTTCTTAAAAACCATCAGCATGATGATGATTGCGAGCAGAGATACGACTGTAGATGCTTCCAAAACTTGACGGTACTGATACCGCAAGTCGTATTTGGGATTTTTAATCATTTCTAACCTCCGCCCTTAAAGCGGGTAGCGTAGCTGACACGAATGGCGTATGCATCGCGGAGCTGTTCCTGGATATCCGTCACGAGACTCATCTTTGCCCGCTTGTCAATTTTCATCGAGACGACCATGCGGTTGTCATCATCCAGTTTCTGCCTCATAATCTTGGAGATCGCTCTCATCGGTGTCAACTTGTCGTCAATCGAGATGTTGTTGTTCTCGTCCGCCCAAACGTAAGAGAGATGACGCTTGGACTCGATCTTCTTGGTCTGATAAGCGGCAGGAACGACAATCGGGATTCCCTGTGTTCTTTTAATAACCGTTGTCACCATAAAAAAGAACAGCAACAGAAAGATAATGTCCGGCAGAGATGAAGTCGGAATATCTTGTTTTGCCTTCTGTTTCTTCTGAAACACGGCTTTCCCTCAGTTGCAGTGATATGTTACTGTGGTCGGGCTTGTCCCAAGTCCGACGTCGTGGTTGAACTTGATCATCGAGTTGAGACAACCACGACTACAAATCACATTTGGTTAGCAAATCTATTCTTTATCGGGCTCGGCAATTGAAATCTTTGTCGCACCCGATTCCTTTACAATATCGAGGATGGTAATGTAACGATCATACTCCGTGTCGCGATCCGTCTTGATAGAGACAATCAGCTTCGGTTTGCCATCAACATCATAGCCGCGCTCCTTCAATCGGGTCGTAACCAGCTCACGCAGAATGGCATCGTCAACAATTTCATTGTCAAAGAGTACGTCACCGGACTCGTTGACCAAAATCTTGGCGATGTTTTTCGGATTGATCTTAAGCTCACCACCCCGTTCCGGGAGGATCATCGGGATTCCCTTGTCCGTGTCCATCGTTGTTGTGACCAAAAAGAAAATCAGCAACAGGAAGGCTATGTCAGCCATGGACGACGTCGGAATCTCGTGATCCCTTTTCTTTTTCTTTTCAAGCAGCACTATGCGCCACCCAGTTTAGGTCAACTCTTTCTCAATCAGGAGATCAACAACTTCCTGCGTTGACTCCTCCATGTCTGCCACGAGTTTGTCAATTCGCGCCACAAAGAAATTGTGCGTGAACTGAACAATGATAGCCACGATCAGACCGAACATGGTTGTCAACAGCGCCTCGGAGATACCGCCCGCAACAAGTGACGGTGATATGTCGTCCGCTTTTGCGATTGAGTCAAATGCGCCGACCATACCGCTGACCGTTCCGAGGAACCCTAACATCGGCGCAAGCGATACCACTGTCGCCAGCCATACCAGGTTTTTCTCGAGAAACGCCATCTCAATTGTTCCGGAGGACATGATTGCCTTTTCAACAGCCTCAATACCACGACCGGTACGAATTAAACCTGCGTGAACAACGTTGGCAATCGGTCCGCGAGTATTAGAACAGACTTCAATTGCTTTCTCTGTCCCACCGTCATCCAGCGCTTCGTCAATATCTTTTGTGAATTTTCGGGCGTTAATCGTAGCACGCATCAGCGTCCAGAAACGCTCAAGGGAGAATACCAAACCGAGTACCAATGCAAAAAGTATCGGCCACATGAAGTTTCCACCCTTAATGAAATAATCGACCATTTTTCCTCTACCGTTTTTACGATAACGAGTTTAGTTAATTTTTCACGCAAAGATCGCTAAGTACCGCGGTTCAGTTCATCCGTCGTCAACCCGCCGCGGTTGACAGCGGGCAACGTTTGCCCTTTTGCGATCTCTGCGGTACTTTGTGAGCTTTGAGTGAACTCACGTTTATATTAGTTAATTTATTTTAATCTGTCAACCTTTTTCCGGCTTGTGCCATAGTGCAGCAACTTTAGCTGCATCATCGAACAGCTCCAAAGATTTTCTGACAACCGGATCGTTTTTGGTGCGAATCCGGTAATAATTATTACGAGCACTCCACACTAATTGAGCGATCTCCGCCTTAATCTGAGTCTTCAAGTAATCACGGTCACGCTCCAGAGCCGGCGGGGGGTACTCCAGGGTGTCCGCTTTCGCTAATTCAATCAGCGACTCGATATCCTCATCCGTCACCACAAATCCGCTTTCAAACTCGTTAAAGCTGTCTGATGACGATAAACCGTTCTCATCAACAAACTGACGCGCAAACTTGAAAATGAGCCGCTTATTCAGCAGTTGAATTGTCGCTCTGGTAATTCTCTCTCCTTCAACAATCTCATCAGGAGTGATGCCTGATGAAGAGTACACTGTTCGTCCACCAAGAGTCTCAAATGCTTCTCTGTCACCATTGTCCGTCGAATCCGGATCTTTGTAACGGACAGCATAGTATTCGCCACGTCCTTTGTCATAAGGTCGTTGCACAAGCCGCCCTGAGGGTGTGTACCAATGAGCCGTCGAAAGTCGAATCACGCCTCCCGATTTTAACCCATACGGATGCTGTACCAATCCTTTACCAAAACTGTTTTCGCCGACAATAAAGCCGCGATCAAGATCCTGTACCGCACCTGCTATGATCTCCGATGCCGATGCACTGCCGCCGTTAATAAGAACAATAAGATCAAACAGAGGATGAGTCGCCTGATCGGTCGAATAGTAAACCTCATTGTCCTGCGATTTTCTGCCGAGACGCGATACCATGACATGACCACCCGGTATCAACATATCAGCTATTTCAACCGCCTGACTGAGCCTCCCCCCCTGATTGTTACGCAGGTCGAAAATCAGGCGAGTCATCCCCGCTTCAACCAGATTTGTCAAGGTTGTGTCAAGTTCAATCCCGGATGTTGCGGTAAATTGATTTAGCAGCAAATATCCGGTGGAATCGTCGAGCATGAAGCTCGCTAACACAGAGCGAATCGGTATCTTGGCGCGTACTATCGTGAATTCAAGCGGTTGAGGCACACCTGTCCGAGCAATCACAATGTTAACCGTTGATCCGGCAGGTCCCCGCAGTTTTTTGAACACTTCCTCATTTGTGATTCCGAAAGCAGAAATTCCGTCTATCTCAATAATTCTGTCACCTGATCGGATACCGAGTCTTTCGGATGGGGTGCCGGGAATGGGGGCAATGACCGTGATTAGCTCATTTTGAATTACAAACGATATACCGATCCCTTCAAACTCACCGTGATCAACCTCATCAATTTTCACTTGATCGGCAGGCGGGATATAAACCGAATGCGGATCCAACCGTTTCAACATCCCCTCGATTGCGCCTTCAGTTAAAATATCCAGATCGGGTGCTTCGACATACGAGCTGTGTATCAGGCTCATTATCCCGACTATCTTTTGTGCCTGTCCGATTATTGTGCCGCCCGCTGTACTGAGGTGCGACCAGGTCCAGACACCGAACAGGACAACCGATACCATTAGAAACATCTTTATCGCTCTGCGTGAGCGTTTCATAAGAAGCCCATTGTTTTCTTTTTATACGAATTCAACTCATTAAATGTTAGTTAGTTGCCGGATTATAGTCGGGTTTGTCTCAAACCCGACGGAGTCGCGGTTGAGGACAACCACGACTACAGTATATCAACTATTGCCTGAAACCGGGTATCTCTTCTTCTAATCTTTCTGAGATTATAGCAGCGGTTTGATCGCATTTTCAAATACTTCCTTATCGCGGTATCCTACATATCGCTCGCGGATGATTCCTTCACGATCAATGACGAATGTGAACGGGATTCCGCCTTGCTGGCTTGGATCAATGTAAGATTGATATTTGGCGTGCGTGTCAGAGTTACTCATCACGACCGGATAGCCGACTTCAGTTTTTTCCTTGAACTTCCTGACAACATCCGCACCGCCACGATCCACCGATACACCGAGCACGACCAATCCCTTGTCGCCGTATTCTTTTGCAAGATCGTTAAAATGAGGAATCTCCATCCGACAGGGAGGACACCAGGTCGCCCAGAAATCCAGAATCACAACTTTACCCGCATAATCTGACAGGCTGATATCTTCACCGGTGACTGATTTCAATGTGAAGTCGGCAGCTTTTATACTACCGGTTGACGCATCGGCAGTGGGTTCTGGAGGTGCCGCTTCTTGTGATATGCTCTTCACAGGTTCCGCTTCGTCAGCAGGAATTGCCTGCTCGCTGTTGCCGCAGCTAAGTGCTAAAACAGCAATCCCTAAGAGCATGAATAAGAATGTTTTTCTCACGATTTATGTTCCTTTATCAATATTGATTTAATTAATGGGGAGTGTAAACTTTACAGTGATTCTGTCATTCCGGACTTGATCCGGAATCCAATAATAATAACAGGTTACTGGATTCCGGCTTTCGCCGGAATGACCATGTAGTGAACACTTCAGGGACTCACTCTTTAACAGTTAATCCGTTTCAAAGTTCCACTAAAGGTATTTCTCTATTTTCTGCTTGATTTTTCCCGGAGGGTTCAAGCCGACCATAGTTGCCTTTACAATTCCGTCCTTGAAGAACAGAAGCTGAGGAATGCTGGTGACGCCGTACTTCATTGCTGTTTCCGGTGCTTCACCCACATCAACTTCGACAATTTTGAGATTATCTCCGTATTGCTCGGAAATGTCCTCAAGAATGGGGGTCAGTTTTTTGCATGGACCGCACCATTCTGCTCCAAAATCTACTACTGTCAGCTTATCAGATTGAATAACTTCCGGGTCGAAGCTGTTGTCTTGCACTTTGCGCATTCCGTTTATTCCTCCAACATTGAGTTTTGTGGTTAATAGCCGACTGCAGTCGGGGTTGTCTAAAACCCGACTACAATATCTCAATTTTATTTAAGCAATACGATCTTTTTTAGTGAATGTCTGCCCTCACCGGTAAGCCTGACAAAATAAACCCCACCGGTCAGGCTTGCAGCATCCCATTCAACTTTGTGAGTTCCTCTCAGCAACTCTCCACTATGCAGTTCTGCAACCTCTCTTCCTCCCAAGTCATAAACAGCGATAGATACCGATTCAGCTTTCCTCGTATTAAACTCAATCGTTGTCCGGTTGTTAAACGGATTGGGATAAACTGAAAGAAGATTGTAATCATTCGGAGTTAGAGTGTGGTGGTCATCAACACTCTCCGGAGGAAGAGCGTGCCAATCAGGTCCGCTGTCCCAGATTGAATCTCTCGCTATCTCATCGAGTGGCATTTTATGATAGAACCAGGGGCAGAGTGTCGCAATTTCCTCTCTTTCAGCATAATCCTCAACAGGAGTGCCCGGCTCAGTGTCCAGTTCGTAGCTTATATGGAGGAAATCATCCACTACAGAGGCAACGGTCGGATACAGCTCGCATTCAGCTTCACCGACCTCCGCGAGATGTGTGCGGGTTTCAGTGATCATCGTCGGATAAAACCAGGTCTCGCCGTTATCCTCTGAAACCGTTACTGCGATGTCACCGTTGCAGTAGTTTTGCTCAGAATAGTCGTTCATTGGAAAATAGCTAAACACACAGTATAAGTCCCCCTCCTCATCGTAAGCCAACGACGGAGCGCAGACGTTAGATTTATACGCGCCCGGCACGGGCCACCGGACGGTGTTACCGTCCTCGTCCACTTCACGATGAGTGTACCAGCCGTCAGCGACCGGTGTGATTTCTTCGGTCTCTTCGCTCCAGTGAAAAAGGAACGAAGCGTCGGAGGTGATCCCGTCAACCGGCGGATTGTCTTCAGGGATAGGCTGCTGCCAGAATCCGCGGCAGTCGAACACTATATGAATGTTGTCATCAGAGTCAAAGATCAGATCCATAGTGACGTGTGGACGCAAAGTATCACCGTATGCTTCATCCCCCTCAAGATCGGGATCCGGATCAATGTTATCGGTTACATTAATCGGATCATCAAAGTTCCATTCATCGCCGTCATCACTCCAAGCCAGCATAAGATCGTTGTTGTAAATGTATCCGGGACCACCGTTCCATTCTTCAGGAATTGGAATACCTGCGCGAGGCATCATCCAGATAATCGCAACTCGTTCACTATGAGGAGAGCTTGCTATCCGCAAAGTTGTTCTGTGAGTCTCGCCGACCTCTCGCACAACCTCGTCATACTCCGGCAGCCCATCATCGCCAAGCTCACCGATTGCGTACCCGATCATTCCCCGATCTCTGCGCTGGGTTGCGACATGAATCTTTCCCTCCGGACTGACAACACCTTGAGCGAAGTATGCTGTCATCTGCGGGTACTGTGGAAGAAATATGGTCTCAAAGACACCCAATCCTGCTTCAAAGTCAATACCCGAGAATCCTGTCCACGCTGTGTCGTCCTTGCCGTGGTAGAACACAAGAGCACGTGGATCATCTTCCTCAGTCAACGCCAGACATCCGAATCCGCCGCGATCTATGCCGAAATCTACGGTTGAACCGTCTTCCTCCATCCACTCCTCATTGTCCGGATCGTAGTAGTTATACTTCTGATGTCTCTCGCCGCCGAGCACATCTTCCTCATATCCATCGCACCATGTGATGTGTACCCCACCGTTGGGAGCGATTGCTATCATCTTTCCTGTTGAACCGTTTGCATGAAAATCATACCACGTGTCACCGGCTTGACTCCGTTCACCGAGAAAATCATCGCGGCGCGGTGATAGATCAACTGCCGATCTGACACTGCGAATGAGCCTCCCATTGTTATTGTCATGGTGAGCAATCGGCTCCTGAAGCTGTTCAGGTCTGACAGCGATGGATTGTGATGCTGCGCTTGGGATAATGCAGACAAGTATCAAGAGTGAGATAAATAGAGACAAAATCGGCATAGTTACTCCTGAATAGTGGATAAAATTATTGAGTATTATTACATAATAACAGTATAGCTGTAGAAACGAAAGTGATATGAGGTGATTTACGTAGAAATTCGGAATTTATTTCACCACGAAGTGCACGAAGAGACAGAAGAAAAAGCTTCGTGTTCTTCGTGTACTTCGTGGTGGTTAATAAAAGCTTGGTTATTTACGGATAAGTCCTTATACTGTTGTATGAAATTTAGACTGCTGAAATGTCTGTTGCTGCCGGTTCTGCTCACTTCCGTTCGCGCCTTTGGGCAGTCAATTCCATTGGAGTTTCCACCTGTAAATAGCTTCACCGCAGGCTGCGGTTTCACCGGTGTTGCTATGGTGGACAATGCCGCTACAATCTATTGGAATCCGGCAGGATTGGCATTTCTCGACGATCAGAGCGTAGAATTCACCGCATCCGGTCGCAAGCTGCATATCCCGGGATCGTGGTCACTGATGGTTGCCAACAACGCTTACGATGAGAAAAAACCGTTTGGATTTGGGATTGTCCGTCGTCTGACCGGGCAGAACAATCCTGACATTATTGAATCGGAATTAAGCAAAGAGGTACGCTCTTTTTCAGTTATCACTCCGATTGCTTTCAAATCAAGAAGAGGAGACTTTGCTGTAGGCGTGTCTCTGAAATTTATCGGTGAGAAGATCTCCGGCAGCGATTGGAAACATGGATCAGCATTTGATGCCGGTACAATATGGAAAGTTGGCAAGGAATTATTTCTCACGTCCACATCACGGAATTACATCGGGAGTAATCTGCACACCTTTCCTTCTGAAAGCTGGTTTGGCGCATCTCTCGGCAATAGCTACACGCCGCTTCAACTCGGAATTCAGGTTCGGGGTGATCGGCTGCAGCAGTTGAAATGGACATCGCGTCATTTCCGCTACGGCGGTCGGATCCGCTTGGAGGACATAGCTTGGGAGTTCAGGGGAGGATTTATACGTCAGGGAGACGACAGTTGGATCACTGCCGGAATCGCATATTGGACAGTTAGAGATGACAGCCACTTTGATTACACTGTTATGCTCAATCAGGGAGATAGAGGTAACACGGTTCATTTCATGACTTATGGGTACAGTGTAGGTGATCCACTGATGCGGGAAATCAGAAGGCTCAACAGATAATTTACATTATCACATGTAGTGATTTCTTTTTTCGATAGGTTGAAGCATATTACAGTCCGTCCGAGAATAACAACAACCCGCTGTCAGGTCGCCGTACCTGACAGCCACTTAGTTGATATTCTATAAGTTAAGCTGTCAACCGCGGCGGGTTGACAGCGGATAATCCTATTCTCGGACAGACTGTGTCAGGTGCTGTGACAAGGATCATTGCATTAGACTAAAAAACAACTAACTTTCCAAGTTATGCTATCTTCATACGTGACAAATATCGGTAAGCTGGCACTGCCACAGTTAAGTGATAATGGTGTCCCGGCGGATCCGGTTAGGATATTGCAAAATGTCTGGGTTGAAATTCAGAATGGCAAGGTATCCCGGATCGGACCTGAGGGCGAATCCGAGCCGGAAGCATTGACGCCTGATGTTGAACAGATTTCAGCAGAGGGTATGCTGGTAACCCCGGGATTTGTTGACTGTCACACTCACCCTGTCTTCTTTGGAACGAGGGAGTCTGAGTTTATGCGTAGGTGTGCGGGTGAAACCTATCAACAGATTGCGGCTTCAGGTGGCGGTATCATGTCAAGTGTCAGAGGTGTCAGATCAGCATCTCTCGAGCAGTTGAGTAAGTTGGTCAGGAAAAGATTTGACAGTTTCCTGCGATGCGGAACTACAACCGTAGAAGCGAAAAGCGGCTATGGACTGTCATTTGATGATGAGATTAAATCACTGGATGCGATAGAGTCAGCAGCCGAAAATTACCCGATTGATGTCAGTCCCACTCTGTTAGGAGCACATGTAGTTCCACCCGAGTATAAAGATGATCCGGATAAATATGTGGGAATTGTTTGCAGCAAAATGATCCCGGAGGTTGTGAATAGAGGCATTGCGGAAGCTGTTGATGTGTTCCTCGAAGAGGGTGCGTATAATCTGAGTCAGACCAAACGTATCTTTGAAGCTGCCAAATCCAACGGAATTGGAATCCATCTTCATGCCGATCAGTTCAGCGTCACAGGTGGTGCTCAGCTCACCGCTGAATATGGTGCATTCAGTGCGGATCACATGGATATGACTGACGATGAAGGCATTGAAGCACTCAGGGATGGAGATGTTACTGTTGTGCTTCTGCCGGGTGCAGTGTTCTTTCTTGGATTGGATCAGTATGCACCGGCAAGAAAAATGATTGAAAACGGATGTAGAATAGCTGTTTCCACCGATTTTAACCCCGGCAGCTCGCCGACACAATCAATGCCGCTGATAATGTCATTGGCTTGTATAAAGATGGGACTCACGCCGGGTGAGGCTTTGTGGGCTGCGACTTTGGGTGGGGCACACGCTCTGAAACGCATGGATTCGGTAGGTACATTACTACCCGGCTACCTCGCTGATATGTGCCTGTGGGATCTGGATAATGTTGCCGGGATACCTTACTTCTTCGGTAATATGATCCCAAAAGTTGTGATTAAGAGAGGTGAGGTGGTTAAAGGTTGCATGTAGTATCTGAAAGCCGGATATTAACTATTTCCACCTTTTCAACGCAGTAACCGGAATTTACCGCTGTCAAATGGATATAACCGTTGGCTGAAAACACAGTAACAAAAAAGAATCGTAGGAAAAGCGATCAAATCATCCTTGAATCCGTAGATGACTCGAAAGGATTGATTGAAACTCTCTCCAACGGTCAGGAGAAAAGCGGTCAGCTATTCAGGTCAAGTCTCAGCCAGGTTATGGAGGTTCTGCTTGAGAAATCGGCTGACAAAAACTTCAGCGGTGAACTTCTGTTACATGTTCCCCCTGAAATCCTGACAGAAATCCCTCCCAAAAACAAGGTTCGGCGTAAACTCGCTCCAAAAGGTCTGTTCATCTGTAGGAGTAAGTCAGGCTCCACTTCTGTAAATTGTGTTAATGCTTATTCAATTCCGAAATCTGATCATCTGTCTGATAGCCTGGTCGTTGTTGCCATGAGCGACACAAACTCCTGCTCAATAATCGCATCACCGGTTAAGACGATTCAGAGACAGAATAGGGATGCGCCGTGGGATACTCTGATTTCCTTTAAGCCTGCAGTGGTCGCTTCCAATTGTAAAGTGCTCAGAAACCGTGTCAAACAAAACCGCAGCGATAATGATGACGGCAAATCTGTTGATAAGTGGCTGCGGGACACAGAATCGCAGCTGAAGAGGCGAGGCGACACACAACCACTTGATGACTGGGCTGAGATGTTGACCGAGCTTCTGTTCACAGTTGAGGAGCAGAAGCACGAAAAGGATCATGAGCTGCAGTGGCATAAGCTGATGAGTCAGGTTCAGGATAAGGTCGGCTGGGAATTGGACCCGAACAAGCTGTTCAATGAGATAACACAGATACTTAAGACTACAATCGGATTTGACTATCTTGAGTTGCAATTTCTGGATGATCGGGATCAGGAACTCATCACCAAAGCTACTTCCCAGCAGAACTATACATCGTTTGGGGGACCGCTGCTAACAATCATTCTGAAGGATGATAAACGCGATGATGTGCTGAAGCATCTGACACCGACTTTGCTGGATTCGCAGTCATCCAAAGCAGTGCTGATGAATCCGCTACTGCTGCAATACATGGGGCTTGAATCAGGCATCATAGTGCCGATATGTCACCGACGGCATGTCAACGGACTGTTAAAACTGTTCGCCAAACAGAAACATCATTTCACCGAAGAAGATATTCCACGTTTTGAAGTCATCGGCAGAATCATATCCCGGTCAATCGAAAATGTAAAAGCTCATTCGATTATGCGAAGGATGGCTACCACTGACGGTCTGACCGGAATCTATAATCACAGATTCTTCATGGAGCAGCTGTCGCGTGAGTTCAAACGTGCGGTCCGTTATCAGGCAGAGTTGACGCTGATAATGGCGGACATTGACTACTTCAAGCATTACAACGACACAAACGGTCATCTGGAAGGTGATTATGTCCTCGTTGATGTCGGCAAATTGCTGACCGAATGCATCCGATCTGCCGATATTGTAGCGCGGTATGGAGGCGAGGAGTTCACTATCATACTGCCTGAAACCACAATTGAGCAGGGGGTGGTAGTATGCGAGAAAATTCAGCAGGTGATGAACGAGCATCCTTTCAAATATGCTGATACCCAACCGGACGGCAAACTTACACTCAGTCTCGGCATCGCAACCGTAACACCGGATATTATGGATTCAACCGAATTGATCAAGAGAGCAGATATCGCACTCTACCGTTCGAAGAAAGGCGGACGAAATCAATACAACGTCTATTGATGACTTTTTATCCACTGTCAGCCCGCCGTGGCTGACACCTTTTCGTCATTCTGAACGAAGTGAAGAATCTCTCTTACCGGTCATTCCCGCGCAGGCGGGAATCCAGTAAATCCGCTTCATCTGCTCCATCTGCTGAGAATCACACCGAACTCCGAAAAGGTCTGAGTAACAGTTGTATGCACTACCGAAAAAATTAGAAAATATTACATAGCAATAATACAACAATCCTAAAAACTCCCCAACTCGTATTTTCCCATTCCGTCACACTTCGTCACATCTTCGTCACCACATGAAACGCAATACCACAAAGGGATACAGACTATTATGTGACGAAGTGACGAAAAAACATAGCCCCTCTGCGACCGAATGAAAGACTTGACTTTCGACACAAAATGTCGTATATTAGCACCATGAACAACACGCATAAAATAGATACGGGAAGTCAGGTCTATATACATCCCTATTACACCATTAAGCAGGGCAGACCGTATATAGAATACATCCATGGCAACACAGCAGGCAGTCACATCGTCTGCGACAAAGGCAGCTTGATATACTGTTCCGGCTTTACATTCGATGGCAAAGAGAGACATGTACTCCCTGAATACCGGGAGCTGGTCAATGTCAAAGTTGTATCCTCGCCACACGACATAGACGGCAGAACCGACATGGACGACCTCTACGAAATATGCCGCGACTGGCTCAAAACCGTCATCGCATTCGGTTCGGATCTGGAGTTGACGGCAGCCACAACCTATGCGATTATGACTTGGTTCACCTGGCGCAACGATTCGGTTCCATACCTCAGGTTCATCGGTGATTACGCCACCGGAAAGACAACCGCACTGCGAGCCCTGGCACAGCTCTGCTACAGGTCACTCAATGTATCAGGTGTAATTTCACCCGCCGTACTGTTTCGGATTGTAAGTGCGGTACAGGGTACGCTGATGATAGATGAAGCAGACCTCCGCAGCAGCGGGCTGGACAACCAGCTAATCAAAATCCTCAACCACGGGTACACCCGCGGAGTAGCCGTTATCCGCCTCAACATAAACAACGAACCGCAGGCATTTCACCCGTTCGGTCCCAAAGTCATCGCCACACGTCGGGAGTTCAAAGATCCGTCGCTGGAGAGCCGTTGCATCAACATCCGCATGACCCCGCGCAGCATAGACGGACTCGCAGTATTGAACGAACAGCACGTGATTGAACGTGCAAGGGTCATCACCAACGGACTGCTTTACTGGCGTTTGAAGTCCGCATCAATGGAGGGTGACTGGTCTCTCTATCAATCAGGAGATTCAGGACTGCCGCGAGATTACGCACCGCGGGTGAGGCAGATGGCACTGCCGATGTTCGCATGTACTCCGGCGGATCACAGAAGGGAGATTGAGCGCTACTTCGAGGAGGCGAACTTGCGGTATCTTGAGTCGCGGGACAACGGCTCCGAGTCACAGGTTCGACGGATTCTCCGCAAGGAGTTATACAACATGAACCACCGTCTAACGTTAGCGCAGTTATACAGTCAACTGACGTATCAATGTAGGCAGAAAAACAGCAGTCGAAAAATTTCGCGCATAGCGGAGTCATTGGGCTGCGAAAAAAAACGAACCCGCGACGGCGTCCTCTTCTGCTTCAGGGAGGGCATCGTGTAAAGCTATTACGCTCTTAACCGTCATTCCCGCGAAATCGGGAATCTCCCACTATCGTCATTGCGAACGAAGTGAAGCAATCTGTTTGACAAACCTGTCATTGCGAATCCCGACTGGTCGGGATGTGGCAATCTCCTACCTAAACCGTTGAGATTGCTTCGTCACTTCGTTTCTGCAAGGACAATAGCATGTCATTCCGGGCTTGACACGGAATCCAGTATGGGGGAGCAGAGACATTCCTGTCCATTCGGATTGAAGTTCAGAGTTCACGCTTCAGCGTGTCTTCCTCGCGCTGACACAGGCTGAAGCCTGAACTCATATTGCGAGAATGACTGATCAATAATTTGGAGATAATCCTATATGATCCATATAAATATGAAATACTCCCACACGAAACAGCGAAAAACCATTTGTTTGTATTACCAGACAGACTCGAAACCGGGAATCCAGAGAATCTACTCCATCTGCTTATTCAAATACTACGCGGTCAGGTGCGGCGACCTGACAGTGATTTGTCGGTATTACCAGAAACCGGGAATCCGGCGGTTGACGGAGACGATGGCTCGTGCTTATCGAACACGATGACAGCATTCTGTTAGTGTCGATGGTAGTGGATTAGCGTCAGGGATGTATTTGGTGAGGCTTGATATTAGCGATGAGCTTTCTCACAAGAAGATAATATCTATGAAATAATATCTTATATTTCTTGACAAACATTAATTCATTTTGTATCTAACAATTGAGTGATCCTTGAGGCAGCTTTAAATTACTATGTAAAACATTGAATAATACAGAACTAAGCGTGAGAACAGGATTGCTTAAAGATTGTCCCCACAAGTTCCTTTCACTTCGACACTAAAAGTCTGTTTTTAACAACAGGTTTTAACATATAAAATCGTGGCGGCACATGATCGCCACAGAAGTAACTTCAACCTTTAACCCATAACTATTTGTCATTCCGGGCTTGACACGGAATCCAGTATGGGGGAGCAGAGACATTCCTGTCCATTCGGATTGAAGTTCAGAGTTCACGCTTCAGAGTCTGTCCGATAATGACATATGCTGCTGTCAACCCGCCGTGGTTGACAGCCCAATCTACATAATATTAACAAGATGGCTGTCAGGTGCGGCGACCTGACAGTGATTTGTCGGTATTACCAGAAACCGGGAATCCGGCGGTTGACGGAGACGATGGCTCGTGCTTATCGAACACGAGGACAGCATTCTGTTAGTGTCGATGGTAGTGGATTAGCGTCAGGGATGTACTTTGTGAATCTAACAGCTCGTGATATATCTGCTAATCAAAAAATTCTACTCATTAGATAGGAAAATAAACAATTTTAACTTGACATCCTCATCTTCAACAGTTATATTGTCGGATAACATCACTGTTCACTGATTAGCTTCAATGAAGCTGCAACCCCGAAATAGACTTTTTTTTAATATAGATTCCGTTAACCGTCCCTAACGTTAACCCTTAAACCAACTATCACCACAGGAATCTCTCGCAGGTATTGCGTCTGTGTGGAAATAAAGCGGGTGCACCGATAATTCACAGCTATGAAGTCTTCGGCACATCTACGGAGGTAGAAAGAGGAAAATTCCCCCTTCTACCTTCGATATAACAAGTTGCGTCAAAGGACGCAACACAAATTTGGAGGTCAAAATGACCAAGCGAATATTGGCTGCGATGATCGCGGTCGCTTGCTTTGCGACAACAGTTGGGATCGGCGTGCATATTTTGCACAAAGATGCACGAGCGGATACTGCGTACACCGTTTATATAACTGAAGATGATGAACCGGTCGAAGGTCTAACTGTCTGGATTCAATGGCGAGACGATGGAGGTGGGGGGTGGGAAGAAACGGAGACTGATGAAAATGCTCCCGGTTTCTATAAGGCAACCACTGATCTTACTGAAGCACAGGTCTACGATTGGGTAATTTGGATAATCGAAGCTGAGGATCTCACCTTTAACAATCCTTCAGTTCATCCCACATCAGTTTTATTACCCACTAAACACCTCGATTGGGACGTTGAAGACAATCGTCCATAAAAGAGAAACCGTGCAAGGGGGCTTTCAGTTCCCTTGCACTACTTATTGTAAGGAGTGATGAACATGTATCGTCAAATTTCACAATATTTATGCTTGCTCTTCTTTGTCTTAAATTGTCACACCAGCGTTGCGCAACCGCGGAATCAATGGGAACATTATTACGATGGTATGAGGGATGATAGAGGTTATCTAAGGGATGTGTATAAAACTGAAGACGGTTTTGCTCTAACCGGATCAACCGGTAACATCAATGGAGAGTTAGATCCCCATAGCCTATTTTGGCTTATTATTACCGATGAAAACGGCAACAGAACGAGTCAACATGCGTACCGCCCTCAAGAGTGGAGATTTGGGGAGAGTTTTTCGGTTATCCAGTGTGATGACGGCGGTTTTCTGATGGGTGGTACACAAAGAACAAACGACATTTCTCGTTTTACAGTCATAAGAACTGACGATGAAGGTGATATGTTGTGGAATATGGTGATGGGTGATCGAACATACTGTTGGGCAGTTATAGAATTAAAGGATGGAAACTATATTGGTTGTGGTAGAATCTATGAAAATGGTACTCACTGCTATGCTGTGAAATTCAACGATGATGGTGAAGTCATCTGGGAAGAAAGTTACGACGGTAATAGATTTTGGGTAATCAAAGAAGTTGATAACGGATATATCTTTGCAGGACATGGTTGGGGGGGGGCATTGATAATAAGGACTAACGAAAATGGTGAAATAGTTTGGGATAACACTTATGGGCGAGCAATTTTGCGTGATCTGGTATCGTGTCGGAATGGAGGTTTTGCGGCAGTTGGTGGAGGTAATAGGTTCTATCTGTTAAGAATCAATAATGATGGTGATCGTTTATGGGAGAGATTCTACAATATTGGTGGTGAAGCAAACGGATTGGCAGAAATGCCCGATGCTGGATTTATAATTGCAGGGACTGCCGTTCCTAGGGCTGAATTATTACGTACGGATGATGAAGGCAATCAAGTTTGGCATCGAAACGATAATGGTCAGGTTCAACACCGTAGTTATTTCTCTATCATTACTGATGATGATGGATTTGCCTGGGCAGCAGGCTATTCTCGAAATAGCGGTTATTTGATCAAAATAATTCCCCTACGATCAGCACCGGTAATTACAGACTTCACTCCTGAAAGCCTTAATTTGAGTTTACTGCTAAATGACTCTTTGCTCTTTTCGGTCAGTGCCGTTGACTGGCAGGAAGACTCTCTTAGCTACCTGTGGACACAGAACGGTGACAGCATTTCATCGGACACATCCACCAGCATTATTTTCGAAGAACTCGGCACTGACAGTGTCCAATGCACAGTATCGGACAGTGCTTTGTCAGATTCAATCCGATGGATTGTTCATGTCGAAGAGCTGTACATAGATTCTCATACACCCGACTCCCTCAACCCATCTATCCGCCGCAACAATAGTATTAATTTCTCCGTCACCACTCGCGCCATCGAGGACGATCCGGTTGAGTACGTTTGGCTGCTGGACGACGAGCAGATCGTGGAAGACGACAGCGTCTCCATCCGCTTCGAGCGAGGTCGGGAGCATTCCGTCACAGCAATTGCATCACAAGGCGAGCTTGCCGACAGCGTGACATGGCAGGTTTTGGTCAATGACCTGATCGTTGACTATATGCCTGAGCAACTTGAATTGTCAGTTAGAGCGGATACATCCTTTGAGTTTGAGGTCTTCCCGTTTGACCCGAATGATGATTCACTGCATTTCCTGTGGACGCTAGATGGTGACTCTATCAGCGACAATTCGTGGGTATTGGTTAATTTTGACGAAGAGGGGTTGCACAGTGTGATATGCTACGTCTCCGATACCACTGAATCCGACTCGCTGACCTGGACGATAAATGTCACACCAAACAGCATCTATTCTGACGAACCGAAACACCCCGACACTCCGACACTATACCCACCCGTGCCGAATCCGTTTAATTCGGTAGCTACTGTGAGATATTATCTGCCGACAGCTTCGCATGTGAGGTTGAGTCTGTTTGATGTGAACGGGCGGTTAGTGGAGACGTTAGTTGATGGACGTCGGACAGCGGGGGAGCATAATTACGCTTTAAGAGCCAATGAGTTGTCTTCCGGTTTATATTTTCTTAGCTTGCAGACAGAGACACAAGCCTCAACAAGAAAAGTGTTACTGTTAAGATAAGGGGGATCGCATTATGTCAAAATTGCTGCACGCATTATCTACTATTGCTCTTTGCGCGACTACACTAACCGCACAACCGGCAATTGACCTACTTCAGCTCTATGATCGGGATGGTGCATCAGATTATTTTACTGATATCTACTATACTACCGATGAAGACTACTTTGTGTGTGGAGGTCCTTGGGCACTATGCATTGACGGAGAAGGTGATATTATATGGGAGTATAGTGAAGATGACAATCCCATTCCATCCCTAACCTCTATAATACAGGCAGATAACGGGGATGCCGTCATTGCTGGTAGAATCGGAGACAATATGTGTGGTGCAATACGATTAGACGCGGACGGTGAAATTGTCTGGAGACGAGAGTATATATCCGGAGGTGCATCGGCGATAATTGAACTGAAGAACGATAATTTTGTGATTGCTGGACGGAATTACAGGGATAGAAATTACGGATATGTAATAATGATTAATCCCGATGGAGAACCAATCTGGGAACAGACCTATGGTGAAGATGCTAATCAGGCTAGGTTGAAAGCTATGCGCGAGACGGATGATGGAGTTGTAGTGGTTGGAGATAAGAGTTTGCTAATAAATGGTCAATCCGATAGGCATGGTTGGGCACTGAAGATTGATCACGATGAGGAAGGTAATATATTGTGGTCGCGCAATTATGAAGCAGAATCACTGCAATTTTGCTCCATAGTTTCCACAGGGTTTGGCTTTGCGGTTGGAGGAAAGTACGGTTCTATCACGGGACGATTTTCACTCTACTTCCTTAATAGAAATGGTGAACTTAGGGAAAGAATACTTTATTCACCAGGATATTTTACCGCTTTGAGATGCCTGAACAAACTTTCCGACGGCGGTTATATTCTGGTTGGCAATACGGGGATTCAAGAGGATAATAGACGCCGATATCCCCTTGCACTACGGACGAGCTCGGCTGGTGTGGCTCTCTGGACAAATGATTTCTCTGAAATTGTTGACCAGCAACCCGATAATGTAGATTTGTGGAATGTTTTGTATGGAGTAATAGTACAGCCTGGAGATGTCATTGTCGCTTGCGGGACTATGTATAATGAAAATGGACATGACGGACTGATTGTGCGGCTCGAACCTGATCGGCTTTCGCCCATTATTTTTTATTGGTCACCCGAAGACACGAACTTCACAGTGTTAAGAAACGACACAACTGAATTTGAAGTCAGAGCCCGCGACCAACAGGGAGATGAATTCACTTACATGTGGACCATGGGTGAGGACACATTGGGGCATGACAGCACAGTAACGAAGATATGGGAAAATGTTGGTGAATACGTCGTTCAATGTCAAGCTTCGGACGGCGAGAACGTCAGCAACATAAATTGGCATGTTGAAGTAACAGACATGTACATCAACTCCCACCAACCCGACTCCCTCAACCCATCTATCCGTCGCAACAGCACAATTGACTTCTCAGTGACCACACGTGCAGTCGAGGATGACCCTGACATTGAATACAACTGGCTTCACAACGACGAGCAGATTGCTGACAATGACAGCGTCTCGATCAGATTCGAGCGAGGCAGGGAGCACTCCGTCACAGCGATTGCTTCGCAAGGAGAGCTATCCGACAGCGTGACGTGGCAGGTGATGGTCAATGACCTGATTGTAGATTATATGCCTCAGCAGCTCGAGCTGTCGGTTGAAGCAGATACAACATTCGAGTTTGAAGTCTTCCCGTTCAACCCGAGCGATGATTCTCTGCAATTCCTGTGGACGCTGAACGGCGACTCAATCAGCGACAACTCGTGGGTGTTGGTTAACTTTGACTCTGAAGGGTTGTATAGTGTAACAGCATTCGTCTCCGACACGACCGAAGCTGACTCGCTGACTTGGGAGGTCAATGTTACTCCAGTCGGTATTCATAGTGACGAGCCACAACACCCCGACACTCCGACACTATACCCACCCGTTCCAAATCCGTTTAACTCACAACTCAAAATTAAATATTCGATTCCGAATTACGGACGAGTCAAGCTGGAACTACTCGACATCAGAGGACGGGTTCTTGATGTGATGCGCAATAAAATGCAGAAAAAAGGCAATCATCATCTCACATACAGCGGGAACAGCCTCACTTCCGGCGTCTATTTCATACGTTTCAGCAGTGATGCAAACATTCAGGTTGAAAAGATTCTCATGCTCAAGTAAGAAGGTGAGAAAGAGGGAGCATACCCCCTTTAATCCCCCCTACTTCGCAAAGGGGGAAAGAACCTGCTTCATCCGCTCCATCTGCTGAGAATTCTATCGTACTCTGAAATCAATCCTCCTCCGCTCCACCGGCAATCCAGGTTCTGATCAGATCAATACTCTGATTCGGGAGCGGAGAACCGCCAAGAGGCATCAAAGGCGTTACTGCGCCGACTATCCTCCGGACCAGCAGGCTGCCATCAGGATCGCCTGAGATGATCCGATCCCCCAATATTGCATTGTCGTAAGTTTCCAGAGAAAATCCACCGGATTCCCCATGACAGCCTATACAATGCTGCTGAAAAATCGGAAAAACATCCCCCCACACAAGATTTTCAACAATACCTGTTCCACTGAGATCTAATGAAATAGTGGTGTTCGCCTCATCTGCCAAGCTTATTACGAGATTCGCTGAGTATGATTCTTCATTTTCAGGAGTAAATGTCACATTCAGTCTGAACTGCTTTCCTGCGGCAAGGATACGATCATTGTTATTGTCAAAATCTGTTGTGAAGATGTCACTATCCGGATGATCCGATTCAATTCGGGATATAGTGACAGAATTGGCATTGCTGTTGGTGACGGTAATGGGCAGTGAAGCAGACTGATCCACCACAACCGACCCAAAATCAAGGCTATCTGACGAAAAATCAAGATCAGATGATGGCTGCTGGGAAACGGGATTTGATCCTTGGTCACTGCAACTAACTGTGAACAGAACAGCGCACAGTGATGCAATCCGGAGCATCGAAACAATTTGCAGACGACCGATTGAGAAATAGTGGAAATTCATAATATGGATACCTTTTGTAAAATTTGATATGACAGCAGTTTCAATATAGTATTACGGATGAAGCGGCAAAGTTGTAGCACTCTTTGACCGCTTAAACATATTTAGGATTTTTTCTGCCGGAATATCAGGTAGGTTGATATAGAGTGCAAAATGTCGTATTTTGTATGGTATCAACTTTGTAGATGATTTTATCATCTGTAGTCGGGGTTGAGGACAACCCCGACTACAAAATCACTTTAGTTGATACTCTTATATTTTGTTACCATCGGTGTAAACCGATATTATCGTCATTGATTTCGACCTGAAATCCACAACCTGAGCAGCTCCTCAAAGGTCCTTGGACAAATAGTGACAGACAGTCTTTCCGGTAGTTTAACTATACAATTCCGATTCAAGCGAGATTCCTATGCCTATAACGAGGTGTGCATGACAATCAGAGAGACTCTCACACTGATTGCTGTCCTGTGTCTGCTCTTTTCGGGATCAGTTGCTCAGTCGCTTATTACTGAAACAGATTTCATAGCTGATATTCATGCCACCGGTCAGACGGTAATTAACCTACAGATCGAAACAACTGCTGACGGACAGATTCTTACATGGTCAGCAGCCCCACCCAATCATCCCGAATCAGGGACGAGTCTGACCGGATATCGTATTTACTACGGTTCAACTCCTTCAGGCGTCAGATTTATAGCCAAAACAGATAGAACAAACTTTCTATTTCGGGATAGGAATGAAAACCGATCCGGGTTCTTCAAAGTCATTGCGGCATATCATGGTGGCAGGCAAAGGGTTCGCAGAGATGATGAGATCATCCTTGATTTTGAAAATGAGGAGCTTGAATTAGAATCATTCAATGAAGACGAAGATATTGATGTTGACAGTTGGGAGATTACCGATGAGCAGACACTTCCGGATAGCGAGCATTCCCTTAAGTTAAGCGGTAACTGCTGGAAGAAATTGCCTTATGGTGATGTTGAGTTGAGCGACAGCACAGTGTGGTCTATAGGAATACTCTCAATAGACGGGGACACAATGGCGTCTCTGCAAGCTTTTGGGATCGGTGATGGAGAAAACCAACTGTTTTACGCTTTCCATGGACTGCGCAACGTCTGGGAAGAGGCTTGGGTAGTATCATATCAGGATGTGCATCGTCGGGGGAGATGGCAGATTTATAGAATGGCAATCGGGTATGACTGGAACATTCGCTACGGATACCTCCCTGAAATTGAGGAGTTGTACTTCATCAATGACAATGATAATAATGACTCTTCCGCTGTGATCTACTTTGATGAATTGATTGACATAACAGAATCAATCCCCACTGATCCTGCACCTCAGATTTATTGGCGAATAGCTGAAGGTGATATGGAACCACAGGGGATCGGCAGCGGTGGCACTATCGAATTCTACCTCGATGTGTTGAATCGCGAACCGGAGGAAGTTTCATATCTCTGGGACTTTGGCGACGGTTCGTCGTCTGAGCTGTCTCGACCGAGACACAGATTCCGCAGTGACGGTAGATACAGTGTCGCTCTTGTTGCGACCGATGAGAATGGCTTTAGTGGTCAAACGAGCAGTGATGTTTACGTCGGTCAGGATATGCGACCACAGCTCATCACTATCGGCTGTGTAGGTGATGTCATGCTGGCACGGCGCTACGAGCAGCGGGGTGGTATCATCGAGCGAAACGGTGTAGAGTCAATTTTCGAGCGGGTTGCGGACCGTTTTGCGGCACTTGACATAAGGTTGATTAACTTAGAATCAATGCTGACTGACGAAGGAATCCGTCATCCGACCAAGGATATAGTTTTTCGCGGGCGACCTGAAAATGTAGTTGGGTTGAGTTCAATAGGCATTGATCTTGCCAATCTCGGTAACAACCATGCGCACGATTTTGGAGCGCGAGGTATCGAGGAAACATTGGAAGTACTTGACAGCGCAGGTATCGGATACAGCGGTGCCGGAATGAATGAGTCCCAGGCGTTGAGCCCGGCGTTCAAGACGGTCAAGGGTATCCGTGTCGGAATGCTCGGCTACTGCAACCGCACCGGACGAGACTACAACTCCCGACCTTACGGTGATGCGGGATATGACCGATACGGTTTTGCATATTTTTCAGCTGACAATCTGCTTAGATCGGTCCCTGAAGCTGTGGAGCAGTGTGACCTGCTTGTGATTTATGTGCATGGCGGCGTTGAATACGCAATTGAACCTGCTGACGGGGGGGTTGATGAGGAGTTTCCACCATGGCACGAGGAACGAATTCGATTCTCAACCGAGCGGGATTCCGCAACACAAGCGCTCGAACATTATGCGATTGAGCTTGGAGCCGGTCTAATAATCGGTGGTCATCCGCATGTACTGCAAGGTATTGAAGTTTATGAGGAAGTTGTGATTGCGCACTCGGTCGGTAATTTTGCGTTCGACCAGAATTTCTTTGAGACATGGCCCTCTGTGCTTGTATGTGCTGATGTAAACCATGACGGGGCTGTCAAGGTGTGGCTGGAACCATATTTTGTGGACAACTATCGCCCGACACCGACAGTTGAAAATCTTGGCAGAAAGATTCTCGACCGGCTTGCGGGTTACTCAATTGATGTAAACTCAATTGTCGTTCCCGACTATGATCTTATGACCGCTGAGGTGGTCATTGATCCCAATAGAGTGTCCCGCAGGGTAACGGAGCATACTGTGACGGGGTCGGTCAGATTTTTCGAGCGGGATTCCGTTTACCGTTCGGAACCGATTAGGCTCGATGCCGGAGGATTCCCGTCCCGGATTGTTTCAATACAGAGTGATGTCAGAGATGCTGAATGGAATATTTCGCTCGGAAGGGAGATATTGTTGGTGGGGAACATGGAGCATGAAGGAGCGCAGATCTGGAACTACAACTCCAACTGGGAGGGGATTGATGCCAACATCGTTCATAGCGGAGCGAAGTCGTCCTACATTATGCGTCGTGCGGGATGGAGCGACGGCATCACCGATCTGACTCAACGAATACCGGTGAACGGACCTGCAGAAAACCTCAGCTTGTGTGGATGGCTGCGAACTGCCAACGCCCGTGATGCCGGTTTGGTGGCGCGTTACTATCGTTACAGGTATAACAATGAAGATCTCGGTGAACAGGTAGCTGAGAGCCGGTTTCAGGGTGACAGTGACTGGACTTACGTTTGGGATCAGTTGATTTTACCTGAGAATACGGGTTTTCTTAACGTCAGATGGCAACTGTACGGTGCTGAGGAAGGTGACGCACGGGTATGGTGTGATGACGTGGAGATTATCCGATGGGAGGATCGTGCTCCGTTTGTTCAAGGAGTGAGTGTTGACACTCCAAATGATCTGTACTATGTACAGGTTGAGACGACGACTCCGGTTGAAGAGGTTGAGATAACTTATCGTACCGAGTCAATAAGTTATTAGAAATAACCGATCTTCACCATTCTTTAGGATCGAATGAGTGGTGAAGAGATTTCTTAGTTTAATATAGGACGGAAGAGACATAGAAAACCGGCGTGTAGAAAAATTTCATCTTTCCCTGAAATGGAAATTGGGACTGCTCCTCTGCGGTTTTGCATTGGTCATGACCATTATCATCCTTCTGAATTTCAGGACTTCCTATAAGGTGACTGGATGGCTTGAAAGAGTCAATTTCACGATTTTCCCACAATTCTCCGAATCGCAGTATCTGCTGTCATCATTTGAGAGATTGTCCGGCTCGCTTGATGATGTGCCCGGCATGAGCGAAATGACATTTCGGGATCATTTCGTGAGAGAAAATGATATCTTTCTGCTCCATCTGCAGCGACTGTTGGTACATACTCTAAATGATGGAAAAACGGAAATTCGTGAACTGCGTGAGCGATTTGTCGAATACTCCGGTTTGATAGCGAGATTGGTCACGCTACAAACCGGCTGGCAGATTGACACAGTAGCGACAGGTAAGGTTATCGGTGATATCAGCAGTCTGAGAGATTCCGTTTCCATTCGTGAAGACGCTTTAGAGACCCGCTTGGTTCAGATGGTCAGCGACCGTGAGCGATGGGTCACGCAGACTTTAGCGCAAACTCAGAGCAAAGTGCAGAAACTGTTGAAAAGGTCACTTATCATAGGAACTCTCACCTTTACAATCCTGCTGCTGTTTTCCTTTTATCTGATTCAAAGGATTATCCAGCCGATTGCATCGCTGTCAAACATGACAACCGAAATCGCCAAGGGGCAGTTTGATCTGACTATGTCAATGACTGATTTTGCCCGCGATGAGATTGGTCAACTCGCTACAGCATTCAGATCAATGACCGAGGGGCTCAAGAAAACAACAGTGTCAAAGGAGTATGTGGATAACATTATCCTGACAATGGCGGACACGCTTGTTGTACTTGATCCTGAGCGCAATATCCAGATGGTTAATAACGCAACTCTCGATCTTTTGGATTACACTGAGCATGAGTTGCTTGGAGAGCCTTTTGAGAAGATTCTGGTTCACCCGGATGCCAGAAAAGAGACAGAAAAACAGTTGGTTGACAATAGATTTATTCGGAATATTGACGGAATTTATCGATCAAAGAGTGGGGATACAATTCATATTTCATTTTCCCGGGCGGTGATGTGTGATGTAAAAGATAATGTGATCGGAATAGTGTGCGTTGCTCAGGATATAAGTGACCGGATTTTGATTGAGGAGACTCTTCGTCAGGCAAAAGACTCAGCAGAGGCAGCAAGTCGTGCCAAGAGTGTGTTTTTAACCAGAATGAGTCATGAGTTGAGAACTCCTCTAAATTCGGTTATAGGATTCGCAAATATCGTCAGTAAGGACAAGAACGGCACGCTAACCGACAAGGATAAGATGTATCTCGACCGGATTCTGAGTAATGGAACGCATCTTTTACATCTCATTAACGATCTGCTTGATCTGTCAAAGATAGAGGCAGGCAAGTCTGAGCTTATCATTTCAGAAGTAAAACTAGATGATTTAATCTTTGAAACCGTTCAACAATTGGAGGGAAATGCCAAGGCGAAGGGTGTCGAATTAATCGCTGATGTACCGCAGGACATTAAATCTATCGAGAGCGACGGTGCACGGTTGAAGCAGATACTCATTAACCTGATCGGTAATGCGATTAAGTTCACAGATGAGGGGAATGTCACAACTCGTATGCAGATTGATGAAAGCTCACGATTCCCACTCAGAATAGATGTCATTGACCAGGGCATCGGAATTGAGCGTGATAGGTTGGAAGCAATTTTCGAGGCTTTTCAGCAGGAAGATGACAGCATGGCACGAAAGTATGAAGGAACAGGTCTGGGACTGGCGATTTCGCGCTCCCTATGCAGATTGATGGGTTACAACCTTTTGGTTGAAAGTGAGAAGCATGTAGGCTCGACTTTTTCAATTATTTTATCTGACGAGGCGGTTTCTTCGGTTTGAATGTGGTATAGCATTCCGTTCAAGTGTTATTTTATAGTTGACTGGGGCTTTTTACAAAATAAATTGAAGTATTAACTTTTGGTGATTTGTCAGTTTGTAGTCGGGCTTGGGACAAGCCCGTCCCGACTCGTCGGGATGAGACAACTACGACTACAAAATCACTACTTGGTTAATACTCTCAATCAATTCAGCAGGGGTAATTTGAAAACTCTAATCGTTGAAGATGAACCTACCACGCGACTTTTGCTCGCGGCGATAGTTCATTCGAGAGGATTTGAATCTACAGCATGTGAAACGGCTGAAGAAGCATGGGATATCTATCAGTCTGATACATATCCATTGGTGATCCTGGACTGGCTTCTCGCCGGTGGAATGGACGGGCTTGAACTCTGCCGCAAGATCAGAAAGCTGCCACAGGGAGACCGCAGTGTTATTCTGGTCATTACCTCACGGAATAAAGCTGAGGATCTTCAGGCTGTTCTCGAAGCCGGGGCAGACGATTACCTTGCAAAGCCGATTGATGTCGGCTTTTTGGAGATCAGGCTCACCATTGCCGAGAGGCAGATAAAGCAGTTGCTCGCCCGCAAGGAAGCGGAAGCGGCATTAGCGCAGACTGCAGGCAAGATCCAGCAATCGGTGCTGCTCGGTCAGCCGCCAAAGGAGATGTCGGCAGTTGATATAGAAGCCCTTACAATCCCTTCACAGGAGGTTGACGGTGACTTTTACGATTTCATTAAGCACGATGAGTGGAATCTCGATATAATCGTCGGCGATGTGATGGGTAAGGGAATTGCCGCCGCACTTCTCGGTGCGGCGATCAAGAGTCAATTCCTGCGGGCGATCAGTCAATTGGTCTATGCCACTGAAGGGCGAAGCCTGCCGCCGGTAGAACGGATTGTGTCGGTCGTGCATGATGAGATGGCAAGTCAGCTTATTCGATTGGAAAGCTTCGCCACGTACTGCTATGCCCGTGTAAAGTTAGAGAAGCGAGTACTGGAATTCATAGATTGCGGGCACACCAAAACGATTCATTATCGCAGAAACAGTGACGATTTGGAGTTGCTGCAGGGCAACAATATGCCTTTGGGGTTCAGCGAATATGAGCTATACGAGCAGGTCGAAGTTCCTATCGGAATCGGTGATCTGTTCTGTTTTTACTCTGATGGAGTGACGGAAACCAGAAATTTCGATGACGAGCTTTTCGGGGAAGAGAGACTCGCCGATCTGGTCAGAATTCACAAGGATCGTGAACCGGATGAGATCGTCAGCGAAATAAAGAAGGCGGTAATAGAATTTGGGGTAGATGAGAAATTTGCGGATGATCTTACCTGCGTTGTGATTAAGATTTCTTCAACCGAGATTATTGCTCCGATAACACGTGCCGATGTGGAGATTAAAAGCAATCTGAAGGATCTGGTGCGGATTCGGGAGTTTGTGCATCGGTTTTGCCTGGATAACCAGCGAAGGATCAGGATTACCGACGAAAACCTGACACACTTGGAGCTTGCTGTTCACGAAACTGCAAGCAATGTGATCAGACATGCATATAATAACAAAGACGACAGGTTGATTCAGGTTCGCGGAAGTGTTTATCCGGATAAGTTTACCATAGAACTGTTCCATACTGGCAAGAGTTTCAATCCTGAGAGTGTTATAGCGCCATCATTTGACGGCTCAAGAGACGGAGGATTCGGACTATATATCATCTCCCAATGTATGGATGAGGTAAAGTATTATCAGGATAATCTTGGACGTCAGGTGATTTTACTCGGTATGAACATCAAGGATGATGTTGCCGGTGAAATAGATCTTGATATTGATGAATTTGGAGATGTCGTCGTGTTAAACCTGCCGTTCATCAGTCTTGATGCGAGCGATGTAGCTGATTTCAAATTGATGATACATCCGGTTTTGCAGGTACGCAAAAAGGTCGTTTTTAATCTGGAGAACATGAAGTTTATTGACAGTTCAGGATTCGGTGCGCTAATCTCTTGCCTAAAACTGATAAAGCGAAACAACGGTGAGCTGAAAATTTGCGGACTGACAAAGCCCGGCAGAGCTATCTTCAACATGGTGAATATGGACAGGATGTTCGATTATTATGACAGTGTTAATGATGCCGTCAGATCATTTTCCAAAAACTAATCGGAACTATCATAAAGCAAGTAGGGCAATAGATTGAACGACATTGTGATTGATAATTCAGCATTGGAGAGATTGCGGAAAATCGGAGGTGAGTCATTTCTGAAGCAGATGATAGACCTGTTCCTTAGCGACGCTGCTGCCAAACAGGAAGCCGCTGTCAACGGCTGTAAAGAGGAGGATTGGGATTCCGTTGAACAGGCAGTGCATTCACTAAAGTCGAGTTCCGGCAATGTAGGGGCGGTTGAATTGCAGGAATTGTCCGATGAAATAGAATCTTTGATTCGTCAGGAAGATCCGGAAAAAGTTCCTGATCTTGTCAATCAGCTGAGCAGTGTTTTTAAGATAGTTATCGAAAGCTTAAAAGAAATTAGGGAAGGATTAATATAATGAAAAAAATCGCTGTTGTCGAAGACAATCCGGATAACAGGTTACTTATCATGGCGATTTTAGAAGATATGTATGACATTCAGGAGTATGAAACCGGTGTGATTGCACTGGATGACTTTGGCGTAAATCGGCCTGATCTGGTGCTGCTGGATATTTCACTGCCAGGCATGGACGGTACTGAAGTTCTTAAGCGGATCAGGGCTTCGGAGGATCTCCGTGATCTTAAGGTGGTTGCGCTCACAGCACATGCAATGACGGGTGACCGTGAAAAATTCCTTAGAGAAGGTTTTGATGAGTATGTCATGAAACCGATTATTGATGAGAATGTGCTGATTGATGTAATTGCGAAATTGATTAACTGATTGAAGTACTGGTGGTGTCGGACAATAGTTAACATTGCTCGTTAATTCATTAAATAAAAACAAGTTGTCAAATTGTAGTCGGGTTTGTCTCAAACCCGTCCCGATTCATCGGGATGAGGACAACCACGACTACAGTGTATCAACCGTTGCCTGACACCACCGAATTATTCAGATAGTTTTTGCTTTGTAAATGGCGACCGAAAGGTGGGGGAGTATTCTTTGGAGGTGGATCTGAAAATTCTATTCATATCAAGCGAGATAACACCGTTCTCCAGAACCGGAGGATTAGGTGACGTAGCCGGGGCTCTTCCGAAGGCTCTGAAAAATCTGGGACATGAGATCAGAGTCGTCACCCCGTTTTACCGCTCTGTAAAAGAACGGAGATACGGCCTGAGAGATGTTGCACGATTGAGTGAACTCTCCATAGAAATTGGTGGCAAAACTATGGAATACTCCGTCAAATCGGGGTTTTTGGTCGGTTCAAAGGTGCAGACTTATTTCATCACATCAAAAGATATGTATCGCCGTAAGGGCATCTATGTAGATCCTAAAACCGGCAAAGATTTTATTGATAATCATCTGCGCTATGGTTTCCTAAATCATGTTGCCCTCCATCTGATGGCAGATTTGAACTGGATTCCTGACATTATTCACTGCAGCGATTGGCAGGCTTCTCTGGTTCCATATCTGATCCGAAAACATGATTCTTACCGAGAATCGTTCGAACCTGCCAGAACTCTGCTCCATCTCCACAATGTGGGATTCCAGGGGCTGTTTCCGATGGAAGTAGCGAGTGAGATCGGTGTCAACCCGAGCGATGTCGAAGTTGGAGGCGTGTCCGAATTCTATCAAAAGCTGTCATTCCTGAAGAGTGGAGTATGCTGTGCGGATAAGATAGTGACCGTAAGCCCAACGTATTCCGAAGAGATCAGATCATCAGCCGAATATGGGTGCGGGCTTGAAGATCTTTACGAAGAGAGAAGGAGCGATCTGTCCGGTATAATCAACGGCATTAACCGTGATGTATGGAATCCGGAGAAAGACGAATCTATAGACAGCAAGTACACTGTTGAAGATTTCATTGAAGGCAAAGCTGCAAACAAGGAAGCATTGCAGAAGGAGCTGAATCTGCCGGTTGATCCGGATATCCCGGTTGTAGCGATGATCGCCCGACTTACCGAGCAGAAGGGGTTTAAACTTCTGGAGCAGGTATCTGATGAGCTGCTGGATCTTCCGGTACAGTTTGTGTTTTTGGGTGAAGGCGAGAAGAAATATCGGGATATGCTGAAGGATTGGCACGAGAGCAATCCAGACAAAGTATCAACCACAATCAAATTTGATAACCGGCTGTCCCACAAGATCGAGGCTGGCGCCGACATCTTCTTAATGCCGTCAAAATATGAACCGTGTGGATTGAATCAGCTTTACAGCCTGGCTTACGGCACAGTTCCGATTGTCAGAAAAACCGGCGGTCTTGCCGACAGCATAGAACCGATCCAAGATAATGCTGACAGTGGAACCGGATTTGTCTTTGATGAGTATAATGCTGAAACGATGATCACAACACTTAAGGAAGCTCTTGATCTATTCGGGGATAAGAGTGAATGGAATAAGCTCCAACTGCGCTGTATGAATGAAGACTTCAGTTGGGAGGCATCGGCTCTGCAATTTGAAGAAGTTTATTCGGCGATGCTGTCAGAACCGGCTTTCTGCAAATGAGGTTATGCTATGGGAACAGTTCAGGCTTCAGCGTGTCTTCCTTGCTCTGACACAGGCTGAAGCCTGAACTCTGAACTTATAGACCGGCTCAATAATTAGGACATAATCCGCAAAACAGCGAAGAACCAAATTTGGACTTAGAGCTTATCCTAAAATAACATTTTATTTTGATTATGAAGTACATAAAGAACACGAGGTTATCCTTTCTTCTTCGTGTACTTCGTGGTGATTACTAATCGCTCGACTATTCACGGATAAGTCCTTAATCATTTGATGTCCAATGCACAGATTAAACTTCATATTTCTCACATTCCTGCTCGTTGCAACAGCGACTTCTCTCGGTTCAGCCAACACAGATCATACAATAATTAGAATCATCCCGGATGGTCAACTGACAGTAGATGACGACTATATGTCCGTTGGAGTATCATTGTCTCGTGATGTAACCGGAAATCTGTATATGCTGATGGAAAACCCATCTCAAGTAGCTGTGTGGGATGATAAGTTTGACCAGAGTAGCATTTTCCCCCTTGAGACCATATCAATCCCATCTGACATAAACAGTTTCGGTCTCCAAGCCGTCTATGTGACGGATTTTGCAAGTTCCACCATTTCAAGGTTCAACAGGTATTTAGATCAGCAGTCAGATATTGATCTGACAACAGATTACAGCCAATCTGAACTGATCTCGATTTGCCGGACCGGCAGCGGATTAATCTATGTGATTGATCGAATTGAAAGGGATATACTGAGCGTCAACATTGACGGATCGGTCGGTTTAAGGGGGAGTGAAATTGTCAAAGGTGGTTGGTTGGATAATCCGCTAAAAATCCGCTATGCTGATCATTCAGAGCAGCTTGTTATGATGGATGGTACTGAACTCATTGTGTGCAGCGAATTTGGGGTGTACAGAAATAAACTGCCCACAAATATGCGTAATCCTGTGGGATTTAACATTCTGAATGATGAAGTATGGACAATTGGTGATCAGCTTCACGTCATTAACCTGAAGACGGGTGAACCGATGTTTTCAATTTCATCGGATAGCCTGAAGATATTGAATGTCAATTCACCGAAAGATATTCTGCCGTACAGTGATGATATTCTGTTTATTCTTGAAAATGAGTCATCTACGATCACCCGCTTTATCATATTGCGCAATCAGCCATCAGATGAGTAAGTGATTATTTTTACAACAGTTCTGTATGCGCTAATTTCACTCACGAATATTGATCTCATACCCAAAGGCGGCGGATGGCGAGAGAGAGCACTGACTCTGAACCAAAGCAGTATTGTCACAATTGACGACACATGGTTAATCCCCTCCTCGCTGACCATACTTCACAACTCGGACACATTGAGAGTTGACATCGATTATGCCTTATCCAAGAGCGATGTCTCTGAACGGCAATCACTTCTTGTTCCATTCTCAATTCATCTGCATAATCTTCATCCCGGGGACACTCTTGTTGTAAGATGGCAATCGGCAGCGGTTACGGAACGGATGGAGCACTATTACAATCTGCCTGAGCCGGCTGACATATCTGATAGTGTCAAGGTGCCTGTCAAACGAAAAAAACCGTTAAACCCGCTGAAATCGTGGGGGAATATACGTCGCAGCGGGTCCATTACACGCGGAATCCGAATCAATGAGAACGGCTCAGGAGATGCAGTGTCAGGCTTGAATCTGGAATTGTCAGGACGACCTAATCCTGATCTTTTCATTAAAGCGGTTGTAGATGATCGTGATATTCAAGTCTCAAGCACAGGTGAATCTGCAAGAATAAGCCAACTTGATAAGCTGTTATTCCAGATAAAGACATCTCATCTGTCAGCCGAAATGGGTGACCTGGATCTGCATTGGGACTCCGGGAAATATGGCGATCTGTCCGGTCGTCTCAAAGGAGCGTCACTCTCAATGGAGTATCCATCCATTTCAGGAAGTTTGGTGGGAGCCTCAAAAAACAACACGTTTCATGTTGTCACGATCAATGGAAGAGATGGTGATCAAGGTCCCTATGAGCTGAGTGACAAATCTAACCGCAGAGGTGTCACGGTTGTCGCCGGTTCTGAAAAGGTTTTTGTAGATGGGAAGGAGTTAAAGCGAGGGACTCGTATCGGCTATACAATTAATTACCGGAACGGTCAAATTATGTTTAATCCATCCGTACCAATCAACAGCCACACCCGGATTGAAGTGGAGTATGAGTACAGCGATGTGTCATACGAGAAAGATCTTTACGCTGCAAATGTGAAATTTCCCGGCAGGATGTCGAACAGTTTTTCGGTTGAGACAACCACAGCAATTGAGCGCAGCAACAGCGACAGAGTGACCGGATTTGAATGGAACGACAAGTGGAAGGAAGCCGTAAAAAACGCCGGAGATGATCAAAGATTAGCGAAATCGTCAGGCGTTGATTCGGTCGGTGTGAATAAGGGCGATTACGTGTGGCAAGATTCTCTGGGACAGCAGATCCTTCTGTTTTCTCTGCCGGACAGCATTGGAAGACCGACGGGGTATTTGAACGCTTCATTTGTCGAGGATTCGTCGGGGGCTTATGATCGTTTTTTCGAGGCATTGTTGCAGACCTTTTACTATATCTGGGTCGGTGAAGGAGAGGGACACTATTCACCGTATCTATATTTGCCGCTGCCGGAATCTGTAAACTCCAACAACCTGCTGATGAACTATAAAAAAGACAATCTGTCAATCAGTAGTGAGATAGCTATTTCGCAGTGGGACAAGAACACGCTTTCAACTCTGGACGATGCTGATAACATAGGCACAGCATTACAATTCAAGGCTTCTTACGGAGCAGACAAACTCGACGGATTGTCAATTTCAACTTCCGTCAGACATGAAGAATCACAGTTCAGGACTCTTAACCGAAAAAACAGGATTGATCACAACTATCAATGGGATTTGCATGAGACGCTGCAGGGTGCGGAATCAGACGTAACTGCAAAACTGCAATATCGCACAGGCAAAGATATTATGCTTGATGCAGGGGGTGGGTATCTTGGAAAGGGGGAGGGATATGAAAGTTACCGGATCAACGGTGGCGGATTGATCTCTGTCGGTGAATTCGACATTGCGTCCCGTTATGACCATGTAGAGGGTATAAACCGTCTCACAGATCAAAACAACCAACGGATGAATCTTGCTGCGTCAATTAAGAGAAAGAGCGGGACGATTCAGCCTCAATATAGTTTTAAGTATGAAGATCGCATGACAGATGAACCCGATGCTAAAAGTACAGTACAGTATTGGGAGCAAGGTATTGGAGCTTCAGTCAAACTGAATCCGAGTCAACAGGTCGGAGTCAATTATCGCTACAGGAGAGACAACGGAACTTCTGACAGGCAGTTGACGAATCAATCGGACACACGAGTTATCCAGATGAATTGGAAAGGTAGAAAACCGGGATTGGGTGGGTGGACTTCAGATTTTCTATTTCATAACCAAAGTTTTTCAGACAGAGCCAAACTGCTTTCATCATCTTCAAACATCAATGCATTTCTCAGACCGACACAATCACCGATTAGCGGTAGATTTTCGTATGCACTATCCACGGGTTCGCAAGGATCGGCATTAACAGTGGCACGATATGTCGGTGACGGCAACGGCAATTATAAACGTGAAGGGAACAGGTATGTGCCTGATCCTGAGGGGAATTTTGTACTTGATGAGGTTATCACGGACAGTGTCGGGTGGGTGACGAATATTAACAGTTCTGTACAGTTCGAATGGAAACCTCTTACATCACGTAAAAACTCACCTGTTGACAGGTTACCATTTGGATTTTCCGGATTGCTGACACGGATCGAATCTGATCTGTCAACATCCGATATGGATTCCTGGCGGGGTTACTTCCTTGATCCTGCATCATACAGAAATGCTCACACGATAAGATCCGACTGGCGATTTTTTGAAGAGCTGTCGTTTCAAAGTAAGAAGAGACGCTCCGATTCAAGAATATCGTTTCGATACGGTGAACTGAGAGATAAGTATCTGTCCGGAGGCGAGTCCCGAAATGATATGGAACTGTCCGGTAATTTCCGGCACAAATGGACAGATCGAATCATATCAACTGTGAAACCTTCATGGGAGGTGATGAAACGAGTTGGGACTGTTCACGATGATCAGCGCGCAAATTTGACAGAATATAAAGGAGAAATTGGCTACAGAGTATTGAAAGTCTTGAAATATCTTGAGCTTGGCAGCAATTTCCGGTATGAATACCGACACGATGCCGTTACCGGTAATCGGGTGGATGAAAGGGTCGTTATTGTTCCGATAAGCTGGACGATGAAACAGTCCGGAATCCTGAGGATGGAAGGAAGATGGCATAAACTGACTGCGAGCAGACCTTCACCCGGATATGATCTGACCGGAGGGTGGTTGATCGGTGACAATTACAATACAACTCTCACGCTGCATCAGCAGCTGAAGTCGGGCTTAAAAGTGTCAGTAATGTATCGCGGCAGATGGCGTTCGACCCTACCGCCGAGACATACCGGACAGATAGAGATGACGGCTTCGTTTTAAGGATATTTTATGCCCTATTTCTTAGCAATATATCTGTTATTAACGGTGCCGATGGGTGTGAGCGTTCACATTAATCGAGAAGATGATAAATCAAAACAATATTCTCTGTTTATTAACAAAGACAGGCTCGATTTACCTGCGACCATTGACTCAATTCTAATCGAATTGAAAAGGGATGGCTACCCTCTCGCTCGGCTCGATTCGATTGTCAGCACTGCGGGACAGACAGACATGTATTTCTCGCCCGATAGAAGATTGGTTCTGTCGAATAATCCTGCTCAGATAGTGACGGAATCCTATCTCATTGACCAATCATACAGTCTATTGGATAGCTTGAGCGACTCCGGCTATCCCTTTGCCAAAGTTATTATAGTGCCGGATTCTATCAAATTAAGTCAGACGAATGTAACGGCGCTGATTGATTTCAAAGTTGATGCAGGGAATTTCTATCGAATCGGTAGAGTGGAATTTTCCGGTAACAATTCAACTTCACAAAAACTGCTACAGCTTGAGAGTGGGATGAAACGAGGTGATGTTTACAGTCGTTCAACTATAGAATCAGCGCGAAAGAGGCTTGAAAGATTGTCATACATCGCAAGCGTCAACTCGCCGAAGTTGAAGAAGATTAGTGACGGCATCATGAAAATCGGCTTTCAGATAACGGAACAAAAGGTAAACTTGGTTTCAGGCATTCTTGCAGCAGAACCGAACAGCCAAAAACTGACCGGAGAACTGAACCTCCAATTTGGAAATCTGTTCGGCACAGGACGAGAGGTGGGATTTTCATGGTTAGGGCTTAACCCGCAGAGAAGCGGCATCATGTTCAATTACCTTGAGCCGTGGATAATGGACAGACCGATTCAGTTAGAATATGAAATGGAGAGATGGAATGATACTACTTCAGTTCTTACGAGGAACTCACTGTCATTAGCATGGGAGGCATTTGATCGGGTTATAATTGATGGAAAAGTTTCAAATGAGCAGATTTCTATCAAAACCGGCTCAGGTGTTGAGGCGAATTCAATCAGATATGGACTCGGTGCTGCAATAGATAGGTTAGATCATGTGTGGAATCCGGCAGCCGGATTTGCAGCAACGTATTCAACGCAGACCGGAACAAGGAAATGGGTTGGAAGGGATGTTGAAACAGCATCGGTAAGACAGGAAGAGTTGATGTTAGAATTAGCTCAATCACTGAACGATTTATGGGTGATTTATGAAAGGTTTTCGGTGGACGATGTTGCCGGATCAGGAGTTATCCGTGAAGATCTGATTAGATTTGGCGGAGTAGGCTCAATACGTGGATATGATGAGGATAAATTCCTTGCGAGAGGAGTTCTATCGGGATCAGTAGAACTGCGATGGAGACCGGACAAGAATGGATTTGCAGGTATCTTCGGCGACTTTGGTTACACATACAGGTATGGGAGTGCCCTAAGTTACTTTGATCGCAATCTGTCAGCGGTAGGGATTTCAGCATCACTACAGACCAAAGCCGGTCAGATCGAGCTGGATATAGGAGTCCCGGCAGGAGAATCTTTCAATCAGGCACGGCTGCATGTAAAGCTTGCGAGTAGGTTTTAATCGGGCTTGTCTCAAGACCGACGTCGTGGTTGAGACAACCACGACTACAAATCACATAATATCCCGCTGTCAACCCGCCGTGGTTGACAGTATAATATCAATAATATCAATAAAATAGCTGTCAGGATCGGCATCCTGACAGCAGTTGATTTGACTATTTTTTAACCCACGATGCGGACATTTCAACGATTTTACCTACCGCATCTATTGCAGTGTCAATATGCTCTTCAGTGTTGAAGGGTCCGAGTGAAAATCTGACAGTTCCACCAATCTTTACAGTCCCCATCTGTTCATGAACCAGAGGAGCACAGTGCAAGCCGGTTCTGGTTGCAATGTCAAAATCAACATCCAGCATGGTTCCGGTGTTTCCAGCTTCAAATCCCTGAGCATTCATTGACAAAACAGGAATATGTCCTTCCATTGAGTCCGCACAGTAAAGCTCAACACGATCAATGTCCTTGATTCCGTTCCACAGCTTTTCCATCAACCCCATTTCATAGTCATGAATAGCTGATACTCCTCCTCGTGATTCGATGAACTCCTGTCCTGCCAACAGACCGGCAATTCCCATCGTGTTTAGTGTTCCAGCTTCCAAACGATATGGATACTCCTCCAAGTGATATTTCAGGATGGACTTCACACCGGTTCCACCCCAGCGAGTGGCATTAATAATAGCATCCTCCGCAACGCAGATGCCGCCAATTCCTGTAGGTCCGAATAGAGATTTATGACCTGTGAAGCAGACAGCGTCAACAGACATCTCAGTCATGTCAATCGGCACAACGCCTGCCGTCTGTGAAGCGTCAATCGCAAAGAATACGCCTTTGTCACGACATATCCTTCCAACAGCCCCAACATCCTGAGCCGTACCGATGACATTTGAGCCGTGGTTCATAATTACCAATTTGGTTTCGGGTCTGATTGCATTTTTAATATCATCCGGTTCGATAAATCCCTGACCGTTGAACGGTATCCAGGTAACTTCAACATCACTCCGTTTTGCCATGTGGTAGAGAGGACGAATCACGCTGTTGTGTTCGAGGTTGGTTGAGATCGCATGACCACCTTCATTTAGAACACCCTGGATAACCTGATTGAGTGCATCTGTGGCGTTGTAGGCAAACACCAATCTTTCCGAATCGGTGCCGTTGAGAAACCGGGTCAATTTCTTGCGACACTGTTGAACCGTCTCTTCAGCTTCCATAGCGCGATCATAGCCGGATCGTCCCGGATTGACGCCGAAATCCCTATAGAAGTCACTCATCTTTTGATGTACAATATCCGGTTTGGGCCAGCTCGTGGCGCCGTTATCGAGGTAGATTAATTCCCGCATTAACTGTTTCTTTCTATTAGAAGTTTATTACATTTCAATATTTGTAATCTTGCTGACTGTTGAGTGTCAATCAATCAGCTTTCCTGCTTTTATGACTATAACTTTGTTTGATCAATTTGTCGAGATACGCTTTCGGATTGTTCAGCACCGCGGTCGTGACCGTGAAACTTTTCTTTCCGGTCAGATTCAATCCATATTCATAATCTTTGAGAATTTCAGTGAGGTAACGCTTGATCCTCGTGCCGGAATTGACTGATTTTGTCAGTAGAAGTGATTCGGCTCCCGGTGAGAATGCCAGCGTAATGCCGGTGCGTTGGGTGAAATCCTGTGCGAATCTGTCAAGGACATCCTTGGTGACGATGTCCTTCAGGAATCCTTCCGGATCTCTGCATATTTCCTCAGTAACGAGCAACTGCTTGATTCCGGTTGACGGCAGTGATCTCTCAAACGGCAGCAGAATCCGTTCAACTACTGTGACCAAGCCGCGAGCACCCGTCTTGTACTGCAAAGCTTCTCTGGCAATAAATCGCAGAGAATCTTCCTCAAAACTGATATCAATGCCGTAAGAGGTGAAATCGCGTTTTTTGCCTTGAATTACGGCACTGTTGGGGCTGGAGAGGATTCTGAACAGACCCACTTCATCCAGTAAATTCAGATTTGTTACGACCGGGAGTCGCCCTACGAACTCAGATTCAAAACCGTATTGAATCAAGTCCTGAGACTGCATTTCATCAAATAGGAAAACGACATTTTCCTGTGAAACCATTGGATCTCCGGTGAATCCAAATCCGCCTTTTTTTAGTCTTTTGGTAATGATTTCAGGAAGATCCACGAAGGCACCTGACATTACAAACAGGATGTTACGGGTATTCACTTTCTTGCGGACAGCGTGTCCGGTTCGTTGAGTCTCCATGACCGCTTCCATCTGACTCGCTAAGTCGTGCGGCACTTTCATGTCAACTTCGGTCTCTTCCATCAGCTTCAGCAGGTTGCGCTGAACACCGCTGCGTGAAACATCGGGACCTGACCAGTTTCCGAATCCTGAAGCGATCTTGTCAATCTCGTCAATGTAAATAATGCCGTATTCTGCTAAGTTAATGTTATCGTCAGCCTGATAAACCAGCTCACGAATGAGGTCTTCAACATCTCCGCCGACATATCCTGTCTCCGAAAATTTGGTAGCGTCACCCTTGACGAACGGCACATTCAGCCGATCTGCGATCAGTTTCATCATGTAAGTCTTACCGACACCGGTCGGTCCGATCATCAGCATGTTTGCTTTGACATGACCGACAATTCGCGGCAGATCAGGATTAAGGCGTTCCAGCTTCATGCGGTGGAAATGAGTGCAAATTTTCGTTGCGACGGTGTCAATGGCTTTATCCTGACCGACAACAAATTTCCTGAGATGGGATATCAACTCTTCAGGTGTGATGTCAAAGTTGATGTCCTCAATGGTCGGTTCGGAACGCTTGCCTCCAGGTGGAGTTCCGACTTCATCCGGATCAATCATCGTCTGTTTGTGCAGAAGTTCCTGAATCCGCTTCTCATCAATTGTGAACGGTCTTTTGTCTTCACTCATATTTATATGTGCCTGATTTTGTTTTTTCTCTCAATATCGCGAAGTCTCTCGCTGGCGTCCTGCAATCTTTTTTTCTCTCGACTGCTCAAGTTCTCCAATCCTATCTCGTTAATCTTATCGAGTAACTGATCCACTTCCTCTCTCAGTTCTTCTTCCTCACTCGCTTTCTGTTGCTGTCTCTTGATCTCTTGTGCTTTGACTTTCCCTTTCAGATATTGAGCGAGACCTTTCAGCATTCGATCTTTTTGCAGATAAATGATACCGACGACCATCCCACCGAGATGGACAATGTGCGCTATACCGTTGTCCGGTCGGAATGAGGAGATAAATTCAAGACCTCCAAAGATGAGCACCAAATACTTGGCTTTGATCGGAAAAAGTAGGTAGATATAGATGCGTGCATTCGGGAATAGCAGACCGTATGCAGCGAGAATCCCATAAACAGCACCGGAAGCTCCGATGATCGGGATGTCCATCCCGGGCGTCAGAATGCAGTTGGAAAGACCGGCTCCGACTCCGGTGAGGAAGTAGTAACGCAAAAACTGCTTCATCCCCCACATCTGCTCAAGTGCAGATCCAAACATCCACAGCATCAGCATATTGAACAGGAGATGTGAAAATCCACCGTGGAGGAACAGATAAGTAAACGGCTGCCACAGAGCACCGTTGCCCCAGAAAACTGAGGGGTTTAATCCGAGCAGCAGCGTCAGTCTGTGACCGACGAAGGTCTGAAGTATGTACACGGCACCGTTGGCAATTAGTAATGCTTTCACTCCGGCAGGTAATATTCCGGTGGTGCCTAATCCTGTGCGCATAGATTAACTGTCAAATAATTTACAAATTAGAGTAAATTTTAATATAACATTGGCAGCCGGTAAAAACAAGCTGTAAATTTTCATTAATACGCAGGTAGAAATCCACTGATAGGAAGATGAGAAGAAAGCATTTCATTGCGTTCATCTTGTATGCTTCTCGGACAGAGTGAATTCTTTGATATATTCGCTGACCACCCTATGTGTCATTCCGGACTTGATCCGGAATCCAGTCCTGCATTGATTCTTCCGGATTCCCGTCTGCACGGAAATGACGAAATTGTTAATAATTCAAAGGACTCAGGGTATCAAATTCTTTCAGATAGCGTATATTCCGATATTTATTTGCGCAGTGATGAGTGATGTGGTAGTTTTGTGACGTTGTTGGAAGATAACTAAGTCTATTACGAGCGAAATGTATGGGACGGATCAGGAAAGAAGAGTATTTATCAGAGGGTGAGATTGAACAATATGCACGCGAATTGAGAAAGAGTTCCGGAAAATCACACCTTGGTCTGTCTGCGCCGAAATCGGGCAAAACTGTTCTTTTAGTGCTCGATGTGCAGAGATATTTTATAGATAAATCTTCTCACGCTTTTGTCCCGAGTGCTCCTGTTTTGATCCCAAGAATATTGAATCTAATTGCGGCATTCCAGAAAACAGATAATCCAATAATCCTGACTCGACATGTTAACGATCAAAACAATGCCGGAATGATGAGGCATTGGTGGCGCGATTTGATCGTGGAAGACGATCCGAATAGTCAGATAATCCCGGAGTTAAGCGAGTTGAATCTGCCGACCATTGTTAAGTCACAGTATGATGCATTTTATAATACAAAGCTGGATGAGATGCTTCGAGAGCATAATGTTACACAGGTAGTCATAACAGGTGTGATGACGCACCTATGCTGTGAAACGACAGCGAGATCGGCGTTCATGCACGGATACAGCGTGCTGTTTCCGGTGGATGGAACCGCTACCTACAATGAAGAGTTTCACAGAGCAACGCTGCTCAATCTCTCACATGGATTTGCCCATGTTGTGACTGTTGAAGAGGTTGTGAACTATCTGAATAATGTGACCTATGACTGATGCAGTCATCATCGGTGCCGGTCCTGCCGGAATCGCTGCGGCAATCCAACTGAAGAGATATGGTATAGGATTCAGGATATTCGAGAAACGAGCAGTAGGCGGTTTGCTGAATAATGCTAATCTTGTTGAGAACTTCCCAGGATTTCCGTCCGGAATAGCAGGCATTCAACTTGTGAAGCTGTTTGAAAAACATCTGCAGGAACATGAAATATCGGTGATAACTGAGTCGGTCAGTGAGGTAATTGATAAAGGTGCGCATTTCAATGTTATTACCGACAAACGAAGCTATATATGTAAAATCATCCTGATGGCAACCGGCACAGCCCCAATTCAGTGTGATGCTCCCGGAGCCTTGGACAATGATCGAGTGTTCTATGACGTTCAATCTTTACAGTCTGTTATAGGCAGGCGGATAGCAATTGTGGGTGGCGGTGATGCTGCGTTTGACTATGCGATGAATCTGTCACGACACAACGATGTGGTGGTAAACAATCGAAGCGCAAGAATTTCAGCTATTCCCATATTGGCGCAGCGTGTGAAAGAGGCTGAAAAAATAACTTACAGAGAAAATCACAGTTTAGTCAAAGTGTTAGAGAAAAATGATGGATTGGAATTGTATTTTGGGCATGACAATTCCATTGACATAGAATTGTATGATTATCTTCTGTTTGCCATTGGACGAATGCCTAACCTGAGTTGCATCAGTGAGCAGTTTCAGGACAAATTCAGTTTGTTTGAGCAATCAGGAAGAATGCATCTCATCGGAGATGTCAAGAACGGTCTGTTCCGTCAGGCTACTATTTCAATCGGTGACGGAGTCAAAGCTGCGATGCAGATATATAGAAACGACAATAAGGTCATCTAAGTGAAAGTAATCCAAAAGATCGGTCGAGAGGATATTGCTATTGTTTATGTCGCAGAGTCCGAGAGAGGTCACAGAATTGAGTTTGTGGAATCTGTTGAGCCACCGATCCCTCGTGAAGTGAAATGGGTAAATATCATCTCGACTCTGTACGGCTGTCCGGTCGGCTGTTCGATGTGTGACGCCGGTATTCAATACCGAGGCAAATTGAGTAGGGAGGAGTTGCTGTATCAGATAGATTATCTCGTGGATCAGCGGTTCCCAGACAGGTCTGTTCCGGTTGACAAATGGAAAATTCAATTTGCAAGGATGGGGGATCCCGCATTTAATGTGAATGTTGTAGATGTGCTGGAAGAGATCCCGAGACGATATGATGCGCCCGGTTTTATGCCGTCTATTTCGACAGTCGCACCGAGGAGTACAGATAGATTCTTCACCAGATTGCTTGAGGTTTCAAAGCGATACAACGGTAATTTTCAGTTTCAGTTCTCAATTCACAGCACAGACCGGGCTATCAGGAGAAGATTGATCCCGGTTGACTGTTGGGATTTTTCTGAAATGGCGCGGTACGGTGAGAAGTTCTATCTGCCGGGAGGCAGAAAAATCACTCTGAATTTTGTGATGATGGAATCTGCCCCGGTTGATGCTAAAGTCCTGCGCAATTATTTTGATCCTGAAGTGTTTCTCGTCAAAATTACGCCTCTGAATCCTACATTCAACGCAAAGATGAACGAACTTGCTTCAATCTTCAAGACCAATGAGCACGAAATGAAGATCGTTAAATCACTGAGAGATGAGGGCTTCGAGGTGATTGTCAGTCAGGGTGAGCTTGAGGAGAACGCTATCGGCAGCAACTGTGGTCAGTACGTTGCTGCAATGGATCACTGCGAATCAGATGCGATTGGAGCTTATCTGTACGACGCTGAAACGGTATAATACCGTTTTCGCAAACTGGAAGCGTTTGTATTCTTTTCAGTGTTTAGGCTTTCAGGGCGGACTTTTAGTCCGTTCTGAAAGAGTCCTCCCTCCTTGATAAAAAAATGAATACACTGATAAGATAGGTTTGTTTTTTTCGAAGTAGAATCCTATAGGCTGAAGAGGCAGACTTGACTTTGTGAATTAATGTCCTTATGTTCAAATAATTACCCCTGCACTGCTCGCCTTGTAAATCCAATCTAAGGAGAGAACCGTGCGTATTACAATTCTTTTAATCACAATCATCTGCATGCTTCTCTCAGCAGGCACAGCACAAATCTAATCGCAAACGATCTAACTTCAGGCATATACTCTGTAAGATTATCAACCGACAACCAATTATCTATTTAAAAGGTCATGCTAATAAAATAACAGGAGACATAACAATGCGTAATGCAATTGTTACTATCACAATCATCTGCATCGCTCTCGTTGCGAGTGCAGTCAATGCTCAACCTCGAAGGGATCTGAATCCTGCCGAGTTGGATACGTTTATTTTGGAGACTATGGAAAATTACCGTATTCCGGGTGTGGCAACCTGTATCGTCAGAGGTGGACGCATCGGTCAGATCGGAAATTACGGGTGGGCTAACATTGAAGATGAGATCCCCGTGACAGAAAATACAATGTTCCTAATGGTTTCAGTCTCGAAAACCGTCACAGTCGCAGCGATTATGCAACTGTGGGAAGATGACGAGTTCGAACTCGATGACCCAATCAATGGCTATATAGATGACTTTGACGTAATTCACCCCGATTTTCCTGAAGATCCAATAACTTTCAGGATGTTGATGACGCACACGTCCTCAATAGCAGATAATTGGGGAGGGTTGAGACAATTTTTTACTTATGGGGAAGATTCACCTTGGGCTCTTGGGGAATTCTTGGAAGAATATCTGGTGGAAGGTGGAGAACATTATAATGCGTCAAATTATAGACGCAATGTACGACCGGGAACAAGTTATCATTATAGCAGCCCCGGAATCGCACTGCTTGGATATCTGGTGGAGTGCATCTCGGGAGATGATTTTGCAGATTACTGCCAAGAAAATATTTTCGATCCTCTGGGAATGGAAAACACATCCTGGTTTTTGGAAGGGCTCGATGAAGATAACTTAGCCGTGCCTTATGACCGTAATGGTCAGCCATATCAGCATTGCCATTGGCCCCTATATCCATCAGTAACGCTTAGAACCAGCACTCATGATTTGGCTCAATTTCTGATAGCGATGACTCAGTATGGTGAAAACGGAGAAGTCAGAATTCTCGATAGCACTACTGTAGAAAGGATGTTTACCGTAGAAGTTGAAAACGCTTGGGACCCCTTCGATAGTGGCCTTATTTGGTTCAGGCTTTTGCATGAGAATGAAATTTACTGGAGTCATTGGGGCAATATGAGTGGAGCAGGGAATTGGATATCATTGCATCCTGCTACAACAACAGGAGCATTAATTTTTACTAACAGAATGCATTATGAAATTCGTCAGGCGTTGTGGGACATCTTTTATGAGCTTTATGATCATTCTTTTGAATGGATGAACTTCGGAGTTTTTGAAGGACAGGTAACAGATGCAGAAACCGAAGAACCAATTGAGGGTGCATACATTTCAACGACATATGGACGCGTTACCGAGTCTGATGAGGAGGGCATTTATTTCTTACCGTTCGGTGATTCCACCATCACAGTATCAAAGATCGGATATAACAGCATCATCATTGACAGTATTGAATGCGCGGTAGATGAAACCCTCGCAGTCAACTTTGAACTGACTCATCCTGAGATGGTTGTTTCAATAGATGAGTTCAACGAGGCATTAACTCCCGGTCATATTGCAGTGCGTTCATTCACCATAAGCGACTCAGGTAATGGAGTCCTTGAATGGTCGGTTGAGCGACGATTGCTCGGTGAATCGGGTGTTGATCCTGGAACACTGCGTGAAACCTTCAACATTGGTGAGGTAATAGATGATTCAAGATTAGTGGGTGTTGTGTATATTGACGATAATTACTACGTAACAGGAGGAGGCAACGACACAAACCGTGTCTATGTCATGGACGGTGAAGGTGAGCTTGTGCGTAGCTTTCCGCAATTCGGTGATTCACGTTACGGTATGAAGGATCTTGCCTGGGATGGTGAACTGATCTGGGGAGTAGCTGAGGAAACTGTCTATGGTTTTAACACGGATGGTGATTCGGTTACGTCATTTCAGACAGACTTTGACCGTCTATCAGCAATAGCATGGGATTCTGATCGTGAGCTGCTGTGGATCAGCGAGACGCTATCCGATATTTTGGGCTATGACAGGGAAGGTAACCATAATCAGGAACATGAATTGTCCCGACAGGATCTGCGCATCTACGGGCTTGCATACATGCCGATAGATTCATCTCTTTACATTTTCAACAGCCCAGGAGATAACCGACAAGTTGTACATAAGATGAATCCTGACAATGGTGATACTACGTTTGTCATGGAGCTGACCCCTGAGGAAGGCGGATCACCTGTTGGCTGTTTTGTTACAAACGAATACGACCCTTACGGCAGTTGGGTGTTCATGGACATTGCGAATGCAGGTCGTGAGGATCGGATTGACATCTGGCAGTTGAAACCAAACATAGATTGGTTTGTCATCGAACCTGCTGAAGGCTCTATTGATCCTGGTGGCAATCAGGAATTGACAATGACCTTGAATACAGTTGGTCTGGATTCTACGCTTGATTGGGAGGGTGAGTTGATCTTCAGTCAAGCTGTCGGAGGTGAAGACATCAATGTGCCGATAAGTATGAATATCAGTTCATCCAATGATGTCGTTGGTAGAAAATTTCATCTTCCGACAAAATTCGGAATATCGGCAATATACCCAAATCCGTTCAACGCTACCACAACCATTAGCTACGCGCTCCCAATTGCATCAAACATCTCACTCGAACTCTACAACCTACTCGGTCAGCGCGTCCAGACGCTATTTGAAGGACAGAAACAAACCGGACATCACAGCAAAAATCTAATCGCAAACGATCTGCCTTCCGGATTGTACTTTGTAAGACTATCAACCGAACGTCAATCATCTACCCAAAAGGTGATGCTGATAAGATAAAATGGAGGCTTCAAGTACTCGAATCTCGACGAGAGTGTTAGCAAGCTACTGTTTTTGTAGTCGCGGTTGAGACAACCACGACTACATTGCTACGACTCACAAAAAACAAGAAGACCCATGCCGAGCGCATGGGTCTTCCTACTCTCTGATGATACGTGAGAATTAACCGTCGCCTCTGCCGCGCCTGCGCTCACGGACGACTAACTGCAGTTCAACTTCAGTTTCTTCACCCGCTACTACAGCAACTCTTTCGCGATCAACGCCACCACCTCGAGCCCTTGCGACCAATACATAGCGACCGACCGGAATATCCTCAAAGCGGAACAGTCCTCTCTCATTGGTATTAACAGCGATATGGCGAATGTGACGACCGCGGCGATTGCGAACCACGCGCATCAGCATGACTCGCGCATTGGCAACACGGTTGCCTTCAGCATCAATAACCACACCTGCGATTGATCCGACTTCTCGTTCGTCACCGCCTCTACCGCGCCTGAGAGGACGAAGCTGGATGCGAATTCGAGTGACCTCGTCGTTGCGGACAGTTGTGCGGAGGCTGTTGCGTTGATGCCCTCTTGCAGCAGCGGTAACAACATATCTGCCTTGAGGAACTTCACGCCAGCCGAACACTCCGTTTTCGTTTGTAACAGCACGGGCTCTGAAAGGACGCTCACGACGGTTGTTTACAATCTGCTCGATAGTGACAACAGCACCTTCAATAGGTTCACCTTCAGCATCAAGCACAGTCCCTGCCAGTGCTCCTTCAGCCTGAGCATCGGTCGCAGTGGCGAAGCCGAGGGTTATCAACGTCAGGAATGCTATCAGCAAAAACTTATCCATTTTTAACCTCCCAAAGTTTATCATTTATCAATTGTCATTAACGTTTATAGTGCAAAAATCATGCCTATGTAGCTATTCCATCTAACTCAGCATAAGAGCAATATACTAATTTACAGGTAGATATGCAAACGGCAAATCGAGCTGAAAATATGTTCTAAACCGTTGCAGGTAGTGTAGTTGAGTTCTTTGATTTATTCAGTAATATGTCCATCTGTCATTCCGGACTTGAGAGTTTGTCCGGTAATGCAAATAAACTGCTGTCAGGTCGCCGTACCTGACAGCCATCTTGTTAATATTATGTAGATTGGACTGTCAACCGCGGCGGGTTGACAGCGGCATATATCATTGTCGGACAGACTCCTTGATCCGGAATCCAGTTCTATAATGATCCTCAATTCAGCGTATCAAAGTGCGAACAGTGTTCACAGATGATGCTAGCAACATTCGCACCGTAAACACGACCTCACAGGTTAAAAAGCCGTTTTCCGTTTTCGCGGGTGATCTTAGCGAATTCATGAAGCTTCATATTGCGAGCTTCAGCAATGCAAGAGGCGGTATGAGTGATCAAAGCCGGTTCATTTCGCTTACCGCGATGAGGGACAGGGGTCAGATACGGCGCATCGGTTTCAATCAGCAGTTTGTCAATCGGTATGTCTGCGGCAATTGGCAGCAGTTTGCTTTTTTTGTAGGTGACATTCCCGGCAAATGATATGTAAAATCCGCGATTCAATCCTGCCTGTGCCAGCTCCCAATCATCGCTGAAGCAGTGAAATACACCGCCTGCAGGGAGATCGAATTTGTCTATAATTTTAATTACATCAAATTCTACAGATCTCTGATGGAGCACCACGGGTAAGGACAAATCGGACGCAACATTTAGCATCTCGTGTAACAATTTCCTTTGATTATCGTGATCAGCGTAGTCCCGGAAATAGTCCAGACCAATCTCACCTATAGCCACACACAGTTCATCTTTAGCAAGTTCTGCTATTCGGTTAATATCATCCACTACATAGCTGTCAGCGTCATGCGGATGGATTCCTGCTGTGAAGTGTTGATTGTATTTTCGGGCGAGGTTTCGGGATCCGATTGAGTTTTGGAGGTTAATGCCGATGATAAGCAAGTCCTTAACACCTGCATCATCTGCACGCCGGACAACATCATCCGTTTCCCCGCTATATTGACCGCTGTCGAGATGGCAGTGTGTGTCGAATAGGAGAGACTGAGAGGGATCGGACATGGAGTTAAGCGGTTCGACCGTTCTTGAGAGCATCAACTCCCCACCGTTCTTCCGCTTTTTCACGCTGATATTTTATCGCATCCATCACTCGGTTGGTGATTTTCTTCCAGGTGTGGACGTCGTTGGTCAGATTGAGTTCATCATCGAAATAGAGAGGTTCGCCGATCATAACACGAATCCGCTTGCCGAATCTGGGAATTCCCGAACCGATAGGAAGTACCTTGTTTAGACCGTGGTGATAGACCGGAACAACCGGAGCACCTGATTCATAGATCAATCTACCGACGCCGGATCTACCTCGTTCAATGTTGCCTGAGCGGGTTCGTGTTCCTTCAGGATAGATGTGCAGCACACCGCCATCCCTGACCGCCTTGATCAGGCGGTTCATCCCCTCCTGATTAGCACCCCTGCCGCGGATCAGCGGGATTGATTTGACCTTCTTCATAAACCACGCGCTGAGTGCATTTTTGTAGAAATTGTGCTCTTCCGGGGCGTGATAAGGCACATAACGGTAGCCTTTGAACATGTGAGGGAACAGGATCAGCGGGTCGAGGAACAGATCGTCGAGCAGCGTGACGTGGTTGGACATTATCATCCACGGCAGCTTCAAATTCTTAATGTTCTTCCGTCCAACTATTTCGGTGCGGTTCAGGACGTGCATCATAAGTAGAATGGATGGGAGGATAGTAGTGGCGACTATGCAGTATGAAGCGGTTTTATCCCAAAATGTAGGGTTTTCAGGTGGGAAATTCTTCCCGATGCCGATTTTACTCATAGTAGGCAAGTTAGCAGGATAAATTGTTATTTATTGCAAACTTGCAAACTTGCAAACTTGCAAACTCGGATGGTCGGGGCGACTGGATTTGAACCAGCGACCTCACGGTCCCGAACCGTGCGCGCTACCGTACTGCGCCACGCCCCGCGGTACACATTAAGGGTTGAAAGTTAATGATTGAGGTGGGAGTTGTCAATATGTTGGGTTGGAAAGTTTTCAAGTTAGCAAGTTTTCAAGTTACAACGTAACCAAGAGAGAGATTAGATCAATATCACTACATCATCTGCTATGACCGCTATAAAAGTGGTGCCCGCCGGTTTGAAAATCAATTGGTTGGAAACCGTGTGATTGGTGATTATATTGTGGTATAAAACTGATTTTCATCTCAGTTCTGCGAAGAAATTGCGGAAAAGTCACGGAACACAATAAGTTACAAAATTCACTATTCCGAGAAAGGCGGACAAAAGACGGAATAACTTAGAGAATATGTGCAATATATGCACGAATCGGTCGGTTTTGATGATTTATTCCGTATTCTGTCCGCGTTCAATTTCTGATTCAGTGATTTTATTCCTATTTGAAGCGGAAAATTTGCGGAATTATTGAGAAGTTGAAAAGTTAGCAAGTTGACAAGTTTGCAAGAAAGAAGAACCACCAAGTCACCAAGTCACTAAGAGGACAGGCAGGTGTTAACCGCGGCGGATTGACGAAAGGGAATTTCTAAATGAGTTCACTAAACGATTCCAAAAAAGAATATTCGGAACTCAGTGTCTTTTTCTATTTTATATTGCTGACAGTCTTCCTGTTCTGCTCAACATCCGCATTACACGCTCTTGCCTTTGAGCAACACAACATCTCGGAGAGATTCGAACTTGAGACAATAAATCATATCCTTGTTGCGGATGTGGATCAGGATGATGATCTTGATATTGTCTGCTGTTTCGATCAGCATGCTCGTGTAGGATTCGGACCTGGCAGGATTTCATGGTTTGAAAATGACGATGAGTGGACAGAGCATGTTTTACTTGAAGATGCTTATTGGGCTCAAGGCTCGGCAGTAGCAGACATTGATCAGGACGGTGATCTGGATATAGTTGCAGTTGTTGACCATACATTTGAAAATGAGGAAGAGGGTCCCGGCAGACTGTACCTGTTTGAAAATCAGGGTGAAGAAGAGTTCCGTACAGTAATTTTGGACGATGAATTTATCGGTGCCTATCAAGTCGCTGTAGCCGATCTGGATGATGATGATGATCTTGATGTTATCGGCACATCGAAATATTCTATCGTCGGAGAAATTTCTGGCGGTCTATATATCTGGGAGAACGTTGGTGACGGAGAATTCGAAAGGCATGAGATAATTTCCGACCGCGACGGTCAAGGGCTGCTCAATTTGAAAGTGGTTGACCTGGATCAGGACGGGTTGCTTGACATCGTAACAGTGTCTTATTGGGTTTGGATGATTAGCTGGCTGATAAATGAAGGGGATATGTCATTTGAACTAAATCAGATTGAAGAAAGGGAAAATCTGCTTGACTATCCTTGGCAAATTGAAGTAGCAGACTTAGATGAAGATGATGATTTAGATTTTGTGGTGGGTAGTATGGAGAATGACATTGCTTGGTTCGAAAACGACGGGGAGCAGAACTTTCAGAAGCACATGGTAGCGGAGCGTCGAGGTGGTGGTTTAGCAATTGTGGTTAGTGATATAAATGGAGATGACAGACCTGACATCATTTGTCATGCCAGAAGAGGTGGCATAATATCCTGGTGGTCGAATGTGGGGGATGGGATGTTTAATGTTCACCGGGTTATTGATGAGTTCAGATCTCCGTGGAGCATGGCGGTCGGTGACATCAACGACGACGGTCTGCCCGATATAGTTGTCGGGTCAAGCGGTGGTGAGCTGGTGTGGTTTGAGCAGACTGACGAGGATGAGCAGTTTTTTGAGACTTATATGTTGCCGATTGACAATTTTTGGTCAATGATCTCGATGCCCTTCGTACCGTCACCGTTGGATATTGAACAACTCTTCCAGCCGTTAATCGAAAATGAAAACCTGATGATAATGAAGGATCATGAGGGACATTTTCTTGTGCCGGGTATGTTCAACAACCTTCCCGATTTTGAGGTCAGCCAGGGGTACAAGATCAAACTTCATCGTGAAGACACGCTTGTTGTGGAGGGGCATGAGGTGGAGGATTTCCGCCGGATGAGGTTACCGGAGGGGTGGTCAATAGCAGCTTACTTTCCATCCGAAGCTCAGGATGCCCCGCAGGCGTTTCGCTTCATCTCCGAGTTAGGATTGATACTCGCCAAGGACGATCAGGGTGGATTTTACTATCCGGAACTGGAATTCAACAACATGGAGGATCTGCGTCGCAACAAAGGCTACAAGATCAAACTGGAATCTGAGGGAGTTGCCGGATGGAATTATGACATAAACCGACCTCCGGGGATTGATGATAAAAAAAGTGAACCAAGTTTAGAGCTAAGTCATTTTAAATCAACGATCCTATCAGATAATAATATGAGCATAATAATCAAGGATGCACCTCTATCCGGTGAGATTGGTGTGTTCACCTCTGATAATTGTCTGGTTGGAGCTGCTGTGTGCGACGGTGCAGCCATGTTAGGTGTTACTGTCTGGGGTGATGATACTTTCACAGAAAACGTAAATGGTGCGGTTAACGGTCAGGAGTTATCATTCAGACATTGGGATGGCAGCGAACAAGTAGCTGCTTCAATGACCTGGATTCAAGGCGACGGCACATATCGAGCGGATGAGCTAAGTATAGCAAACATGTCCAATGTTAGCCCTAAACCGAACTCCTTCAGTATTATTTCAGTCTCTCCCAATCCCTTTAACTCAACCACCACCATCAAATACAGCCTTGACATCCAATCCAATATATCCCTTCAACTGTATAACCTGTCAGGTCGCGAGATAGCTTTACTGCATCAAGGGTTACAACCTGCAGGCGAGCACAGTGCTACATTCGATTCTGAAGTCTTGCCTTCCGGTCTCTATTTTGCTATACTGGAGTCTAATAACCGTTTGAGAACTATTAAATTGGTCTGTGTTAAGTAGTTGTCAAGTTAGAAAGTTGACAAGTTTGCAAGTAAGAAAGTTTATCGGATTGTTAGGTTGCGTTCCCGCGAAATAGGAATCCAGTAAGTATATGTTAATACTGGATCCCGGGTCAAGCCCGGGATGACAAATGGATAGAAAATAATTAAGCTAATTTGTGCAAGTAAGTAGTAGTCGTGGTTGTCTCAAACCCGACTACGGCACTACGCGATGACGACAATAACTTTCTTCCCTGCTTTCTTGCTCACTTTCTTACTTGTAAACTTGCTAACTTGACAACTTCCCATTCCCATGAACAACATTCAAAAACTATTCCTACTGTTCATCTGGAGCATCATCATTGTTATGCTGGTGTGGATGTTCGGGTTCAAATTTAACATTTTCAGTGACTCTGACACACCAAAGAGAACTGTTGTAGTTACAATTGATGATCTTCCGGCTGCATCAGGAAATCTGAAAGAGATGCAGCAGATTACTGCCGGAATAATCGAAGTCCTTATCAGAAACGAAATACCTGCGGTTGGATTTGTGAATGAATACAAACTGCATTGGCGGGGTAATTCATTCCCGTATGAGAAGTTATTGAAGAAATGGGTTGAAGCCGGAATTGAACTCGGCAATCACACCTACTCGCATATCAATCCGAACGACAATCCTCTTGAATTGGTACAAGAGGACATCCTTAAAGGTGAAGTGGTAACCCGCAGGCTGATGGAAGAGGGGGGAATGCAGCTCCGATATTTTCGTCACCCATTCCTCAATCACGGTCCCACTCCGGCTTATGAACGGCAATTTGATAGATTTTTGAAGTATAGTGGGTACACCACAGCTCCCGTGACGCATAGCAATGCTGAGTGGAAGTATGCAGCGGTTTATGAACGGGCTTTGAAGAAAGACGATCAGCTCGGTATGAGACGGATCGTTAATGCTTATGTAGCATACATGGACACAATGTTTGCGTACTGGGAAGATATTGCAGTGATGGCTACCGGGTATGAAGCACCACAAATTCTTTTAATTCACTCCAACAAGCTTAACGCTTTCAATCTGCAAAAGCTGATCAATATGATGAAACGGCGCGGCTACGAGTTTATCAACCTGAAAAGAGCACTCAAGGATAAAGCATACTCTATGCCGAAAGCTCACACACCTGATGGGTACTCATTTTTCTTCAGACTATTGCTGGAACAGGGAGTTGATGTTCCTCCAGCCCCGTCCGAGCATCAGTTTATCAACGATATATGGGATCAGATGCTTGAAGAGGAGAAATTAGCCAAAGAACAGGCTGAAGAAGCAAACACGAAAAGGAGTAATGATACAGCCAAGGGTTATGATTAGATGCTGCTGATTGACCCTCAGAGGAAACTTAATGGGAAGATTGGTAAGCAGAAGCTATTTAAAAGTCCGGAAGATCTGTTACTGTATAGCTTCGATGCAACTCCACTTCGCGAGCTACCCTCTCTTGTTGTGATAGCTGAGACAGAAGATGATGTGATACAGACAGTGTTATTTGCGTGCGAGAACGGAATTCCAATAACTGCTCGAGGTGCGGGATCCGGTTTATCCGGTGGCAGTGTTCCTGAGAATGATGGAATTGTACTGTCGTTAGAACGTATGCACGAAATAGAAAATATTGATGCGAACAATAAAGTAGCAGTCGTTCAGCCGGGAGTTGTTACGGCGGAGTTGCAGTATGAAGTCGGCAAATATGGGCTGTTCTATCCACCGGATCCATCGAGCCACACTATATCAACAATCGGTGGTAATATAGCTGAGAATGCAGGAGGGCTGCGCTGCTTCAAGTATGGCGTGACCGGACACTATGTGCTTGGGCTGGAATATATTGATTCTTCAGGTAAGCTGTGCAAGACAGGTATTTTTGACGAGATGAATAGTGTCCCAGACTTGACATCTTTACTCGTCGGTTCGGAAGGAACGCTTGGAATTGTGACCAAAGCTGCACTCAGACTAATTTACAAACCGCAGACAACTGTTACGCTTGCTGCTTACTTTCATGAGCGAGACAGATTGTTCAAAACAGTGGGTGAAATAATTCAAGCCGGATTGGTTCCTGCTGTTATGGAGTACATTGATCGAGAAGCACTGAAGGCTGTCAGTGAATTCAGCAAATTGGACAATCCTCATGATACAGATGCTCTACTACTACTTGAATTGGACGGAGCTCAAGCTGAGATTGATTATCAGTTGAGGGAAGTCAAGCGATTTCTGTATGACAGCACTGAGAACGTAACGGTTGCTTCCGGTGAAGATGAAAGAGATAAATTGTGGAAACTGCGTCGGGCTATATCTCCAAGCCTGATTCGAGCCGCAACAGGTAAGATTCATGAAGATATCGCCGTTCCACGCGGAAAACTGAGTGATCTATCAGCTCAAATCACCGAAGTCAGCGGGAAATATAATCTGCCAATCGCTGTTTACGGTCATGTGGGAGATGGGAATCTGCATGTAGTGGTGATGTACGATTCGGATAGTGAAGTATCACAAAATAGTTCCAAATCAGCATCACATGACATCTTCAAAGCAGCAATATCACTGGGTGGGACGATTACAGGTGAACATGGAATCGGGATCGCAAAGAAACAGTTTCTCCCTTGGCAGCTATCTCCAGAAACAATTTCTGCAACAGTAAAATTAAAAAGTCATCTCGATCCACACAGACTGTTCAATCCCGGCAAGATATTTAATGAAGACTGAGTATCAAATTACATGAGCTTTGGATTCGTTATAATTTTGCTGCTGGCGTTCGCGGGTCTGCCTCTATTTCTAATTCTGTCTCTATTAGGGATCAGCGGGTACATATCCGAAGGTCTCGATCCGGCTATATATTTCAGCGAGCTGATGCGACTCGCCTCCAACCACACCCTGACTGCCATTCCACTGTTTACCGTTGCAGGATATTTGCTCGCCGAAAGTAAAGCTTCTGAAAGGATCATAAGACTAACACAATCCGGGTTTGGGAAGATACCGGGTGGTTTGGCTGTCCTGACACTGGTTACGATGGCAATATTTACGGCGTTTACCGGAGCGTCCGGGATTACTATTGTTGCACTGGGTGGATTGCTGTTTCCGACTCTGTTGAAATCGGGTTATAAGGAGCGATTTTCACTTGGTTTGCTGACCTCTTCAGGGAGTATCGGACTTCTTTTCCCGCCAAGTTTGCCTATCATCATTTACGGGGTTGTAGCCGAAGTATCAATCAATAAGATGTTCATCGGAGGGCTGGTCCCCGGGATTCTGCTGGTGTCAGGAGTTTCTCTTTATGCTGTGTTGATGAACCGTACACACGAAAAGGTTAAGATTTCTTATGAGCCGTTTTTGCCTGCTTTGCGGGATGCAGCGTGGGAGTTGGCACTGCCGATAGTTGTCATAGGTGGGATTTATGGTGGTGTCTTCACTGCTACAGAAGCAGCGGCTGTGTCGGCGGGATACCTGTTGATTGTGGAATGCTTTATCATCCGGGACATCCATCCGATTCGTGACCTACCGAGAGTGCTAAGTGAGAGTGCAATCATGATCGGTGCTATTCTGCTCATTCTCGGATCAGCGTTGGCACTTATCAACTACCTGATCTATGCTGAGATACCGATGATCATTCTTGAGTGGGTGAAGTCGGTGATCTCATCACGTGTCATGTTCCTTATATCCGTGAACATATTTCTGCTGATAGTCGGTTGTCTGATGGACATTTTCTCTGCTTTAATGGTTATTGTACCGTTGGTGCTGCCGATGGCGATAGCGTACGATGTTCACCCGATTCACTTTGGAATCATCTTTCTTGTCAATCTCGAAATCGGCTACAGCACACCTCCTGTCGGATTGAATCTGTTTATCGCAAGTCACCGCTTCCGGCAACCGATCCTGAAGCTCTACCGAGCAACACTCCCATTTCTTATAATTCAACTTATAATTTTACTTATCATTACATACGTTCCTGAATTGGTTTTGTATCCAATCGAACTATTTTCCAAATAATTCCGATTTCAACAATTATTGGCTTGTCGTCGGGCTTGTCTAGAGCCCGACATCGTGGTTGTGACAACAATTAAACTCAGGTGTCAGCCTACCGCGGTTGATACTATAACTTACGTGAAAACAATTTAATAACTGTCAGATACTGCGACCTGACAGTGGTGTATGTATCATTGGACAGATTCTGAAGCATGAACTCTGAACTTAATAACAGATCGCTCACCTATTTCAGAATAACCCTTAGATTGTGATCCCCATCACTCCCCCCCCAAAATGTTTTGTATGTTTGATTACCATGTTCCTACAAACCACAGGAGGAGATTTATGAATTTCATACGAATCATCTCTGTGCTTGTCTTGGCTTGTACTGCTGTCAATGCAGAAACAGTGCTGACAGTTCACAACAGCGACGGTGAAACGGTATCGTTTCCCATCACAGAAATTGAGTTCATTGATTTTGATGGATTAAACGCTGTCAAAGACTTAGACAAAGCAAGCAACATCCTCAACAGCTTTCGTCTGTTGAGCAATCATCCCAATCCGTTCAACCCTTCAACCAACATCAGTTACGAGTTAGCCAAACCCGGGCACGTCGAGATTGTGATCTACGACGTAATGGGCAAAGAGATCACAACGCTCGTATCTGATCAACAAACCGCAGGTTCATACCAAACCCAATGGGATGGTAAGAACTCACAAGGCATCCAAGTAGCGGCCGGCATGTATTTCTATCAGCTATCGTTCAACGGATCCGCTGAAACAAAGAAGATGTTACTAATCAAGTAATCGGAGGAATCACAATGAATTTTCGTACAATTTTGCTGGGACTGTTAGTCCTACTAATGGGTGTTGCGACCGCACCCGCACAACAGATGATCATCCATACTACGGATGGTGAATCGGAATCGTTTGAGCTTGGAGATATTGATAGGATTACGTTCGCGGTTGAAGAAGAGGGACCACAGGCAGGGGACGAACGTGAGTTTGACTTGACCGATGACGTTACTATCACTATGGTCTGGATTCCGGCTGGGGAGTTTGAGATGGGTAGTCCAGACGATGAGGATGATCGTGATGGTGATGAGGGACCAGTTCATGACGTAACTTTTGTGGAAGGTTTTTGGTTGGGTAAGTATGAGGTAACTCAAGCACAATGGGAAGCTGTAATGGGTGATAATCCGTCACATTTTGATGGAGCAAATCGTCCAGTTGAAACTGTCAGTTGGGATGATATTCAGGGTTTTGAGGAAGAGTTGGATGATGCTTTCCGTTTGCCAAGTGAGTCAGAGCGGGAGTATGCTTGCCGAGCAGGTACAACGACTCGTTTTTATTGGGGCGATGATCCCGACTATGAGGATATAGATGATTATGCTTGGTATAATTCAAACAGTGATAATCGTACTCACGAGGTAGGTAGCAAGCAACCGAATGGTTGGGGTTTGTATGATATGATTGGTAATGTTTGGGAGTGGTGTGAGGATTGGTATCATAATAATTATGAAGGCGCTCCCGACGATGGTAGTCCGTGGGTTGCTGGAGGTGGCTCCTTCCGGGTCTACCGGGGCGGTGGTTGGCTCAACGACGCCAGGTACTGCCGTTCGGCGAATCGTTTCAACTACTCTCCGTCCAACCGGGACAACGACCTGGGTTTCCGCCTAGCGAGGTCTTTATAATTTGCAGTTTTACCATTTTACACTTTTACGGCTTTGGTATTTGCTTTGGTTTTCACATTTAATGACAAATGAGCCGTCGTGCGAAACCGACGAGCCATTTGTTGTTAAATGTGTGCTTTTCGTTTCGTGAAACGAAAAGCGCGATTTTATTTTTTTCATAGAAGCAGATTAAGCAGATAAAACAGATGGGGAGGGAGCGCTCTTATCTGCTTAATCTGCTTCATCTGTTGTGAATACTGTATTAAATCCTCTGCACGGACAGCACCGTCATGTCGTCGAACTGAGGTAAGTCTTCCTGATAATCTTTCAGTTCCTTAAGGGCAATTTCACCGAGTTCCTGAACATTTTTATCACTGTGTTTATCAACGAACACAAGGAGTTCCTTTTCAGTGTAATCCTTTCCGGCACGGTTAATCGGTTCGGTCAGACCATCAGTATAGATGAATATCATGTCACCTTTGTCGAGCTGAAATTCGGCAGCTTCGACAGGTATGTTATCAAGAATCCCAGCTACGAGTGTTTTTTTAAGCAGCGGTAGTTGCGTGAATTCATCACCTTTCTTAATGAACGGCATCTCATGACCTGCTGTAGAATATGCAAATCTGCCGTCTCGACGATCAAATACACCATAAAACATCGTTACAAACAGGTTCGATCCACCCTCAAATTCACACAATCGCTCGTTAAACTCATATAATGCCTTGTCCGGTTCTAATATTCTAACCCCTATCATCCGTATCAATGTCCGGCTCATTGCCATGAACAGTGCTGCAGGTACTCCTTTACCAGATACATCACCCATTACAAAGCCCATCCGATGCTCATCAATCGTAAAAAAGTCAAAGAAATCACCACCAACCTCACGCGCCGGATCACATCGCCCCCAATATTCAAGGTCGGGATCCTCAGGAAAAGTGTGGGGGATGAAACTCTGTTGGATGTCGTTTGCGAGACGTAGTTCACTTTCAGCGCGCTCTTTGGCTTTGGTCGTCACCTCAAGCTCGGTTACATAGTTGTTCAGATCTCCCACCATTTTGTTAAATGTGGTGGCGAGTTCGGTGATCTCGTCTTTGGTTCTTTTCTTCGTATCCTCGACTCGAACGGTAAGATCACCGGTTGAGAGCACTCTTGCAGCTTTAGCTAATTTCAAAAGAGAACTCGTAAGAAGATACGCTACTCCGATTGCTCCCAGTGTCGCGATCAGGAAACCGACACCCAGCATTAACAGCAATCCACGTGTCATCTCTGTGACTGCGAGATATGCATCGGCAGCGTTTTTTTGCACTACAACAATCCAGTCGAAGCTAACTGGAAATGAATATGCTCCCAGCATCTGCTGTCCGTCCGGATCCGTATAGGGATTAGCTCCAAGTGTACGCGATCCGGCATTCAGGACGGTCTGTGCATTATTAATAATGTCCAGATTGCTCAAATCTGTTTGATTGGGCTCAAAAATTGCCTTACCGTCGGCTTGAGCCAGCAAAATCTGACCGCTTTTTGCAAATGCGTGGTTGTGGATCTGATTGCGTAGATCTTTGAGGCTGATCTGAGCAGAAAGTGTGGTCGGAAGTCCTCCAAGCTCAATGCGGAGCGGTATTACAATCGTTATGAACCAGGAATCAATTTTGCTCAGATAAGTCAGATTGCCGACAGATAACTCGTTGTTCGGTGAAATGTCGGACAGCTTCGTCAGGCTGACTTCCATTTCGGTCTGTGGATCCAACCCGGCTGACCTGAGCTGATCGGCGAACTCGCTTTTGGTTATTATTATCGGGGGCACACCCTCTCTTTTTACAGACAACTGCAAGCAGACAATATCAGGGATACTTTGAGGAGTTGATTGAAGAAGCGAAATCCGTTCCTGAATGTTCAACTGCTCATTTTCGAGTGCATTCCTCAGCAGCAACAGCGGTGCACGCCACATGTTGACATAACGGTCATCTATGGTCTGCGAAAGCTGGTCAACGACAGTGATGAGTTCATCGTTGACGTTACTCTTAAGCTCATTCTTGGTGATGTCAATCATGTACCTGCCGGCAATAGCAAGGGGGATAAGTGCTATTATCAGTGAGAACAACAGCAGTTTATTTCGGAGTGAAAATTTCATGGGGAATTCCTTCTTTAACAGAGTTGTGAAAGGATCAAGGATATTCAATAATAGTGAATAACTGGGTTAAGTACAAGTTGTCAGAACTTCATCAGGAGCGCAACAGCGCGTGCAGCGATTCCATCTCCAGCACCTATTGCACCAAGTTTCTCATGTGTGGTCGCTTTTACTGATACAGCATCTATCTCTAATTTAAGAGCCTTTGCGATGTTTTTTCTCATCGGGTAGATATATTCTGCTATATAAGGTAGCTCCATAACAAGCGTGGAATCAATGTTTATGGGACGGTAGCCGTTTCCTTCGACAATATCACAGACAGTTGATAACAGCTTCAGACTGGAAACATTCAGGTAGAGATCGCTGTCGTCAGGGAAATGAGCCCCGATATCGCCAAGCGCAGCACCACCGAGCAGCGCATCACAGATTGCATGGAGCAGAACGTCAGCGTCGCTGTGCCCATCGAGTCCTTTGGAAAAGGATATTTCAACACCGCCCAGAATTAAAGGACGTCCGACAACAAGACGATGGATATCGTATCCCTCTCCTATACGCAGATTCTGAATCATTACGCTCCTCCTTTGATTTGTCCGGCACGAGTTTGAAGAAAATGAGTGTATGACTTCAGATCATGCTGATCGGTGATTTTGATATTCAACGGATCACCGATGACTAACCGAGCATGAACATTATGCACTTCTCTTACCAAAGTAATCTCATCTGTTACTGTCAGATTGTCACGTTCTGCAATATCAAAAGCAGAGATCAGCAGATCACGCCGGAATCCTTGCGGGGTCTGTGCTGCCCATAAGTTTGTCCTTTCCACCGATTCTGATGCAAGCCCATCCTTGCTCCGGTGTATAGTGCTGTGTATCGGGAGAGCAACTGTTGCAGCAGCCTCACTGTTTAATGCCTCAGCGACATCCTGGATCACCTTCACAGTAACGAGAGATCTCGCACCGTCATGGACCAGAATAGAATCAATGTGTCCGGGAAGTGCTGAAACTCCATTGCTGACCGAATCTTGCCGCCTTAATCCTCCCGGCTTGATGGCAACAACCTTTTTAAGTCGAGCCGATTCCACTGCTGACTGAACCTCGGTCTCATATCCACTCGGAACTACCAACACAGTTGAGTCAATAACATCAGCCTGCTCAAATGCCCATGCAGCCATTACTATCAGCGGAATCGAATCAATTGTAACGAGACATTTCGGGACATCAGCACCCAATCTCTCACCTTTTCCCGCTCCGACTATCACCGCCCCGAGTTTCACTCTGCATATTCCTTATCTAACTCCGAAATTTCCGGAAGTCTCTGTGGATGCCAAACACGAATGATTTTGCGCTTTTCAATCGCAAGAAGGTTTCCCAATCTCAACCCGCTCCATTTGGTCCATCTGCTGTCAATTCGTGCAATGATGAACTGTGGTTCAAAGTCGAGCCTGAATTCTGTTATATGAGCCGGGGATGACGCTGTCAGCGCAGTGATCTCGTAACCTGCTGCAGCGATTTGATTCAGATGATGCACTTGTGACTGGCATTCATAGCAATTGGGGTCAAAAAACCAATACAGTCTTGGTTCATCCGGGTTTCGTTCATAAGATGCAAAGCTCAATTCCATGCCCGGCTTCATCGCTGCCCAAGCGGGCGGAAATGTATAGAGAACTGCTGTCCAGAGGCAGCCTGTAACAATAATTGCCGGTACCCATCTTTTATATTCTTCCACCGATGGACGATGTGAAAACAGCGATAATATGGATAAGCCGATCATAAAGGCATCTTCAATCAGAGCTGCAAGCGGGGATCTTTCCAACCATACGCCGAAACAACCGCAGTCTGTTGCCGTATTTGTCACAATCACCCGAATGATGACCACTGAAAATGGGATTAACAGAAACAGAGCTGCGATAGAAGCCGGTCGTGGCTTATAGTTCAGGATCAACATGGATCCGATTGCAAATTCAGCAAATATAATCAGAACGGCAAGCACTGTTGCGGAAATAGCCAAAGCATCAATCGGTGGCAAGCTAAAAGATTCTAACAGCAGCTCAATCTGCCGCTGGAACCTGATTATATCCGTTCCCTTCAATGCAGCAGCCACGAGGAAAATTATGCCGAGAACTATACCCGCTCCTCTTGCGATGAAATCCAGTATTTTTTCATTCATATCAGGCTCACTCCATTATCTATCGAGGAATCAGCAGCTATATGTCTCAGGACTGATTCTAATCCCGGTGTAAGCTCACATGACAGATCCGTTTTGTCAATCCGTTTTCGGCGAGGCATCTGCATCCTGATGGTTTCTAATGCTTTATCAAAGCGGTATTCCTGCATTCCTTCAGAACTGACCCATGTAAACGGCGGAACCGCCTTCGGAGGAAAATCTATCCCGAACAGATTGCAGCAAGTTCCAACAACCGTCCCGGTGTTAAGACGTGTATGGATTGCGGTTTTTACGAAATCGCCGATTATAGATCCGACATGTCTGCTACCACTGTCAACCAATTCCCCGTTCAGGTTTACCGAAACCATTCCGTAGTTGTTCTTCAGGTCGCTGGTATCGGTCGCTGCACCGAGGTTTACCCAACTGCCGATATAGCTGTTGCCGATATATCCTGAATGCTGCTTGTTGGAATAGTCTTGAAATATGGTGTTGCTGACTTCACCACCGACACGGCAGTGAGGTCCCATGAAAACATTTTCGAGTCGCGCGCCGGGTCGGATAATCGAATAGGCTCCAGTGTGAACAGGTCCCTGCAAAATTGCGCCCGGTTCAATTAAGGCGTTCTCCTCAATGATGATAGGACCGTTTGAAGCATCGAGAACAACACCATTACCAATTATAGCTGTCGGATCTACTCTGATCCGGTGATCTTGTGACGAATCAACTTCTATCGAATGGAGACTGTTTTGCAGGAGATTAAAATCCTCAAAAATAACTTTATTACCGGATAGAGCGATCAGATCCCAAGGATAACGTACCAATTCAACTTCAAAAGGCAGATCATTTATATCAGTTGAATCTGATTTGCCTGCAGAATATGATTCGATCAGTTTGTTAATGGATGTAAAGCGGTTAAATTTGGGTGTGATGAAAGCAACCACATCATCATCCTTCACGATAGAGAGATCTTTATCAGATGCGAGTAATCTGGTGATGAGTTCTCTGATTGAATCAAGCGTAAGAATTGCGCGACCGTTGATACCGATTACCGGAGTGTCTATCTGATTAGGATTCATGGATTGTGGTGAGTATATTTCCTGATAGAGCGGCGTAAGATATTCGCGAATATGATAAATGAAGTTGCAATCAGGGACTAACTGTAGTATCTGGCTGCGAATCCGCTCTATATTGGTGAAAGCTCCACAACGGATATCCCATACTGCTCTTGTTTCGGTGAGCGGACCGAAATTTTTATAGCCGTCATCCTCAAATATGCACACTGTAATGCCTGACATGGCTTAATTCTCTGCGTTATTGCGTTTTATGAGTGGTTGAATCGTCACAAACAATGAATTAATATGTTTATACACTTTACTTTCAAAAACTAATTGTTTATATTTCGGTCTTCAAAGTTTGAATTTGAGTGGGAACAAACCGTTACCACACTAAATATAATATCGTCTAAAGGGATAAAGAATGAATAAATACATTAAAAGAGACGTAATCGAAAACGTTGCCGGCAGATTGGGAATGGAACCCAAGGAAGCAGCCCCGGCAGTGAACGCCGTATTTGCCGCTTTGCGTGAATTAATGATCGGTGACAAGGGTCAATGCCGCATTGAGATCCGCAATTTCGGTGTGTTTGAGGTGAAGAACACCGCTGCCAAGCCGAAAGCCCGCAATCCAAAGAAACCTGAACAGGTAATTTACATACCTCCTCGTCGTAAGACACTGTTCCGTCCGGGCAAGATTATTAAGAGTGTATTGCAGCAACCTCTCGAAGACCTCAAAGACTAAAACAGTCGTTTGCCTGAAATTCTCCGTGAAATAACTCCGTCCAGACCGCTTTCCTGGCTGGTCTGTTTCTGTGCTCTCACAGTTTTCGGTGGCTGTGCAACTCTGCAGGAGATGTTTCCTTTTCGGGCTGACAAGCCTGAGAAGGAGCGCATCTCCAATGGTGCCACTCCGGCTGACACGTTGTGGGCAAATATTTCCCCTGATTCTATTTCCACAAAGAGAGAGCTGACTGTAGTTGAGAAATTGGATTCGGTTGCAATCCTGTTGGATATGGCAGTCGGTGAGATGGAAGAACAGGAAGAGGCATCAACCGATCCGATAGCACACGCTGCAGCTCTTCTCAGCTCAGTTAATCACGAGAAGCTGACAGATGCGGATCTTCTTCTGTTTACCGATCTGTTGATACAGTTGAACAGCACCAATTCTCTCGATGGAGAGGTGGTTGAAGATTTGTGGGAAGATTCTCCGACCGATAACCGTGAGGTTGACTCATTGCTGTTCAGTCTGGATGAGATTGTATTGCCGGAAGCGGAGTTTGATTCCACAGGACTTGAAGAAGCCCTGAAGGTAGTGAAACTGCCTTCGGTTCCGGTTGTGATAAACAACAAGGTTGAGAATGCAATCCGGTTTTTCCAGACAAGAGGCCGAAAAACTTTTACTGCCTGGTTGAACAGAGCAGGTCTGTATGCACCAATCATGGAGCCGATACTCGAGGCTGAAGGAATTCCCAAAGAGCTTGTCTTTCTCTCAATGATCGAGTCCGGTTTCAACCCGAAAGCATACTCGTATGCTCATGCAGCAGGTCAGTGGCAGTTCATAAGCTCCACCGGTAGAATTTTTGATCTGAAGATTGACTATTGGTACGATGAGCGGCGGGATCCGGTTAAATCTACCGTTGCAGCGACGAAATATCTGAAGAAATTATATCACGATTTCAATGACTGGTATTTAGCCATCGCATCGTATAATTGCGGAGAAGGGAGAGTAAAACGGCAGGTACGAAGGAAGAAAACGAGTGATTTTTGGAGACTCAAGAAGCTTCCTCGCCAAACTCGTAATTATGTACCTACTTACCTCGCTGCGATGATAATTGCGCAGAATCCTACCGGATTCGGGTTCAATGAGATTGATTATCGTAAATACCCAGATGTGGATACGGTCGTTGTAACAGAGTGCATAGATCTGGAAGTTGCTGCCGGATTTGTGGGCGTTACGTTTGACAGCCTGAAGAGCTTGAACCCGATGATGATCAGATGGTGCACGCCACCATTGATTGACAGCGTAAACCTGTTCATTCCTCAAGGAACAAAAGAGCAGTTTGTTGACCGATTGAGCAAGCTGTCACCTGAAGAGAAGCGCAAGTGGATAGCGCATAAGGTCAGGCGTGGAGAAACTCTCTCAATCATCGCTGAACGGTACGGCACCAGCATTTGGGCACTGCGCAGTTTCAAACGGAATAATATCCGCAATAAGCACAAGATCAGCATTGGTCAGATCATATATGTTCCGATTCCTTCAGAGGCTTATACAAAATCGAGATCAGCAAATTCATTAGCCTATGACAATGCACCACCCGGCACAAAGAAGATCAGATACAGTGTGCGCAAAGGTGATGTGCTTTCAGTCATTGCGGAACGGTATGGGGTCTCACTGCGTTCATTGAAACGCTGGAACAGGCTTACACGCAAACGGTTTATCTATCCCGGACAGAAACTGACAATCTGGGTGCCTGAAGGTCGCAGGATTGCCGATAATCCTGTACCACCCGTCGCGAAGGTGGAAGAATCTAAATCTAATAACAAAAAACAGAGTATGCCGAGTCGTAATGTCGGTGAGAACAAATATACAATTTACACGATGCAGAAGGGGGATACTCTGTGGGATATATCTTTGCGGAACAACGTCAGCATTGCCGAGTTAAAGAGGATAAATAAGATCAGAAACCACAGGTACTTGCGACCGGGTGATGAAATTAAGATTCCGGTTAAGGATAAGAGTTAATATCCGCGGTATATTCTAAGTTGATCTCGGTATTGTCTTTTCGGTGATTCTTCACTATATTGACCGTATAACTTTATAGACCCGACCATTCATACCACCTTATGAGGTAAGCCGACGGCATTTTCGTTATTCAGTTTTTTACATTTGTAAATTTAACGACATATTACCATGGGTTTACTCTATTCTATCAAAATCCCGCGACTTATTGCGCTTTTCTTTGTCGCTGCCATTTCTATTTCAACAGTAGGTTGTGACGGCAACGACCCAATTTTCATCCCTCCGGTTGAGTACGGGCTCACCGTGACGATGGACAGCTTGTGGATTCTGGGTTCATCAAAGAAACATCAGATCAAGGTTGAGGTGCAACCGAAGGACATCCCACAGGGCAGTCGGGTTCGCTGTCAGATCAGCAATGCGAGTATGTTCTATCTGTACGATGATGGTGGGGTGGATCCTATCGGAGACTCCAACGGATTTGCGGACACTTTGAGTGGAGACAGCAATGCAGGTGACGGAGTGTTCACAAGATATGTAACCTCCTTGTTCACCGTTGAACCCGGTGAGTTCATCTTCACATTCTCGCTTCCGGATTCAATCCATCTCGACACCGCAAGGGTAACTTTGACCGTTCGAGCCAATTCATCTCCGACAGTTGTTTTCTACACAATACCGGACTCCCTGCCGAGTGGAAGTAGCGGCTCGCTAATTGAGGCTGAGTTGCAGGATCCTGACGGGTTGGATGACGTTGCATTTGCTGAACTGTTTCTACCTCGTCAGCGGATATCGTTTCCACTTTCCCAGGTAAATGACTCGACCTGGCAGTGGCTTCACGAGCCTTATGTGGGACGTGGATTGCAGACTGACCGTTATCCGGTCATGGTAAGAGCATTTGACTACGCCGGTGCGAGTTCACAAGGTTGGGATCAAGGTAGGAGTGACTACTGCTGGATTGAGAATCTGCCACCAATAGTCAGAAACGTTGAAGGACCTGATACTGTTTATCTTCCGGAGGAAGGGGAGCGGTTATTCGACTACATAGTTACAGTTGAAGACGAGCAGACCGCTCTGGATCTCGACGAGCTGATGCTTGTCATGTTGGATGACTCTAGAATTGTGTTTGATTCGACTTATTACGATGACGGTGACGGGATTGACACCACAGCGGGAGACGGAAAATACGGTGTCGGATTCAGGGTCAGTGCAAATAATCAACCGGACATTCTCTATACATTTGAATGGACACCGGTTGATCTGGTGGGTCAGATCGGCGAGACGTTTACCACAACGCTGATTTTCCTGAGGGATGAGGGAGCGTTTGGCACAGGTTCTCGCGACGATATTTCAATCACAAACAAATCCAAAAGGTACTATCGAAAGATTAATAGATGAAAACACAAATGACAAACTTAACCGGCTATGCTGCACTGTTGTCATTAATACTGTGCACTGTCCTGATAGGAGCAGTTTTACCGGGGTATCACCAGATTGATGTACCTGTCAATTCTGCTGACCGATTACCATCAAATTCGATAATAGACATCAAACCTCATTCTGACAGCTTATGGCTGGGAACCGGAAGAGGATTGGCAAAGCTGACTCTGCATAACGATGAATGGACAGTAATAAATGAAGACGACGGCATCGGTCGAGGTGGTATTTCAGCTCTGACGATTACAGACTCAATAATGTGGGCGGCAACCGCATACACGGAACATGTCAACGGTTCATTTTACCCTGCAGGTGGTGGGGTCGGTTATTCTCGTGATGGAGGAGTGAACTGGAATTGGGCCGGGCAGCCGGTAGATGAAATAGATGAGCAGCAGTTCCCGACTACGACTAACGTTCAGAATGTCACCTATGACATTGCGATTTCCGACTCGGCTGTGTGGATCACGAGTTGGGGTGGCGGATTAAGGCGCAAGTATCATGACAGCGATGAATGGGAGGTTAAAACACCTGACGGACAGCCGTTCAATGCGCTTGGCAATTTAAATCATCGCGCTTTTAGTGCACTGTTTGTGGACGGAGTGCTTTGGATCGGTACGGCTGAGGGAATTAATCGGTCGGAAGATGAGGGGAACACGTGGGTAAAATTTTCCCATCACGACAACGATCCGAACAGCATTTCCGGTAATTTTGTCACCGGACTCGCAATGCAGCCGGTTTCAGATGATACATTGATTTGGGGGGCAACCTGGAAGGCGAATGCCTCAGGCGAATATTACGGGATCTCTGTAACCGATGACAACGGTGCGAGCTGGCGGGTAGCGCTGTCAGATTCTACTATGCTGGCAACTAATGATTATTTAGTTGATGTATTCGGACCTTTGCGGGTTCACAACTTCGGATTCCTCGGCGACACAGTGTATGCTGCTGCGGACGGTGCGTTATGGTGGCATCCATATCGTGGACGGGGTGACATTGAGGCGTGGCATGTAATCGAAGCGGAGGATATTGTTGATGAAACGGTCGGTGAATATCTGGACGGCGTTGATTTTTTCTCTGTTGCGCCTGTCGGTGATTTTCTGTGGGTCGGTACCGATGACGGTCTGGCGGTAAGATTCAGAGACCCTCAGACCAACAGCCTCGTATGGAGAATTCGCAGGGCGCATCAGGCTGCGGGGCTTGCGGGCGAGCCTGAAACCTACGCCTATCCGAGCCCATTTTCACCGCAGCGAGGTCAGTTTACACGGTTTCAGTTGAACCTGAACAGCCCGACAGATGCTTCGTTTGAAATCTTCAATTTCGCTATGGAATCTGTGTATAAATCCGGAAACTTTGTCCTGTCAGGCGGCGGAAGCGGCGAGATGTCCGGCTATGCAGCTTTGCGATGGAACGGCCGCGATGAAGAAGGGGGAGTCGTTGCGAACGGTGTCTATCTTTACAGACTGAAGATAGGAGATAGGAATGAGTGGGGTAAAGTCATGGTGCTAGATTAGGAGTATGAATATGAAAAAAATTAATTACCTTACCATCCTAATCTCTGGTCTTATGTTATTTGGAGCTGTCACATTGGCTCACTCAGCTCCCATCGGCAGCACGACCGGCTCATTCATGCGCATCGGATTCGGAGCGGATCGGCTGGCAATGGGTGATTGTGGTGTAGCGATGATCGGATCCGGGATGAACTGGTACTATAACCCGGCAGCATTGGCATATCAAAGCAGCAGACAAGTATCAATCGGTTATAGGAATATGGCATTGGATCGCTTTGTGATGTACAGCGATTTTTCCATGCCTATCCATCCTAATGCCGGGTTGGCAATCGGTGTGGTGCGTGCAGGTACGTCCGATATTGAGTTCCGTGATTCTAACGGTAAGAAATTTGATGAGATTACTCATTCCGATAATCTCATCCACGGCTCATTTTCGCTTATGCCACACCCGATGGTAAGTCTCGGAATCTCGGTAAAATGGATGATCAACTCAGTGCCGAATGTGCTTGAAGGTGACAAAAACCTATATGCTTACGGCATGAGCATTGATTTTGGTGTTCTCGTCAGGGCGTTGGAAAATCTGCGGATTGGGTTGCAATTGCGTGATGTGAACGGACAGTACAGTTGGGAGACTTCGGAAGTATGGGGTGATCCTTCGGTTGCAAAGGTGGATGAATTCCCTTCTCTGGTTCGGTTCGGGGCTGCCTATGATCCGCTTCAGCAGTTGACGGTAACCTCTGATTTGATAATGAACCTCGATGAGCTGTCAGAAGGAGTGGAAATTCATTTTGGCACCGAATACAGGTTGACTCTCAACAACGAAAATCTGAACGGATTCGCTCTTCGTGCCGGTTGGAATGGAAACAGACCTGCGTTCGGATTTGGCATGGATATGAATCTGCGCAAACTGCGGGCGAGATTTGACTATGCGTTCCAATTGGAGGAAGTAGCACCATCGGGATCACATCTGATCGGCTGGGTGTTTGAGTTTTAGGAGAGTTTACGCCAAGCTTCAAAGTTTATTTTGCTGCTATCATGCCGCCGTGCTTGACAGCAATATGTTCCAAATTATGGTGTCAGCCACGGCGGGCTGACACCGGATTCCAATATCTTGCGTTCTTGGCGGTACTTTGAGAGCTTTGCGTAAGACTGGAGGATAATATGAATAGAACAAATATCGTATCAATCGCAATTCTCGTCATATTACTGGTTACGGGTAGTGTTTCGGCGATGAATGGACTGGTGTATCTTAAGATTCCAAACGGAGCTCGCGAAGCTGCAATGGGGGAGACCGGTGTTTCTCATTCACGTGGTGGAGCAGCCGGATGGTGGAATCCGGCACTGTTTGCTGTCGGCAGGAGCGATGTGGAACTGCAGATGTTCAACTGGATCGCAGACGGTGAAGGAAGTTTCGGAGGAGTGACTGTAAAAACTGACTTCGGTGGATTCGGTGGATATTACTTCAATATGAGCATGGAAGGCTTTGAAGTGCGCGACCGTCCCGGAACTCCACAGGGTGTTTTCACTCTGCATCAGCTTGCTATAGCGGGAGGTGCCGGAGTACGAATCGGTCACGGTTTATCTGCTGGAGCTACATACAAGACATACACGGAAGACATTTACGGCGACCGTTTGAGCGGGTACAATGTCATTGACGCAGGTCTGCACTTCGCTTCCCCCCCTACGAATAGTAGGGGGGGACTAAGGGGGGGTTCTTGGTCAGTAGGCACGGTCGTCACAAACATAGCTCTCAGCGACGAGCCGGAAGACGACCTGCCCTTGACTGTTAAGAGCGGACTGTCATACCGGAAGAGACAAGATGACATCGGACTGTTGATTGCATGTGAAGGAACAGCTAAGATGCGTGATGAACACAATCCGAGCTTCCATTTTGGTGTCGAGGTTGATTGGATCAGGCAGTTCTATCTGAGAACCGGATTCATCACCGGGTTTGATACCCATTCCTGGACGAGTGGATTCGGGGTATCCTACAACCGATTCCGTGCGGATGTGTCTGTAACGCCCTACAATAATTCATTGGGAACTGTGTGGCGGTTTGGAGTTGGTTTGCGGATTTAAGAAGATGCTCGCGCAAAGAGCAAAGGCGCGAAGAAGACAAAGATTTTCATGCAAATTGCAACGTAGCCCGGTTTCTCCGAAACCTGGGCAAATATCAATAAGTGTTAAAACAACCCCGGCTTCGGAGAAGCCGGGCTACATATGGGTTCCGACATTCGCCGGGACTTAAAAATATATTAAAAACTTAGTGTCTTAGCGTCTTTGCGCGAGACCATTCTTAAGAGGAATTAATGTCAAAATATCGTATAGCTTGGTTGCCCGGTGACGGTGTCGGCAATGATGTAATGGATGCCGCCCGTTTGGTGTTGGACAAGTTAGAGTTGGATGCTGAATACATCCACGGAGACATCGGTTGGGAGTTCTGGAAATCTGAAGCGGATCCACTTCCGGCACGTACATTGAAAGTGCTATCGGAAACAGATTGCGCTTTGTTTGGAGCGATCACTTCCAAACCAAAAGAAGAAGCTGATCTGGAATTAGACCCATCGCTTCAAGGCAAAGGACATGTTTATTTCAGTCCTATCGTTCGGTTGCGTCAGGAATTAAATTTGCACACCAACATCCGTCCTTGCAAGGCTTATGCAAACAATCCATTGAACTACAAGGACACAGTTGACTTGGTAGTGTTCCGTGAAAATTCGGAAGGATTGTATGCAGGTATAGAATTTCATCCGTTGCCTGATGATGTTCGTGCCGCATACTCAAATCATCCAAAGATGAAACGGTTTGATGAGCATTCCAGTGATGATATTGCAGTTTCAACGCGCTTGATGACTCGAAAGGGTTGCAAGCGGATCGTTCGTAATGCGTTTGAGTATGCAAAAAAGCACAACCGCAAATCAGTTACAATCGTAGATAAACCGAATGTATTGCGTGAAACCGGAGGATTGATGATCCGCACCGCACGTAAAGTGGCTAAGGACTTTCCAGACATCCCGATGTGGGAAACTAACATTGACGCACAGTGTATGTGGTTAGTTAAAAATCCTGATGATTATGATGTCATGGTCGCTGAGAATATGTTTGGTGACATAATTTCGGATCTGGCAGCGCAGCTCGTCGGAGGATTAGGATTCGCATCATCCGCAAATATCGGCGATAACTATGCTGTATTTGAACCGACTCACGGATCTGCACCGAAATACTATGGCATGAATAAAGTCAATCCGACTGCAATGTTACTCACCGCTAAAATGATGTTAGACTGGCTCGGTGAGAAAGAAAAAGCAGAACGGTTGGAAAATGCTATTACCGATGTTATCGCCGAAGGTAAGGTTCGTACTTACGATATGGGTGGTGATGCTACTACTACCGATATGGGGCAAGCGGTGATGGAGAAATTGTAATATAAAAAGATTCTCAGCAGATGAAGCGGATTAAGCAGATTAAGATTTTAACCACCAAGATTCCAAGGCACCAAGCTAAGACTTTTTTGGGTTTCTTGGCGCCTTGGTGCCTTGGTGGTTATACGTTTGTTATCTGCTGTGCATTAACCGGCTGCGATCTATTCACTACCAGAGCGGTGGAATCTCCATCCGGTTCATCCGGTGAAGGGTGGATTCTACCAACTAATCCTCGTGCCGTTATTGAGAATCTGGCAAACTCAATCGGAAGACGGTCGGATGTGGATTACATGAAGAGCTTCACGTCGGAAGACATCGGGATGTCTCAATTTAACTTTTATCCTGATCCACAAACGCAGTCGAACTATCCCGGTAAATTTGACGGATGGGGCAATCCTCATGAGCAGGCATTCATACAATCGCTGTTCAGCCCCACAAATCTTCCACTGGACTCCATCGCTGAATTCAACTTTGAGGTGGAGCAGGAAACAGTTCTCGGTGATTCATCGTCAATTAATGCGTATTATGAACTGTATCTCGGGCATTTGAGAGAAGCCGTTGCTCGGAGGATTGACGGGAGACTCGAATTCTATCTGTTGCGAGGTAATGATGGCGGATGGTATATTCAAAGATGGTACGATGTGAGAATAGGTGAACAACCATGCTGGAGCGATCTGAAAGCACAATTCTGAACAGCCGTTTCACGCAAAGCGCGCAAAGTACAAACGGCTCCGGTGTCAGTCCGCCGTGGCTGACACCCCAGCAAAAACGGCAATGTAGCCCGGCTTCTCCGAAGCCGGGATCACGCTTTGCAACAAGAATTACCCCGGTTTCAGAGAAACCGGGCTACGGAGCTTCTTCTTGGTGTCTTGGTGTCCTGGTGGTAATCTTTCTAACAGGCTGTCTTAATCCATTTGCACCCATTATAGGCAATACCGGTAAGCAGACCTGGAGTGCTCAGACTACGGTCGGTGGTCTGCTGAATAACTTTGCGTTGGCGTATGATTATCAGGATTCACTGCGGTATGCGGACTGTCTCAGCGAGACTTTTACTTTCTATTATTATGATGTTGAAAATGGTCATTTTGATAGTTGGTTCCGTGATGATGATCTGAAGGTTACCGGGGGTATGTTTAACCACTTTAACAGAATTGACCTCGAATGGAATCAGATACCTGACGATGTTGAATCGTTTGATCATGTGGACAGTACGTTGCAATTTATCGTGAGGTTCAATCTTACCATCGGAGATGATGCTCCAATAATGGGTTATGCACGATTTTCTACCAGAATGGAAGAGGACACAAAATTCAGATTTTTAGAGTGGCGGGATGATTTTTAATGGGTATTCCATTCAAAAGTGAAAGAAAGACACCTTTAATGCTGTGGGTTTCAATCTTGTCCGCTCTCATTCTTACAGCTTTTATTCTGGATGCTGTTTTTCTTCCCGGAAGTGCTGATGTCACGGAATCTGCGGACTCTTTGATTGCTGTGTATGATGTAGGACAGGCAACTCCACCTGACACAACGATAACAACTCAACAGGAATCGTCTAAGATAAGGAATCTTAAAACAGAGAAACCGTCACCGGAAAATCCTTGGGTTGCACTGGTCATTGATGATTTCGGTCCTGCGGGGACATATAACATCCTGCCGTATTTCCTTGATCTTCCCAAAGTGATCACTGTTTCTGTCATCCCCGGCAACGCAAAGTCGAAAGAAGCCGGTGAAATGATCAGAAACAAAGGAGTAGATCTACTTATCCACCTCCCTATGGAGCCTGAGAACAATGTAGCAATGAACGAACCCGATATGCTGATGACGCGTCACAACAAGTTTGACATCACGCACCTCATTGAGAGAGTTTCCGCTCAACTTCCGGGGGCGGTCGGTATGAACAGTCACATGGGATCCAAGGCTACAAAAGATAAGCGGTTGATGACAGATTTGGCGCGTGAATTGAATAACCGTGGTTATCTGTTTTACGATAGCTGGACGGTGAGAGGCACCATTGCGCAGGAAGTCATGACATCAGAAGGTGTTCCGGCGGTCAAGCGGGATGTGTTCTTGGATAATGTCAGAGATGAAGAGCTGATCAAACGACAGTATGATTCGTTGATCAACATTGCTCACAAGCGAGGATGGGCAATCGGAACAGGACATTGCAACCGGGTTATGTTAGCATTCCTTCAGGAAAAGTTACAGGCAGACACGGATGTCACTTTTGTTTCCATAAAGACGTTGATGGATGCTATTACAGTTAAAAAACGTTGAGGGTATCAACTTTATGTGCTATTGTCATTCTGTAGTCGGGCTTGCCCCAAACCCGATGTCGTGGTTGAGACAACCACGACTACAAAACAACTTTAATTTAATTCCTTCATAATTTCAACACAGATATTACTTTAAGAACTTATTGGTATAATTATCATGAGAATAGGGTTTTACATAAATCATGTTGCAAGCATCCGCCCACAATTTGGTAGTGATCCTGAGCCTGCTCTGATCGCTGCGATGGCTGAAAAGGCGGGTGTTCAGGCGATACTTGTCGGTTGGAGTGCACAGAATGGATTGATAAATGAGCGGGATATCCGTTTGATTCGTGAGTTGGTGAAGGGGGATATGATTATCGTTGCTCCACTGGATCTTAACCATGTTGAACCGATCATCAAGCACAAACCAGACACTGTAATACTGACTGACCCGAACTGGAATGGGACAAGTAGATTGAAGCCGATCACTGTGGAACCCAATATGGATATTATTGATGGACTAAGCTCATCCTACCACTCTGCAGGGATTACGGTCTCGCTGTTCATTGACCCTGTAGTATCAGAGATAAAAGCTTTATCCAGATCGAGAGTAAACGGTATTGTGTTGAATTGTGATGAGTATGAATCCGCATCTACAGATGAAGATGCAATTAACGCGCTTGACAATCTGGCTGATGTTGCTATTGCGGCACAGAAGTTTGACATGTCAGTTTCGGCAGGTAACGGGATCAGCTATGAGAATATCGCGCCTCTCGCAGGGATTCGGTTCATTGATGAAGTTTATTTAGAGCAGTCTCTGATTGGACAGGCGCTGTTATACGGTCTTGATGCAGCGGTTGAGAAGCTTTTGAGAATAATACACTACAACAAGAATCTATGATTCGCCGCATCTTTATTCTGTGGGCGATGCTGCTTATCGTAGCTGTTGCAGGCTGTGAGGGAGAAGCGGGAAAGCCGGGCGAGAGCCTGTTAGGTTTGGATTATCAGCCTCCTGTTGTGGATGTTATTCATCCGATGCCGGGACAACCGGTTAACAGCTCTATGATTGTTGAGCTGTTTGTCACCGATGAAACGGATATTGATAGAATAGAATTTATATCCGACGGTGATTTAATTAACCTGCCTCTCCGATACAACATGCAATCTCAATGGCAGTTTATCTTTGATCTGACCGGTTTAAGTCAAGGTGCACATTTTATTCAGGCAGTTGCACACGATGTCACGGGATATGCGGGTAAATCTCCTCTGATCAGCTTCAACTTGCCAAACTCTGTTGAACATGACACGATTCGATACTATGTGGACAGTGAGGAGACAAACAGAGAGTGGAGGCTGCCGGACAGTCAACCGAACAGATTTGACGGCTATGGTGTCAGGTTCACGTCGTCTGACAGTTGTAAGATAGAAGAGATTTGGGTGCATTGGACACAAGAGACTCAGGATTCACTTATGGGCAGTTTAAGACCTGAAATGCACCTGTTTGAATCGGTTGAAGGTTTGCCGGGGGATACTATCAGCTCAAAGTTGATCAGTAAAAGGTCAGAAGGCAGGGTCAGATTCAGTTCGAGAAATCTGTGGACCATCGGAGATTTTTTCGTGCTTATAACTTTGCCTGAAGAAACCGGTGATACGCTCGTTTTGCAGAGCGACGCAGGACAGTGGAAGAATCTGCACAGTTATGTTCATACAGGGGGGGAGTGGATGTTAATGTCTGATATTTTAAGTTATCCACTAAACCTATTTGTCAGCGCACATGTTTCTTATCCTACTGCCGAATGATGAAATCAGATAAACCGATATTTTTTTTCATTCCTTTTGTTATACTTCTAATCACTCTGATAGTGTCGTGTGAAGGACCGGTCGGACCGCCCGGTCGTGATGCAGAGGGGCTTGACATTGTTCCACCAACAGTGTCCCTAACTGAACCGGCACCGTTCTCTACCGTTTGGGATTCGTTTAAGGTCAATGTCTCAACCGTTGATAATGTGGCAATTCGACAAGTCTATCTCTATTTGGACGGTTCAATATCAAACGGCAATCAGGTATTAGTGCTTGACGCTCCTCCTTACAGCTTCACTTTGAGAAATCTTAGTCGCGGTTTTCATTTTATCTCGGCTCGGGCGATTGATGTTGCCGACAATTACAGTGATTCTCCCATTGTACCTGTCACTTTCGGATATTCATCAGACCTGCAGGATACAACTGTAGCTGTTTCGTTTAACAACGGTATGGTAGATTCGAGCTGGGGGATTCCTAATCCGGCGAGGATTACGTCGTTCTGGAGTAGATTTAATCCAGCGCGAGATTGCAGTTTGGCTACGGTCAGTGTGATGATGGGTGGTGTTTTTGATACATCAGAGGCAAAAGTCAGTATCGGAATACTAAATGGAAACGACATACCTGAAGAGAGTGGGCATGACAGCTATCAGCTCATAAACGGCGTTGATCTTGCAGGCGAACTTCATTTATGGGAAGTCCAGTTTGATGATGTGGCATTGTCAGATCAGAATGACTTCTTTGTCGTCGTGTCCCTGATAGACGCCGAAGAGGGCGACACGCTCCGGCTCGGTGCCGATGACGGTGATCCGTCCTGGAAAAGGAGTGGTAGTCGTGACGACCTCGGATGGCACAATCTGGCACATAAATATTCGTTGCGTGATAATTTTATGATCAACTGCAGCATGTATTACAGTGAGATTCAGGAAGATGATGAGGAATAAAGCGTCATCAATCTCGTTGTCAGATACAACCTACCGGTCAATCTGGATATGGGCGTTTTTGTTGCTCACGGTTTTAATAACACAAGTTGGTTGTGAAGGAGCTGCCGGTCCGGATGGAGACAATGCTTTCTTATCTGACACTTTAGCGCCGGTAGTTGAGTGGATCGAGCCGTTGGCAGGAGCGGAGGTTGATTCGCTTGTAACATTGTCAATCATAGCAACAGATGACCAGGCAGTTAACCGTGTGATGTTCTATGTTGCAGGTTGGGAGTTCAAAGCTGAGTTAATTGATTCGATGAGTGGCTCATACCAATCAACATGGAACAGCAGTAATTATCCAAACGGTCCGTATCCACTAACGGCTCAGGTTTGGGATGATGCGCGCAATCATTCGACAACACCTGTAATTGTCGTGTGGAGATAGCGTGAGAGTAAGCCCAGCCTTTGCCCAATATGTGAATTGTGACAGCCTGATGCAGAGGTTGGATGCCCGAACCAAACTTCTAATCACGATTGCGGTTATGAGTGTAACGGTGATCGCACAGCTTTGGGAGTCGTTGCTATGGATTTCAATTCTTACCTCACTAATTGTCTTATCTGCGAAAGTGTCCTCATCCGAGTTATTCCGAACGATCTGGAGTTTCCGTTTCTTTTATGTCATTACCTTGCTATTGCACAGTATCCTAAGTAAAGGTGAGATACTGATAGACTTACCATTTGAAATGGGAGTTACTGTCGAAGGGATTGAACGCGGCATCTTTTTTTCGATAAAAATCTTACTCCTGTCATTGGTAATTATGCCTTTCTTTCGATCTACTCATCCATCACAGTTCAGTAGTGGAGCCCTCTCGTCTGTTCCATCCACAGGCATTTTTCAGCGAATTTCATTGATTTTCGGATTAGCCGTTCGATTCCTACCGATGTTAATGGATGAGTTTGAGCGGATCCGCTGGGCACAAGTCAGCAGAGGGTTAGACATAAGAGGATCATGGTCAAGACGAATCAGAGGAATAGGCATCCTGATTGCACCTATGATGGGAGCCGCATTTTTGCGTGCTGAAAACTTATCAACTGCGATGCAATCGAGAGGGTTCATCATTGATCAACCAAGATCGTCCTACAGGAAAGACAAGTTTGGCTGGTATGATGCTTTATTCTGTATTCAAACCGTTCTTTTGCTATATCTGAGTCTTTTCCATCCTTTGACATCCGTGTAAATTGAATGCGCGAATTGAGAGGGAGTTCAAAACCGGTGCAGAGACGATTCAAAGCTATCATTGAATATGACGGCACGGACTTTCACGGATGGCAGCGGCAATTGAATGTGCGTACGGTTCAGGAGGAAATAGAATCTGCCCTATCTCAGATAGTTAATGAATCTGTGACACTGTTCGGCTCAGGAAGAACAGACAGCGGAGTGCACGCTGTGGGACAAGTAGCTCATTTTTCCATTGACAGTGAAACCCTTTCCCGCGAAAGACTACTCTATGCTGTCAACAGCCTGCTGCCTTCAGATGTAAAGTGCATTTCTCTTGGAGCAGTAGATTCGGATTTTCACGCTCGTTTCGATGCTGTCAGCCGGAGCTATCGTTACCACATCGAAAAGACACACCATCCATTGCGTTGTCGGTACAGTTGGTGTCCGAGGCAGAGTTGGGACGACCGACCTATTCAAGATGCTGTGAAATATCTTGTCGGAGAGTACGGCTTCAGATCGTTCTGCAGAAAACGACCGGGTGAGGAGCATTACAGGTGCGAAGTTTTCAGTGCGGAATGGAAGATTGATAGTGAAGGAGCTACCTTTGAAATCTGTGCGGATCGTTTCTTTCACCGCATGGTTCGCGGGATAGTCGGTGCGCTGATGGATGTCGGTCGTGGATATTTCAGTGTTGAAAATTTTGCTGACTTGCTCGAAAATTCAACTCGTGAGAGCAACATAACTATAGCTCCCCCTCAAGGGTTGACATTGGTGGAAGTGAAGTATTAAACTTGTGAAGTCGTTCCAAATAATTGCTCCATCAAAAATGCGGTAGTGTCAGACAATATTTGAGATTACAACCTAACTCATAAAATGGCAATAAGTTGATAACTTGTAGTCGGGTTTTTAAAAAGCCCCACGGCGGGGTGGTTGAGCCCAAACCCAAAAAAGTATTTAAACCCGTGGCCCCCCCCAACCC
>CAZVKN010000003.1:64527-97744 GCA_964627035.1 uncultured bacterium | reverse complement strand
TTTTTTATCTTTTGTGTGGGTTTTGCACACTCCGGGGGGGGGTGGGTTTCTTAAAACCCCCCACTACAGTATATCAACAGTTGCCCGACACTACCCAAAATACACCTTTCTAACATTTTTACAGAAACAGCTATGTTCAAAGTAGATATTCGTTCACTCGAAGAGAAAGCTTATCACATCCGACGAGACCTGATCAATCTGATTTATCAGGCGGGTTCAGGGCATCTTGATACGAGCCTGAGTCTTGTCGAAGTGTGGCTAAGCTTGGTTTACAGCGATTTCTTCCAGTATGATCCATCAAACGGGTCATGGGAAGGAAGAGATACTGTTTTTCTATCGGAAGGTCACGCCTGTCCGTTGCAGTATTTTGTAAATGCCGATCTCGGTTACTATTCAAAAGAAGCCGTTTTTGAAGGTAACAGGAAACCTTATACCCCGTTTCAAGGTCACAGCCGTCGGCGACTCACTCACGGAATTGAAAACTCGAACGGAAGTTTAGGTATCGGGTTGTGGCAAGCTTACGGATATGCTCTGGAGACTGACCGCTACGTGTTCTGCATCGCCGGAGACGGTGAATTTGAGGAGCCGTCCAGCATCGGTCTGATCACCGCACCTCATTATTTAAAGCCAGCTGCTAACTACACGCTTCTGATCAATTACAACCATCTTGCCCAGGATGATGAGGTTGATTTGGGGCCAATTGAGGCTTTGGCGGAGACATATAATTGGCAGGTGATTAACGTTGCCGGGCACAGCTTCCCTGCACTGGGTCACGCTTATCAGGATGCGATTGCAGACAAGGATCGTCCGACGCTGATCCTGTGCGATACAGTGAAAGGTAAGGGTGGAATGCCCGAGCGTGAAGGTGAGTTGGGGCATCACGGAGTCCCCCCGAAAAACGAGGAAGAATTGCAAGCATATCTAACGGGATTGGAGAAGTGGAGGGCTGAATTATGAAAACATTCGGTAAAGAGTCCCTCAGAGTCGCTTTCGGGAGTGCATTAGTTGATGCCGGTGCAAACTATCCTGACATGCGAGTACTTGATGCAGGCACAAAAAACTCAACATCCAGCATAAAATTCGAGAAAGAGTATCCCGATAGATTCTATACGCTCGGCATAAATGAGCCAGGGATGATGGGTTTGGCATCCGGTGTAGCGATGGCAAACTGCCGGGTTGTAGCATGCGATATGTCCGTTTTCATGCACCATGCGTATGCACAGATTCGTGCGTTGGCTCGTCAGGGTGATGACATGCATTTTATCCTTGCGACGACGCATACGGGTGTGTCAGTCGGTCCCGATGGAGGATCAGCACATGATCTTACTGATATGGCTCGGATGCGTTTGATTCCCAATTTTAAAGTGCTAACGCCTTGGGATGGGAATCAAGTACGGAAGATATTGGACGTAGTCCTTAAGGAGAAAGGATACTATTACGTCAGACTGAACAGACCCCCAATTCCAATTTTCACGGATGAAAGTTTTAAGTTTGAAATCGGTAAGGCATACCGACTGCGTGAGGGTGAAAAAGTTACAATCATTGCCGTGGGTGATAAAGTCTATCCTACACTGGAGGCTGTTGAAAAACTCGGTAATGGATATGCAGATGTAATTGGGATCTCAACATTGGAACCCCTCGATTCTGATACGATACTCGAATCAGTTTCACGTACCGGTAGAGTCGTGACAGTTGAAGATCATATGCGTATCGGTGGACTGTTTGAATCTGTTGCTGGGATGCTGGCACAGCAGAACCCAGTACCGATCAAGCCCATTGCTGTTGATCGTATTTTCACTGAATCAGGTGATCCAGAGGAATTGCTGAAGATCTATGGTCTGGACAGCGATTCAATAGCTGAACAAGTCAAGTCGTTTGTAGGTAGTAATGTCTGATACATTGTTGGACGTGTCGGATCTACGCGTCCATTTTCATTCGGATGACGGCATAGCTAAAGCCGTTGACGGTGTGACATTTTCTGTTGAGGCGGGGAAGACTCTCGGCATCGTAGGAGAATCCGGTTGTGGTAAGACCGTTAGTTGTCTGGCAGTGATGGGCTTGATACCTACTCCTCCCGGTGAGATTGCGGGAGGTGAAGCTCTATTTAAGGGTGAAGACCTCCTGAAATTCAGCAATGATCAGCTAAGACGCATTCGGGGGAACGAGATAGCGATGATTTTTCAGGAGCCGATGACATCGCTGAATCCTGTGTTTACTTGTGGATCGCAGGTCATCGAGGCGGTTCTGCTTCATCAGAATGTCACACCGGTTGAAGCGCGTGAGAAAGCTCTTGAGATGTTCAAACTGGTAGGGATACCGGATCCTGATCGCCGTCTCGATGAGTACCCTCATCAGTTATCGGGGGGGCTTCGTCAGCGGGTCATGATTGCTATGGCACTTTCCTGCAATCCGAGTGTGCTGATATGCGATGAGCCGACAACTGCTCTTGATGTGACAATTCAGGCTCAGATTTTATCACTTCTTGGCAGGCTTCAGCGTGAACTCGGGATGTCTATCATCATGATCACCCACGATCTTGGAGTTATCGCTGAAATAGCTGATGATGTGGCTGTGATGTATGCCGGCAAGATTGTTGAGAAGGGTGTTGTGGGGGACATTTTTCACCGTCCTAGGCATCCGTACACAATTGGACTGCAGAAGGCGATTCCGAAGATGGGTGTTGAGATTGAACGGTTGAATCAAATCGAAGGTGTTGTTCCGGCACCTCTCGATTTTGCCGAAGGGTGTCGTTTTCATACTCGCTGTCCTATTGCAGATGCTAAATGCGAAGTTGATGAACCACCACTGGATGCAAGAAAATACGGAAATTGGGTCGCATGTTGGAAAGTTGGGGTGTTTGAACCGGATCAACTATACGGAGCAGTATTGACTGAAGCATGAATGCAATTGATAAAAATAGAGCGATTATCCCAAAAATCGTAAAGAAGATAGCTGATGAATATAAACCTGAGAAGATCATACTGTTTGGATCTTATGCTTATGGAGAACCTACGAAAGATAGCGATGTGGATCTCTTGATAGTTAAGAATACCGATAAAGATTCGCTGTCACGGTGGATGGATGTAAAAAGATTGTTGCGCGATGTAGCACCTTTGCTACCGGTTTCACCGCTTGTTTATACAGAAAAAGAAGTGGAGGCAAGAAATGAGATAAAGGATTTCTTTGTAAGGGAAGTGTTTTCTAAAGGGAAAATACTCTATGGATGAGTCGTTTAGAAAACAAGCAGATGAATGGTTTGACAGAGCTACAGAAGATATTGAAGTAGCACAACGATTATTTGATGACAGATCATATAGTTCCCATATTGCTTTCAATATTCATCAGGCTGTTGAGAAGTATCTGAAGGGATTGTTGGTTCTGCACGGAAAACAACCACCAAGGATTCATGAACTAAACACACTTCTATCACATGTTAATCTCGTTCTAACTGGGTTAGAAGATTTTTTAGAGTTTTGTGAAAAGGTTTCGCACTATTACATGAAAAGTCGCTATCCTCCAGGACCATTAATGCAATACAAGTACGAAGATCTTGAAGAGGATTTGGATAACGCTTTGGAATTGATAGATAGGATTCACAAAGAACTGGATAAGTGAAACAGCGTTCTTTGCCCTTCAACCGCATCCACCGTCGTTATCAACTGTTGAACAGCGTCCTGAGCGGAGGTTTGGATAGAATTTGGCGCAGAAAGTTGGTCACCGCACTTGACCTGAAGCCGGGGAACAGGATCCTTGACGTTGGAACAGGTCCCGGTGATATTTTCTCACATATAGATAATCAGAACATTGTTAAGGTCGGATTGGATCCGGAGCGCAGAATGATGGAGGTTGACCACAGCCTCCATTTTTTTCGTGTGCAAGGTTTTGGCGAGACTCTGCCGTTTCCTGACAACTGTTTTGATAGGTTGACATCGGCGTTTGTGCTGCGTAACTTGAACGACAGGCAGACAGCGTTCAGTGAGTTCTATCGGGTGTTGTCGCCGGGGGGAAAAGGAGCGATACTGGAGATGTCCCCGCCTGACGATCATGTCATAGGAAAGCTCGCCAAACTACACATCAAACATATTGTCCCACGCATCGGCGGATGGATCAGTGGTGACCGCGCTGCATATCGCTATCTGTCAAGCTCTGTATTAGCATTCCCCAAACCGGATGAGATTGTCAGGGAGTTGGAATCTGTCGGATTCAGGGATGTTACTGCCGTTAGGTTGATTGGTTGGGTGACTGTGTTGTACACGTTCATGAGGTGAGGTGTGTTATGAGATTTGTGCTTATTCTGTTAGTCAGCATGTCTGTCCTAATTGGTTACTCCACTGCGCAAGAAGCGGAGAATGTGGAGTTGGTGAAGCAGCTTTCACCTGCTTGGCGTACGGCTCGGGATGTTTTAGTAGAAGAAGATTACTTGTATTTCACAAGCTCTGAATTAGGGGTAGCAATCTTTAACATCACTAATCCTGAAAACCCTCAGTTCATTAGTCATAGGTATATTAGTAATAGTAAATTCAACAAACTTAAGAAGCGTGGAGATTATATCTATCTACCCGGTCGGCAGTGGCTACGAGTAATTGACGTATCAGATGTTGAATCCCCTGCTTTACATTCCTCACTCGATGTAACCGGAGATTTCAGGATTGATCTTAATGAGATTGCAATTGTTGACACTCTCGCGTATTTAGCAGCCAGTAGTCACGGATTAGTCGTTATCAATATCAGTGACCCGGAACATCCACGACGAATATCTTCGTATAGCCGACCGGATTGGGATTCCCAAAATCTATTGATTAGAGATAATTTGGCTTTCGTTGCAAATGGAGAGCTTGGTGTTCAAATCATTGATATTAGTGACACCTATCATATGCAAGGAGTTGGAGAAATTGATTCTTTACAAAATTCAACCAATCTCGATATTATAGGAGATCATTTATTAGTATCAGTTTATCAAAGATTGCATGTTATTGATATAAGTGATCATGAGAATCCGGAACACATAAGCTTCTTTAGCGCAAGTGATACAATTAACGATATTTCAGTGAATGGTGAATATGCTTTTATAGTTACTGATTCACTAATCTGTCTTGACTTAAGAGACATAGATCATCCAATTGAAACAGATAGTTATTACGTTAGAAATCCCTATTGCGTTATAATTAGGGACAGCATTGCTTATTTATCGCATGAATATGGTTACCATCTTGTAGATATTTCTGATCCAGAGCAGCTTCTTGGAGTATCCCATTATAATTCGAATGGCTATAACTATGACATAGCAAGTAATTCAGAAATAATTGCTGTAGCTAAAGGGAGCGATGGAATTTCATTCATTCGAGTTGATGATAATGGTATTCCCACAGTTATCAGTCGATCATTAACTCGCTTCATGACAGGAGTATTTGTTGGGGATGATTATGTTTTCGGAGGAGGGTCGCATATTTACATCTTCGATGTAACAGACCCCTTTAATCCTGAATTCGTCCATTCGCACCCGAGAAGAAGCGATAATCTTATAAGTCATGAAGATTATTTATACTGCTGTCGTGGTTCTCTTGTGATCTACGATATAAGTGATATAACTCATCCCAGATACACTGACAATATTGATATTCCTGCTCGAGACCTTTTTATTAAAGATGATTATCTATATGTAATTTCAAGACGATGGTTTTCGGTTTTGGATATCAGTGATCCCCCTGAAGCTGAAGAAAATGTTCTGACATTCTTGTTGGATTATGAGAATATGAGCGATGTATATATTTATGAGACTTATGCCTGCATAACCTATGATCAAGGTATGGCTATCATTGATATTAGTGATATTGAAGAACCGCAGGAGATATCATTGATTGAGGTAGAACGTGCTAAGAGTGTTTTTGTTGCTGAAGGAATAGCCTACATAGCTTTCAAAGAGCATCCGAATCCCGGTTCCGGTTTTCGAGTATTTGATATCAGTTCTCCTGATGAACCAATTGAGGTTGGATATTATCATACTAACGAATATCGTACTGAAGCATACAGTATTACTGTTTCAGATGGTTTAATTTATCTTGCGCAAGGTAAGCGTGTAAGTGCATTTCGTTTTATGCCCAACGAGGTGGATGTTAAACCGCAAATTCCAGTACAGTACAGCCTTTCCCCAGCCTACCCAAATCCCTTCAACTCATCAACAACTTTGTCGTACACCCTGCCCACAGCTTCCAATGCTTTGATCAGGATTTACGATGTCAGAGGGCATTTCGTTTCTACACTAACCAGCGGATTGCAGACTGTAGGTTTGCATGAAGTTGTATGGAATTCTGTGGGAAATCCAAGCGGAATCTACTTTGTCAGATTGGAGACAGATGACTATGCTGAGACGAGTAAAGTCATGTTGATGAAATAGGAGGATGGATATCGGTAATTAGCATTAGTTCCACCCCTGCGAGCAGGGCAGACCTCACCTACCTGCACTGTCAGCGCATGTACACGAAAGACAAATATTTGATGGCGGACTTTCTGCGCTGTCTGAGAGCGGACTAAAAGTCCGTCCTCCACGAAAACAGTAACCAAAATTTACTTAATCAACACCATCTTCCTGACGTCGCTCCTGCCACCTGATTCAAGATGATAGAGATATACGCCGTTTGGCAGTTTACTGCCATCAAATAGAATCTCATGTTTTCCTGCAGTCATTTCCCGGTCAAGCAGGATTGAAACCTGTCGTCCGGTGATGTCCCAAATAGTCAGCTGGACACGGTCAGCCGTTTCAATCCCAAAGCTGATCGAAGTGGTCGGATTGAACGGATTCGGATAGTTTTGATTCAATCCGAATTGATCAGGTGAATGAACCGGTTCGTCCACAATATCGTTAAAGTATGTTGAGTCAACTCTCATGATAATCGGGATTTCATAGATACCGAGTTCAGCATTGAAATTAGACGCTGCATCGTGAGTGTACTGCAGAAATACCTGATATATACTGCCATGTGGACGTTGTCCCGCGCTGAATACTACTGTTATTGTTGTATCCTGCCCTGCTTCCAAAGTGCCTTCGAGAGGTGAATATTCCAGCCATGTGGTGTTCGGCTCCAGCTCCCACACGGCAAACCTGTCGCCATCAGAGTTACCGATCCCGGTGATCAGTGTCCACACAGAGTTGTTCCACACACCTGACACATCAATTCCGAGAGGTCTGTCACTCGCATCTTCTTCAACCTCAGCGAGTCTTCTAAGTTCCCCGGTTTGAGGGCTGAATGCCGCGATGAATCCCGGATTGTTGTCAAGCTGCCCGTAGATTAGAAGTTTCAAGCTGTCAGGCTGTCCCGGATACCATGCCAAACCGTTTTGCTTGACCCTTTCACCGTCCCAGCCGAGATTCCAATCGTCAATTTCATTTCCTTCCATATCCACTGCGAAAATTTCTGTGCGCAAACCACAGATATAGAACGTCTCTGTCTCTCTGTCAATAGCAATGGTTCGAGCAGCATTTTCCGGACTCGGGATGGAATCAACCAATTCAGCATCCAAATTGAATTTGTAAATGAAAGGATCGTGATCCCTGCTTCGACGGTAGCAGCCGTAAATAAACTCTTCGCCGTCGTAAGCCATACCTCGCATTCCCCAGCTATCCACCCAAGGTTGAGATAGGCTGTCTATGAATTCACCGTTGCGAGTGAATCTGTAGAATTGGGCATTTATCGAGTCACCTTCATCACCACCACCGGTAACGTAAAACATCGAGTCCGTGAAGACCACACCGACAATATGTGGATTACCGATTATGATTGGTTCACCATCCTCGGTGGTGTCAACTACAGTTTCAGTTACATTCACACTCATGAACAGATCAAACAGTTCATCTCTGTCGGGCGCACGGAAGCTGATCTCACTGTTGAACGTTAATGTACCATTACCGCTGTTTACCAACGGGAAGGACATCTCACGTGTGCTGTCCGGTCGTAACTCAAGATCAACGATCAAAGAGTCATCAACACCAAATTCAGGGTGCAGAAGGCTGAAATCACGCGTTAGTGTGCTGTCTTCGATTATCCGGGTGCCGGTTATTGTGCTGTCGTTGTAGAACTGCTTGGACACAGTGAAGGAGTAGGTGGTATCCAGCTCATCCACCACCAACATGTCGTTGATGTGGTAGTATCCGGTGTCGTTTGTTGTGGTTGTATATCCGAATGATGTCTGGACAATCGCCCCTTCTATAGGTTCTTCGGTGGCAAGGTCATATACATAACCTTCTGCAGCACCGAGTGAGAAGCTCCTCATTGTGGTGAACTTGATTGCCAGTTCCGGTTCAAGAGGAGCAGCTCCTGGTGACAGCTCATTGTGATATGTGTACTGGATTCCGGTAGTAAGATCAGGGCTGCCGATACCGACGGTTGCGTACGGAACATCCCAGAAATGTGCATTTCGACCGTCTTCCACTTCGAGGTATTGGAACAAGATGTCACCGTCACCTGAGAATGATGGGTAATGATCAGGATCATAAAGGATTGCCTGGAAGGTTTCAGTTTGCCCCCGACCTTGTGCCAGCCGTTCCATATTCTTCCACTCAACGATGAATGTGTGATTTTCCTCATCAAACCAGTAATAGATTCCTCCATCATGCGTGGTTTTCAGATCATCCCAGAAAGGACATATCATTGCAGGTGCAACCATCCCGCCCGGAATTCTACGGTTGCGTCCGGTGATCAACTCGTGGTGATCACCCATGGTAATCCAGCCGTTAGTGCAGATTGTTATCTCGACATACTCCTCACCGTAATACTGAAATGCAAAGGGTAAGTCAACCGCTATGCTCTCGTCACGCTCCGCACCTGTGTCCTCAAGCTCAGTATCCGTACCTTGACCTTCCTCCTCATTCGGATCAATCTCAATCCACTCGTATGTTGGTGGGAAATAGACTTCATCATCTGTATTGTCAACGCAGAGATAGCCGTAGCCGTCCGGTCCGAAAGCATCACCTTCACCGGCTAATCCGACTACGAATGAGAACGGAATACTTGCCTCAAAGCCGTTATCAGCGCGGATTCTAAGCTCCAGATCGGCAATTGAACTGTTCAGGTGCATCGGTGTGGCTGAGATGGTCAATGCCTGATTTGCTTCACCTTCTTCACCTGCTTCGATTTCATCAAACGTGGTTTCCCCATCACTGCCGACTGTAATTGTGCTGCTGATAATTTCTGCTGTAATTGCAGGGCTCGTTTTCTCTCCGAAGTTGGCAAGTGTGATGATTAGGTCTGCGGAAGATGCCCTCTCAAGCGGATCACCGTCCCACTCCAAGTCAACTATATCAAGTTCCGCACCTTCAATCGGAAGTGCTACACTGCTGTTCCAACTTGCGTCGCCGGCAGAAACGGCAAGATCGAATATTGCATCTTGTCCATTCCGAAATGCGCCGCCGATCTCAATCACAAAGTTTGCGGTCAAGGTCGTGTCATCGCCGGGTGCTTCGTCAAAATGTGCTGAGTCTGCCAATACTTCGAGATGTGGCAGAGCCGGAGTCAGCACGGCTGCAACTTCACCTTCAGGCGTTTCACCGCCCAGATTTGCTATCTCTACGGCAAGCTCGATGGTCTCGGTCGGATTAGCAACTCCGTCACCGTCACCTGCACTCTCACCTTCTTCATCGTCATCCACTTCCCAAGAGGATGCTCCGAGGAAGAACTCAGCAGTCTCGACTTCCAGATCTGCGAGATAGGTCATAAGGTTGTATCCGGTAACTGTGAGCTGAACTTCATCGTCTTGTTCAATCTCTTCCGGATTCAAAGCAAACTGTACAGATCCGTTCTCGTCGGTGTGCCCTATCAACTGGAAACTGTCCGGTTTGTACAGACAGACCTGCACGCCTGCGGCAGCTTCCTCGTTGTCATCATAAGTGATATTAACTGTGTAACGACTGTCTCCGGCTCGCATATCGTCGTGATCAACGACCAATTCACGAGGTACATCGGTGAACAGTGTGACAGCAGGATCCCCCATCAGATTGATGATATAGTAATGGCAATCCCAGGATTCCATTCCCCCATTCTCTTCATGATCAATGTCATCGCGATCAACGTAGTTGCGATAGAGATCAATCAAGCCGCGACTATGTGACCATCCTGTTGATGTTATGCTGTCTGCGAAAATAGCCCGGGTGACTCCACCGGTATAGAGGTTATTATAAGCTGTGTGGGTGGCACCGGCGCAGCCTACCGCACCGATTGCGCCACCGTTAGCGGAATATGCGAATCTCTCAGAGAAATAGAACGGACTTGAAATTCGTTCACCATAATCACCTGTATTACAGGTGATGATTAGGGCAAACGGCAGCATCTGATCGTTTCGCAAGGCATTTACGTCATTGAAGGTAAAACGGCCTGGAGATCTGCCCATCCACAAATAACCACGGAATGTAAAAAAAGAGCATCCATCTTCAAATGCATCAAATACCCAATCCCTAGTTGCCGGCTGTCTGACCTGAGGTGTCCAGTAAAGCTCGGTAACACTCTCATAATCATTTTGTAGGAGAACATCTCTGACCCACCGACTCATATCAATAGATGAAAGCCCGCTCTGAAAATCAACAGCAGCGCAGGCACCTCGTTTTTGCCAACCGGCATCATCTCCCTCACCGATAAATGGTGTAGATTCGTACGCGATGGTCTTCTGTACTGCACCACGCAGCATGTTTTCCGAGTCAAGTACCATTCTGCCGATGGATGCTTCGGGCAGCCTGTCGTCGCCTTCAAGTTCGATATATTGATGGTCACTCTCGTAGGGAAAATTGGCTCTAACACGAACGTCCCAGTAAGCAATGACATATTGAGAAGGAGCATTGGCATCGCCGACGAGCACGACATGTTCCGGAGGAACCTCCCACTCGTCATAAGCTTCCTGAATAGCGTCTTTTACGCTGTTTCGATTGGTCGGGCTGTTGACGCGAATAACTTCCACACTCCAACCCATGCGACGACGCCATTCGATTAACGGTTCCAACACTTCTAAAACGCCATCCCATCTGTCACCGGTACCGATGACATAGGCAATCGAACCGTTCTGAGGCAGATCTCGTCCCGGATTGGGAGGATTGACGACCAAGTCCTGGATAATCTTGTAAACACTCTGTGACGGTTTTGGTCTGTCAGGGTCGGTGATTAGATTGACGCGGTTCAGGTCACTCGTAAAATCAAGCTCTATCTCGATATTTTCCACCACTTCCAATTGACGGGTTGACGCATTATAGCGCAGTGGGTGGAAGATCACCGGAATAATTCGATAGCCTCGCATGATGGCAGGGGTCCCAAGCTTCACTGTCTGGGGGGGCCAATATCCGTCATATTCCCGACTCGCTGGATCTGAGAACACATCTTCGCTGTTGTTTGGTGCCCACTCACGAATGTTTTCATTGAGGATGTTATCATTCTCAAGTGGTTGACGAGGCAGCGGGTTGACATCGTATTCGGTTCTCGTTTTAAGCTTTGTGATATTCAGATCAACCCCGGATTGAGGCGGTAACAGGACAAATCTGACAACAGCAGGCAGATCGGGCCAGCCTTCCTGTCCTGCAGGTGCCTCATCATTGAATGTGTATTTGTCAAATCGCTCACCGTTCAGGTAAAGCGTTTCATGGTGTATCTGATCCAATGAAACTGACAGGTTGAGTGATCTGTCATCGGATGAAAGCAGTTCAAATCCTATTGAGGATGTCGCTGTTGGATCATTGTTCCAATCAGCATGAAGAGGTGCGGCAATCATCAAGACAGCCAATGCAAGTGATAGCGATGTTAGTTTCTTTAAGCAGCCCATAAGTTCTCCCTGAAGCGACAATGAAAAATGATCTTCCTGTAGAAGTGAATTTTGAATCCAATTAGTGTTACGAGAGTAATATATAATAATATAACAAAAGAGCTTCGTAGTCAAGTTATATGTTAAGATTGAAACAGCTAAATCCTATCCGATTGGCGCCCTGATTGTCCGCTCGGACAGTGAAAAGTATCAGACTTGACTGAAGCGCGACAAATTGGTAACTTAATGTCTCAACTTTAATAGGAACATAAATGGAACAGATGCCTGATTTTTTTGCCGAGTTGGACAGACGGTGCCAGACTGTGAACGGCTATATATTGGATAAGCGTTTTACTGACCGATTCAAACCGGATGATATTCAGTGGGCAGCGACGGCTTATGTGAGATATGGGGGTAAACGGCTTCGTCCTGCGATACTGCTCATCTCTTGTGGAATTGTGGGTGGCGATGAGAAGAAAGCTCTCCCGGCTGCCGCTGCTGTTGAGCTGTTTCATACATGGACGCTGGTGCATGATGACATTATTGACAGGGATCCGAAACGACGAGGTGGCAACACGGTTCATGAGCATTTCAGGCAGAATGCCAATATAGATTCCAGTCTGCTGAATCTATCACCGGAAGAGGCTCGCCATTATGGTGTCTCCATTGCTATCATGACCGGAGATATCCAGCATGGGTGGGGAATCAGCATGATGACGGAGATGAGCACCCGTTATGGTGTGGACCCTCATATCACTCTTGAACTGATTGACGATCTGGATACTAAAGTGCTGAACACTCTCGTCGAGGGTGAAGTTCTCGACATTCAGTTTGCTCAGCGGGATATTGAATCTCTCACTCCTGAGATGATCGAGGACATGCTATGGCGGAAGACCGGTGCTCTGTACGAATTTTGCGGCAGAGCCGGTGCGATGATCGGAGTAGGGGAGATGGAAGACCCTAAAATTGATGCGGTTTCCCGGTTCTCTGCGCTGTGTGGGACAGCGTTTCAACTGCAGGATGATATACTTGGCGTGATCGGTAAGGAAAAATCACTCGGTAAGCCGATTGGATCGGATCTGCGTGAAGGTAAGCGGACTTTAGTTCTGTATCATGCGTTCAATAGAGCCGGTCGTGCTGAGAAGGATAAGATGCTGTCGGTGCTTGGAAATCAGGATGCAAGTCAGAATGACATTGAGGAAGTGACTAATCTGTTGCGAGATCTCGGAGGGATTGAGACCGTTGCCAAGCGGGCTAAGGATTTGATCGAACAGGCACATCCTCACCTCGACCTTTTTCCAGATTCAATATACAAGCGGTTGCTGTATCAGTGGGCTGATTTCATGATTCAGCGGGAGTTTTGATGAAGCAGGCAATTGTGACTATTGTGAACCGATTGGGTCTGCACGCCCGACCGGCATCGAAACTGGTGAGCATCGCATCTCGGAGCAGATCTGAGGTGTTTCTGGAGAATAACGGTCAGCGCATTAATGCCAAGAGCATACTCGGTGTGATAATGCTTGAAGTGACACTCGGTTCAAAACTGACTATAGAGGTTGACGGTGAAGATGAGGAGAAAACGCTCATGGAAATTGTAGAGTTGGTTGAGAGCGGATTTGGTGACAAAGAGGAGAAGGAATCTTCATAATACAACTTCGTCATTCCCGTGCAGACGGGAATCCAGATTTTCCGCTGTCAGGTCGTCACATCTGACAGTTATAGTATTGAAATTAAATAGAATATAGTGTCAACCACGGCGGATTGACACCGGAGATAATAATGACAACATCAAACAAAAAACAGAAAAGAGTAATAGTTTTTTCGACACCGACATGCTCATGGTGTAAGAGGGTAAAGCAGTATTTGCGTGAGAATCAGGTCAGGTTTCGGGACATTGACGTCTCGAAAGATCAGAGTGCTGCTAACGACATGGTACGCAAAACCGGACAGTCGGGAGTACCGGTGATCCTGATTGACAACCGCCCGATCATCGGATTCGACAAACCGCAGATCAACAAGCTGCTCGGGATCAGGGGGTAGAAAACCTCAGAACTACATTCGATAATTTGTTAATTATACACCCTCACATTACATTGGTTGATGTGAGGGTGTTTTTTTTGTGAGAATCCAATTATTATGGCAACAAAGATTGCACTACAGTACGTTTCATTTATTTTTAAAGTAGAATAAAAAAATAGTAACATGATAACAAGAAATGTCAGGAATTTGATATGAGTTTTGAAAAAGGGAACCGATCTGGGCGGATATGGGATGATGTACTAAATTTAGAAGAATTTATTGAAAAATTTGATTTTAATATTACTGGCAAAAAGGAACGAGATTTTGAAAATGCCTTTTCTGCTGCATTAAAATCACATAATACATCATTTAATGAAATTATTTATACACAAATGAGTAAAGACTCAAAAGTAGAAAGTGTATATTGCTTTGGTAAAAAGCATCGTCCCGATTTAGCAATGGGTATTGTAGACAAAAGAGTCAACGGTATTGCTGTAGAAATAAAGTTGGTAAAATATAGTGGGCTGAAAAATGCGATTGGTCAAGGATATGTCTATCGTCTGCGGTACAAGTTTGTGTTTCTAATTTTAATACTAACAGAGAACAAGAAGGATGTCTATGAAAAACTTAGTAATAATGACGAGAAGGATATGCATGACGTTCTAACACATTTATCAGAATCCATGAATATATTCTCTTATATAGTACCTGCATTCAAAGTAAAACCAGGGATAAAGAAATGTATCTCTTTTTTCGTCTAATCTAACTTCCGTAAGATAAATATCAAGATCTGTAAAGCATGTTGATAGCGTTAAAAATGAACCAGCCGTCCACGATTTTAAATATACTAGCTTTTTCACGATCTTTTCTCTTCACAACTATCTTAATTTCATCAGCATTTATTGAGCTGATTTTGTTATAGGGAATATCTACAGATTTCCGATTACCACTAAACACAAGCCTTTTCTTTGTTAAAACGATTTCACCCATATCAATCAATTTTTCTGATTGAGTAACTATTGGCTCACCTCTAAATTTGTTTGCACGAACATAGACACCTCTTGCAACCTTTACGGATACACCAACAGATCCTCCTTTTATGACAGTCTTGGATGTGCTTTGATAAAATCCAATATCATCTGCCTTCCAGATTATTCGATCATTTTTATCAAGTAGAACAGTGGATTCAAATTTGTAAGGTAGGTTTTCAAAATTCTTGTCATTCAGAAAACTGAGTATAATTCCAGATTTTAGCTTATCATAGTGTTCTTTTATCAATGGATTATAACCTTTTGGTCTATTGAAGTAATCTTCTTGGAACTCATCAATACAATTTGTGATCTCATATTGATTATCAAAATTCTTAAATATTTCGTATTCCTCTTTTTCGATTAAGTCATCCTCTATGAACGATTCTACTAACTTAATAAAGGTCTCATGAACAATTAGAAGCGGACATAGTATTTGTGCTTTCTCAAAGATGCTATTGTAATATGTGCTTTGCATCTGGGATACTAAACCTGAAATTTGAGAGGGCGTTTCATTTGGCAATGAAGTTTTAAAACGCAAACGATTTGGAAGTGAATTGATTTTGACTTTCAATAAATCATTTTCTATTTCATTTAAACTCTTAAATGAATTTTGTTTCACAATTTCAAGTATTGAGCAGATGTACTGATCAATCTCTTTCCCGTGATTCTCAAGACAGTCTTGGTGAGAATTTTTGAATAATCCTGCCGACTTATTACAGAAAACACATTTGCCCATATTATGTCCTATTCTTTTGTTTAAATTATAATTTGGAATTAAAATCTCTTACGCTTTTTTCGGTAATGTCCTTTAATGTAAGTACCATCCTTTTTGCGGTATCCTTTAACGTACTTTTTCTGATTGAAGATAGCATCAATTATTTTAAGTAGAAAACCTAAAATAATGATCGTAATCTCTTTTGCACTTTTACTCATTTTATCCACTTTTTTCGTAATAGAAAAATCTTACTATGTGAAGTAATCCCTTATTGTGAACTTCCTGTTTATTTGATAATAGTGAGTTTATTATGTAATGTCAAGTCAGTACTTATTCTCCTAACTAGAAGAATGGTACAGTCGTGATATTTATTATAGATTGCTTCGTTGCTTCGCTTCTCGCAATGACAAAAAACTACTCCCCCACACTCTTCTTCACCTGCTCATAAGCAGCCAGCACGACCGGACTGTACTCATTCTCCATTCTGCTTACGATTAATTGACGTGTCGCATCCTTGCCTATGCGGTATAGTCCACTGACCGCTTCAGCGCGGACATGCTCGTCGCTACTGCTCAGGCTCTCTTCGAGCAACAGCACGACATCATAGCGAACACGCATTTGTTCAGGTGTCAGTTCATCATCGAAACGGATCACTATGTTTTTCAACGCTTTCACACCCATTTCAGGATATTTGGAATTGTCATTGTTGACAAACTCGGTGAGCAATGGAACTGCGTCCACACCGAATGCGACTGTCGCTCCGATTGCTGCTGAACGAACCGTGAACAGAGGGTCGTCGAGACCTTTGACTGCACGCTCAATCGTCTCGGTCTCTTTTAGTTCCTTCAGTGCATTGAGAGATGCCAAGCGATTCCTCTCTTTATCGTCGGTCACGAATTTGCTGATCGGTTTGGCTGCCTTTTTGTCACCGATCTTGCCGAGTGCGCTCATTACTGAACGCCTTACTTTATCCGCCAGATCCGATCTCTTTTTCAGCAGCTTAAGCAGCGGGTCAACAGCCTCTTCCCGCTTCAGCTCCGCCAACCATGCGATGACATTCTTTAGCGGCTGCTCCTCGTCCAACATGGGGAAAAGCTCAATCAATTGAGGGGCAACAGTGTCAGGCAGCGATTTGAACAGTTCATTGATCGCTCGATGCTCCAATCCTGATTTGCTGTCAAGTTTATTTTCCAACACCCAATCAATCGCTTCCACACCCTTGGCAACGAGTGCTTTGCGACCACGTTTAACCTTCTCTTTAGCATTGCCTACCTCCCACGCTGAAGCATCCTCAAATATCTCCTCAACCGATCTGGCAGAGTCTTCAGCGGTCAGAATAATCTCACCGATTTCCTCTTCCTTCTCGGTATCAACTACATCGCGAGGCAGATCCATGCCGATACCCCAGCCGGTCTGAATCCAGGTTGATGAGTCCGCAGCACTGTTGTCCGCAGTGTAAACGTCGTCTCCCTCCAGATCGAGAAAGATAGCTGCTCCGGCGAATCCGCGCGCCCAGCGAACGCTTCCGAAGCTGTGACCTTTTCCACGAGTACCATAGGTGTCATTACCGAGTCGGTCAACGAACAGCCCGAATGAGTTTGTCAGCGATCCACCCCAACCGTCAGAAACCATATAGTAATCATCACCGCTGCCGTCCACCATCATCCCGACCGACAGGTCGTGAGGTGTAGCACCTACAACGCCATGTCTTGAACGATACTGGTCATCACCACTTACATCATAAAGCGCACCGAGCGACAGATGAATGCCGGATCCCAGCCCGTAATGAGCGAGAGTGTAGTGGTCGTTACCACCACCATCAACAAGAATTCCAAGTGAGTACCAGTATGATGACCCGAAGCTCATCACTTCTGCGCCGTAGAAGTCGTTGCCGTCACCTTTGTCGTAGAGTACACCGATTCCACCGCCTGCTCGCGGTCGCCATCCCATGCCGAATCCACCGCTGAATGAGCGGTAGTCGTGAGGTAGTAGCGGTGCGTGGTAGTATTCCGCCCCGGTGCGGTAGTTGTCGTCACCGCCTGATTCGTACAGCAGACCGTAACCAAAGGTTGAAGCGAATCCCTGCGCCCAGGTGTATGCCTGATAGCGGTCATCCCCCTCATCACCGTCATCAATCAGAATTCCGACTCCGCAGTGCCCGGCTCCCTGCATGAAATATCCTCCGCGTCGGTCGTCTCTGCCTTTATGGTCGGCGAAGATGCCGATCCCGAAGAAACCGGAGCCTTGTGCGTAGTGATTGCTGCGGTAGCTGTCATCACCACCGCGATCTACAAGGATTCCAATACCGAGGAATCCTGAGCCGTGTGCTACATCCTTATCACCTGAGTCATAGACATCGTTACCTTCCAGATCAATGACGAGAGAGTAGGGAAGAGACAGTTCACCCATTGCACCTGCAACCCGTCCGCGATAGATGTCGTCACCACCGATGTCAACAATCACCGCAAAGTCACCGTAATAGATGTTGTCACCACCTCCACCAATCACAAGCTTTCCCCACTCAGTTTCCCGATAAGCGAGAATCGTTCCCACAACTCCCTCAACAGGCTCACTAATCGGTTCCTTTTTTATCCATTCATCTCGTGACATGCCAAAGCCTTTGGCGGTCATCTGTGCAGCCGGAGCAGTGATCATTCCGGCAATGATCAGCTCATTTATGTCCAGTTTCTTCATAATATCCAGCAGTCGGTCACTGTTTACCTCCCGGCTGGTATCAACGGGTAAATTGAATTCCCGCTGCCATGAACCGACTCTCGCTTCACTTGTTGAATCATCGTCATCCCCCCACATTGTCGGGGCTGCCATTATCAAATCGTGCAGGTCGAGGCTGTCAAGCTTTTCGTAGAATTTGAGTCTGTGAGGTTCAGCTCTTTCTAAAGCCGTCACCCACAACTTGAAAGGGTCGTTGATGTCAAATGTCATTTCACTCAGTTCAGGTGGTTTTAATGACTTTTCCTTGCTATCAACCTTTAACTGATTACCGATAAATTTGAGTAGATCGTATGGATGCGAGATCATTGAATCTATTGTGGTGGTAGTCTCGTCAACGTAATCTGGTAGTGCGAGTGGGGCACTCAGCAAATCCTCAACTACAGCCAGTCGAAAGGTATCGTCTTCGACCCATAACTTGTCGAAACCTAACTCGCTCGGATCAAGTTTGAGCAGAGTTAGAGCACTGTCAATCATAGAACGGTCGAGTGAATCGAGCATCTGAGCATGGGCACGGTTAAACGGTATGACAGTAAGGTGTAATGCGAAAAAAAAGATTGTAACTATGAATAAGCTAATTCGGTGCATGACGAACCTTTATTAGGATGATAATGGTTTGAACATTGATAATATAACAGAAGCACAGGTTGTGACCAACATTATTGAATCGTATTGCTTAGTACTAATTGCTAAACATCGTTATCCATGCTATATTTATCTGAAACAAAAGGACAATCAATGACGGACAAGCAATCAACTTTGTTCACAGCTAACCGATTTTACGCAGCCCTCGACCATAATTATGATAAGATGACTCGGGATCACTCCCGATGGGATTCTGTAAAAGATCAATATGAGCAGCTGCTCGAAACCTATAAACCTAAGCGAATCCTCGATGTAGGATGCGGTACAGGTGGCGAAGCGATCACACTTGCATCAATGGGATATTCACTGGTTGGGATAGATGGCTCGGACAGATTGATTGAAATAGCCCATAATAAGGCAAAGGATCGAGAAGTCGAAGTTGAATTTAACGTTGATGACATGACCGTGCTTGAATCAATTAGCGATGAGTCTGTTGATATGATAATTTGTCGAGGCAATACATTACCTCATCTGCTAACGATGGAGAATATGAAGAGCTGTATAAAATCGTTCAAGCGAGTTTGCAGCCCGAATGGTTTACTCATCCTTCAGTGGCTGAATTATGATCTGATTAAGAAAACCAGGAAACGGCAAGTCGGGATCACAGGCAACGAGACCGCTATCTTTCACAGGTTTTATGACTTTATCAGTGAGGATCAAATTACGTTCAATACTGTGATAATGAATTACGAAAGCTCATGGAAATCCGAATGGATTAGTACAACTTTGCGTCCATGGAGTGCTGATGATGTCGGAATGTTGCTTGTTCAAGGAGGATGGTCGGATCTCGAAATTGCGTCGAACATTCTTCGGAACGATTTTGATCCCAACGCTTCCGGAAATGTTGTGTTGTTTGCGGTTAATAAGCCCAAGTGAGCAATCCACAGGAAATATTGATTGTTGCCGGAGAGGTGTCGGGTGACATACATGCTGCTCCGGTGGTTCGTGAACTGAAGAAGCTCAATTCTGAACTCACATTTTTCGGTGCAGGTGGTGAGCAGATGCGGGCAGAATCCGTTGAGTTGCTTGCAGAAGTTAACGATCTGGCGGTGATGGGTTTCAGCCAGATACCAAAGCTGCTACCGAGACTGTCCCGATTGAAAAAGAGTATCATAAAGCGAGTGAAGGAAAACCAAGTTCGACTTGCAATCCTCGTTGACTATCCCGGATTCAATCTGAATCTTGCAAAAGCATTGAAATCACTCCCTAACCCACCAAAAGTTCTGTGCTATATTGCTCCGCAGGTTTGGGCTTGGCGCAAAGGACGTATCAAGAAGATGCAGGGAGTTGTAGATCATCTTGCTGTCGTTTTTCCGTTTGAAGTGCCACTGTTTGAGAATTCTGTTACAACAACGTTCGTTGGGCATCCGTTAATTGAGGAGTTGCACGAATATATGTCACCTGAAAAGCCTGCTCAACAGAATCAATATGCGGGTGATAAAAAACTGCTTGCACTTCTTCCCGGAAGCCGTCGTCAAACTATGCTCGTGCATCTGCCGATAATGCTTGAAGCAGCGCGCAGTCTTCAATCCAAGCATAAGAATCTCCAAGTCGGTGTAGGTAAGGCTCCGGGATTGGATGAAGGGCTTTATCGCTCAATCATAAGCGACGAAACTAATATTATACTATGGAATGACAGCCGCAAACTGCTCTCATGCGCAACTGCTGCTACCGTCTGTTCAGGAACGGCAACTTTGGAAGCAGCACTTCTAAGTACTCCACAAGTGGTCGTATATCATACTTCTTGGCTGAATTATCATCTGATCAAGAGGATGATCAAGCTGGAGAGAATTGCACTGGTAAACATTGTCGCTGAAAAAGGAATTGTGCCGGAAGTTTTACAGAACAACCTGACGCCATATAACCTTGCAGCAGCACTTGAGCGACTTCTTTCAGAGTCTGATGAACGAAGTGAACAGATACTGGAACTTAGAGAAGTAAAAAACAAGCTTACAACTCACTCCGAAACGGATGACAGCCCTGCACGCCAAATTGCTAAAATTGCCACCAATCTGTTACACAATTAAGAGTATTGATTAAATGATCTGTAGTCGGGCTTGTCCCAAGTCCGACATCGCGGTTGAGACAACCACGACTACAAAATTACAACTAACCGCCAAGTTCCTTCAACTTGTTGTACAACTCTTTCGGAACTTTTATCCCATTATTATCAATATCCTGCTGAACAGAGGAAGGATAAGTCGTATAAGCATTCTCATATTCCATCAGAGCACGGATCTCTTTAACTCCGGCGGATACGAGAGCTTTAAAGCAGCTATAACAGGGTGTGTGAGTGACATAAGCCGTTGTCCCGCGGGTGCTGACTCCCATTTTGGCAGCGTTGGCTATGGCATTTATCTCAGCGTGAATGGTGCGGACACAGTGACCGTTCAGGAGCTGATGACCGACGTCATCGCAATGAGGGGCACCAGGTATTGAGCCGTTATATCCTGTGGCGATAATCCGCTTGTCGCCGACCAGCACGCACCCAACCCGCAATCTGTCACACGATCCACGTCCTGCGACCACTTGTGCAATCTGAAAGAAATACTCATCCCACGACTGTCTCACTGCTGCTCCGAATTAGATTGATGTAAATCTGTTTGATGGTAATCTAACCATTGTGTGACCATTACGCTATGGATCATAGACCGAAATTGATAACAGAGTAAATTTGGTCTTACATTATCTGGATTCCGGATCAAGCAGTCTGTCCGAGAATGGAGAACATACGGTGTCAGCCCGCCGTGGCTGACACTTAACTTACGTAATATCTGGCATATAGCTGTCAAGCACGGAGGCATGACAGCGGTATATCTGGATTCCGGATCAAGTCCGAATGACAACATTAGGGAAAATTCTCAACTTGATATGTCCACAACTTCCTGCTAAATTGATGATATACCTATAGGTGTAAAACCAATTATTTGAGTATCAAATTCTTGAATACTATCCTCAAAAGCTTCATTACTCTGCTATGTTTACATAGCCTTGTCTCTTCGATGGAGACCCTGGAAGACACAAGTAGCGTCGGTGACCGTCCTGATTTTCAATTTACTTTTGCCTATTGGAATGACAACTTTGACTATGAAAAATCATTGAGTGATTTTATGAAGATCGGCAAGGATGATTATGTCACTGCTTCTTTTTGGTTACAGGTTGCCTCGGAATGGAATAGTATTCATTGGTTGCTGGACAGTTACCTATCTGTTCTGACTGATCGGGAAGCAGGTTACCGTACTGATCTTCTAACGATTCGATTGTCACAGGTGAAACCGTTTTCTTTCGGTAAACTTCAATATGGTGTTGGAATCGTTTTAAGCGGAAATTTCGGTGGAAGTGCTATTCAGAACAGCTATCATAAGATTAGAAATATTGAGGAGATTGACCTGAACTACGATGATGAAGGGTTAACCGGAATTACAGGTTTTCTACGATGGGAGAAAGAACTGTACAGATTTAATCGGTTCAACATTAGCAATCATGTTGCCAATTCCCTGAGACACAGAGCCGGACCAAGCAATATCAATGCCGGTTTGGCAGCAAACTATGTTGGAGGGTCAATCTGGTTGATTTCATCCTATCACATGCAGACATATCTTGGTTACACTTATTATAACAGAGTCAGAAAACAGCTCTCCAATATTTTCGGAAGTGGAATCGTTGTCGGTGGATTGATCTCCGTAGTCGTTAAAAGCAAATCCTCTGTTGCTCTGTGGTTCACGCACAATCAATACGGCAGAGGGCAGCCGCATTTTGGGATTACGATTGGCTTCGGTTTGAACGATAGCAGAATATTCGATCTAAAGGATATCTTTATTCCATGATGGGTTATCCGTCAAATATTAACTTCAAGGTGGATGGCATTTCGATCATGGTTATCCGGTAATAATCCGTTTTTGCTTTTCTTTCCGGTAATTATCTTTCTCGACTACAATTTGCCCACCGGAGAAGGGATCAATGCCTGTATAATACATCACCGCTGACCAAGTTGAAGGGAGTGGCGTGAATACCTGAACCTGTTCAGGCAGTATTTTTAGGTTAGTTTTTAAGAAGCCTCTTAAAGATAACATCTCCTTCTCGCTGCAACCCGGATGTGCTGCAATAATGTAATATGTCAGAAACTGTTTTTTCCCTATACTGCGTGAAATTTCATTGAACAGTTTCCTGAAGCGCAGTAAGGATTCCGTTCCCGGCTTTCCCATGTGTGCAAGGACTTTTTCATCAGAATGCTCCGGAGCGAGTTTCATCTGACCGGAAACATGATGAGTGACCACCTCTTTAATATATGAGTATCCATGCTTTTTATCAGCCAGTGCAAGATCATGCCTTATTCCAGATGCGATGAACAGTTTTCTTACGCCTTTGATACGGCGCAATTTCCTAAGCAGGTCAATCTGCCTCTTATGATCCGGTTTCATTGGTTTGCACACCGTTGGGAAGAGACACAGTTTATCTTTACAGCATCCTTCCTTTAATTTCAAAGCACATTCAAATCCATACATGTTTGCCGTTGGACCACCGACATCCTTGATTATGCCTTTAAATTTGGGATGTTGTGTAAAGCGTGTTGCCTCTGCTACAATAGATTCTTCACTGCGGCTGATGACGGTCGTTCCTTGGTGGCTGGAAATTGCACAGAAATTACACTTACCATAACAGCCGCGATGTGTAGTAATGGAAAAGCGAATTGTATCGAGAGCACGTACTTCACCATTAGACTTGTAATAAGGGTGAACGTCATCTTCGTAGTCTAATTCATAAACACGGTCTAAATATTCGGATGTGGCATTTTCTGCCGGTGGATTTTGCACCAAGTAGCGAGCATCATGCTTTTGGTACAATCCATCGGCTGAAATCGGATCGGAATTGTTATCAAAGGTGCGAAACATCTCGATGAATGCACTACTATTGCTCTTAACTTCATTGAATGATGGCTGCTCAATGTATCCTGCACGAGGTTCTTTTGATATGTAACATAGTCCCTTGAGATCAGATGGGTCTTTGCCATGGCGTAAACATTCGGCGAGCTCTAAAATTGCACTTTCACCCATTCCATAGACCAGGTAGTCGGCTTTAGCATCGAAAAGGATAGACTTACGTATTTTATCTGACCAGTAGTCATAATGTGCTATGCGCCGGAGGCTGGCTTCGATTCCACCGAGGACTATAGGTTTTGTATTCTTAAAATATCTTCGTATGAGGTTAGCATATACAATCGTTGCACGATCAGGACGACGGTTGTTTATCACTCCAGGGGTATAATCATCGTTTTTACGTCTCTTGCGGGTCGCTGTATAATTTGCGACCATAGAATCAACACATCCAGCAGTGATACCCCACAATAGCTTCGGTTCACCAAGACGAGTGATGTCAACTTTTGAGTTGACATCAGGTTGAGCAATTATTCCGACACGATATCCGGCATCTGTCAGTACCTTTCCAATCACCGAGACACCGATGTAGGAACTATCTATATAAGTGTCTCCGGTAATAAGGATAATATCCAGATTATCCCATCCAAGTTCGTTAAGCTCAGATCGTGTTGTGGGAAGAAACATTATGCTCCTTAGCGTGTTCGGTCGTAAAGAAAAAGCCACTTCCATATATATGATGGAAGAGGCTTTCAGCTTACGATTCTTTTGTCGGGGTGGCCGGATTTGAACCGACGACCCCCTGCTCCCAAAGCAGGTGCGCTACCGGACTGCGCCACACCCCGAATATAGATTCTGGATCAAGTCCAGAATGACATTATTTTAACTTTTCTGCTATCAATGCCCAAGTTTCATATACAAGCAGTGCGCACTTGACCCGAACGGGAAGCTTTGACACGCCTTCAAGTGCTAATGCATCGCCGAGACGGTATCGATCTTCTTTCGTTAGATCATCGCCGTGAAGCATATCGTGAACCGTTTCCCGCAGCTTGTCAAGATCTTCAAAACTGCTGCCAACCGCTTTTTCACAGAACATAGATGTTGAAGCTGTGCAGATTGCACAGGATGTTCCTGTGAAGCTAATGTCCTTTACTTCATTACCCTCAGCTTTGACATGAAGCTGGATCTCATCACCACAAAGTGGGTTGGCACCGTCCATGCTTATATCTGCATCCTCCATCTCACCATGCTGACGAGGATGGTGGTAATGATCGAGCAGAACCGTGCTGAAAATATCACTGATTGACATAGCCCATTACCTCGTATGCTTCCTGCAGTGATGTCACAAGTGTATCAACCTCTTCTCGCGTATTGTAAAAGTAAAAACTGGCTCGCGCTGTTGCCGGCACATTCAACCAATGCATGAGCGGCTCTGCACAGTGATGACCCGCACGGATGCAAATCCTGTTCATGTCCAGCACAGATGCCACATCGTGGGGATGAATCTTATCAAGCCAGAATGATACTGCACCGGTTCGACCTCTCGAAGGACCGTACAGCGTGATGCCAGGCACTTCAGCCAACCTCTCAACGGCGTAGGTTGCAAGATCATCCACGTAGTGCTCAATTTCGTCTAAATCGACCGCCGTAAGATAATCAATTGCAGCACCCATTCCAATTACACCGGCAATGTTCGGAGTTCCCGGCTCATATTTATACGGGATTACGTTGTAAGAGGCATTCTCCAGATCAACTTTGTTGATCATCTCACCGCCGCCGAAGATCGGATCGAATCTTTCCAGCATCTCACGCTTACCCCAAAGTGCCCCGATCCCCGTCGGACCACACATCTTGTGTGCGGAGAATGCGTAAAAATCGCATCCGATGTCCTGAACGTCAACCTTCATGTGAGGTACAGACTGTGCCCCGTCAATAACGGTCACCACGCCATGTTCCTGTGCCAGTGTACACAGCTCTTTGGCAGGATGAACCGTACCCATAACATTTGAAGCGTGTTGGAAAGCAAAGATTTTTGTCTTCGGATTCCAGTTGTCCTTCAAACGTTCAATGTCAAACGATCCATCCTTAAGCAACCGTACAAACTCAAGCTTTGCGCCTACCCGTGCCGCTGCCATCTGCCAGGGAATGAGGTTGGAATGGTGTTCTGACAAGGTTAGCAGTATTACATCATCCGGTTGCAGCATCTGCTGTGCTGCGATACCTGCCAGTATATTGATTGATTCGGTAGTACCTCGTGTGAATACAACCTCATCAGATTCGTTTGCATTAAGGAAATTTCCAACCTTGACTCTTGCACCTTCAAACATATCTGTTGCGTCCGCACCGAGACGGTGAGGGCTGCGGTGAACATTTGAATAGGAATTTGAATAAAAATCGGTTATCGCATCAATTACATGCTTCGGTTTTTGCGTCGAAGCAGCATTATCAAGATAGATCAGAGGTTGCTGATCAACCTTTGATGATAATATTGGGAAGTCTTCCCGAATTCGTTTTACATCGATCATTCAGTCAAACCTTAGCATTTCGGGTGTTTTCTCTTCGATTGGCTTATCACTCACAAGAATTTGGTTACCTTCAACTTTCACAGCATAAGAGCGTACACCGTGAACTGACGGCAAGGACAAAACATGACCTGTCTTAATGTCAAATTTTGCTCCATGACGCGGGCAGGCGACAACGTGATTATCAATTTTACCGTAGGCTAACGATGCCTTCATGTGCGGGCACAAATCGTCGGTAGCATGGAATCCGTCCTCAAGTCTATATACGGCAATAGCAGTATCGTTTATCACAATCCGCTTGGCACTTCCAATCTTGAAATCGTCAACAGAACCTATAGGGTGAAAGTTACTGCTCACTATCCTATCCCCCCATTGTTCAACGCATTCTTTGTCACTTCAAACACTCGATTCAACCAGTAGTTCTTGATTGCACCTTCGGCGAGCTTGTCTCCTATTTCTCCAAGAAAACCCTCGATCAGCAGTTCAGTAGCATCCTCTTCTGATATTCCCCGACTCATCAGATAGAACAGAGCCTCAGGGTCAATCTTGCCTGCTGATGCACCGTGTGTACATTTCACTTCATCAACCAATATCTCCAGCATCGGAATAGTGTCTGTGGTTGCATCATTTGACATCAGAAGGTTTCGATTCAACTGATATGCGTTAGCATTCGCTGCAGTCGGATGAACATTGATCAATCCCTGAAAAATAGATTTTGATCTACCGAACATTGCCGTTTTATACTTCAAATCAGAACAACTGTTCGGTGCCGGATGATCCTGCAGAGTCCGCAGATCGTAATGACTGTCGTCTCGTCCTACATGTACACCGCGCAGATCAACCTCCCCGCCTGATCCTGTCAGATCAATCTCTCGGCGCACGACTGCCCAACCCTCGGTCAAATCAGCCCAGGTTACGTTACATCTGGCATTCTTGCCAAGTTTGATCTGTAAATTGTCATAGAACCGACATGCAGGTGCAGTCTGGTTGATGAGCGTTATGTTCAGCAACGCATCCTGCTCCAGCTCGACCGATGTCAGGCTATTAAACCATGATGATTCCTGTCCATGTACGATATTTTCAAGCATTATAGTTGCTTCACTGCTCCGTTCGAGGTGAATTACATTCAGCGGAAACAGAGCACCATTGGGTGTGTCGGCGGTGTGTCGTACCCAGATCGGTCTTGAGGCGATTATCCGTTCAGGCATGGACAAGTAAAATCCGCCCTGATAGAAAGCTGTATTGCTTAGACGGATCGCCATGTCCTGATCGTCGGACGGAATTGACAGTATGTGGGATGCTATGTGGGGATTACCGTTTCGCCCAAATGCGTCGCCAAGACTGCCGAACAGGGATCCGAACACCCGGCTGAAATCGAGATGTTCTGCGATCATCATAGTGTTCAGCGGACGACCGTTGTGGAGGTGATACCACGAGCAACATGCCGGGGTTACTGTGTCTTCCTCTTCCGGTGCCATGTCCTGACTGTTGTCCCACAATTGAAATTGTTTCTGTCCTATAACAGAGGGATCTGTGCGTCGCCACGGTTCCTCAAATTGATGGGACCAGCGTGTGTTTTCTAATTGCCCAACGGCTTCACGACGCTTCTCTTTCAACTCTATTGGTTCCCCCAAACCGTGAGAGATGCGATTAGCCGATTTTATATTCCAATCTAATAATGTGCCTGTCATTGTTGTCGAATAATGTTATACTTGTAGTCCAGTATTAAATTAACCGGGGATATTAAAAAAACTAATAATGCGTGTTAGATAACCTAAGTTTGCTTCATAACTAGAATATATGCCAAAGTGTCAAAATATTGCCTCTGGATTTAATAATCCAATTATTAACCATTTTGTGTTGCTCTGATCATAAGGAGTTACTAATTTCTTACTCAAAAGAATAAATATCTTGTATCAGGTTTAAAGACGCCTATCAAGAACCAAATTGTATGTGCCACCAGCGTTAGCCATGCAAAAAGCTTAATTCCTTCAGATCCCCAAGTCGGCGCTCTATGCGAGATCAAGAAAATTGACAAATACTCCCTTCCTAATAAATCAGCACCTCCCCAACGGATCAACCATAGACAGAAAAGTAAAATTACAAGGTAAAGTGCAAGCCATAGTAGCAATGACATTGGTAACCTCCGTCATGTAGTTATGAGTCCAATCTTAAGGTTGGGCTTCCTATAACAAGAGACACGCTGAAGCGTGAACTCTGAACTTTATCCTACCGATCCCTCCATCTGCAACTCAATCAAACGATTCATCTCAAGAGCGTACTCCATCGGTAACTCCTTGACCACAGGATCAATAAATCCTCGGATGATCATCGCTAACGCTTCATCCTCCTTGATCCCGCGAGACATCAGATAGAATAGCTGCTCGTCAGATACTTTGCTGACAGATGCTTCGTGACTGACCTGACAGTGATCTTCGTGAATCTCGTTGTAAGGGTATGTATCACTACGAGCTTCTCTATCCAAAAGCAATGCATCGCAGACAACATTAGCCTTGACACTCCGGGCACCGGGCATAACCTCAATTAACCCACGGTAACTGGTGCGTCCGTCGTATTGGCTGATTGATTTTGAGACGATATTGGAAGTAGTATATGGAGCCGCGTGAATAATTTTTGAACCTGCCTCTGTATGCTGTCCACGTCCACCGTATGCCATTGACAGAATCTCTGCATGAGCCCCCGGACCCATCAAATATACTCCGGGAAACTTCATAGTTACTTTCGAACCGAGATTGCAGTCAACCCACTCAACCGTTGCCCCTTCATAAGCCATTGCACGCTTGGTAACGAGGTTGTAAACATTGTTCGACCAGTTTTGAATGGTCGTATATCGAACTCGGGCACCTGGTTTTGCGATAATTTCAACTACCGCAGAATGTAGTGATGAATCTGTATATACCGGAGCCGTGCATCCTTCTACATAGTGTACAAAGCTGCCTTCCTCGGCAACGATGAGTGTTCGCTCAAACTGTCCCATTCGCTCTGCGTTGATGCGGAAGTATGCTTGTAAAGGAATGTCAACTTTCACACCGGCAGGGATGTAAACAAAACTACCACCTGACCAAACTGCACTATTGAGTGCGGCAAATTTATTATCGCCGGAAGGAATTACTTTTCCGAAATATTGGTTAAATATCTCAGGATGTTCTCTGAGTCCGGTATCGCAATCGAGGAAGATTACTCCCTGTTTCTCCCACTCCTCCTTCAGATTGTGATACACAACTTCCGACTCGAATTGTGCACCAACTCCCGCCAGATATTTTTGTTCTGCTTGGGGAATTCCGAGTTTATCGAATGTATCACGAATCTCATCCGGCACTTCTTCCCATGATTTTTCTGTTTTCTCAATCGGTTTGAGGTAATAAGTAAGATCATCAAAATGTACACCTGAAAGATCCGGTCCGAAGCTCGGCATCGGTTTGCGAAAAAACCACTCCAATGCATCGTGTCTATACTTGAGCATCCATTCAGGCTCATTCTTCTGCTCTGAAATCTCATCAACAATTTTTGAGGTTAAACCTCTATCCGTGCGGTAGAGAAACTTCTCCGGCACACGGAAATCGTACTTGTAATTGCTTAAATCTATGTCAATGCCAGTCTTTGGCATATTGTTCTCCGATATTAAATGAAGTTATCATACATGTCCCGCTCATGATCAATCCCAAATTACTCAATTACTCAATCAAACTATCCCGCCCATACACCCTCACCCTTCAGCATCTCATAGCCTTTTACTTCAAGTTCTTCAGCCAACTCTTTACCACCGGAATGTGCAATCTTGCCTTTGTACAGGATGTGAACAACATCCGGTTCAATGTATTTCAGAATTCTCTGGTAATGTGTTATCACCAATGCACTAAAACTATCACCACGCAATGTGTTAACACCTTTCGATGCAATCCGCAACGCATCAATGTCCAAACCTGAATCGGTTTCATCCAGAATTGCGAGTTTCGGCTCCAGCATCAGCATCTGCAGCACTTCAGCGCGCTTCTTCTCACCACCGGAGAAACCGTCGTTCAGATAGCGTGTCAGGTACGATTTGTCTATCTGAAGGATCTCCATTGATTCATCTAATTTATCCGCAAATTCTGCAAGTGATATATTCTTCTCATGTACTGCAATGGTTGAAGTACGTAAGAAGTCCTGCATTCTTACCCCGGGAATTTCATGGGGATACTGAAATGCGAGGAATATGCCCTCTTTTGCGCGTTCATCGGGTGAAAGGTCTAATAAATTTACATCTCCATACGTCACACTGCCGTCGGTGACTTCAAAATTCGGGTGTCCCATCAGGCTGTTAGCCAGCGTAGATTTTCCCGATCCGTTCGGTCCCATAATTGCATGAATTTCACCAGCCGGAACGGTCAGCGTCAGTCCTTTTAATATCTCAATACCCGCTACCGATACGTGGAGATTGTCAATAGTTAATGTACGGTTCATTTATTGCTCAAAATTCATTATGATTAATTAGTAGGGGCTTGATTTATCAAGCCCTTTCACTGTGTCCGACTGCATAACGGGCGTGATTCATCACGCCCCTACCGTTTATAAAGCCAATGCTACCGGCATTTTATCCGGAATGGTCAATTCAAACATCCGGCGGATGGATCTTTCAGCTCCACAGCGGACGTCCTCCGGTAATATTATCTCCGGTTCAAGTTCTTCGAGTGATCGGAGTGTTTCTTCAATTGTGATCATCTTCATAAAACTGCAAATCTTACAGGCACGAAAGAACTCCTTATCCGGCACTTCAATCGTCAGCAAATCTGACAATCCACACTCCGTAACAGCAAGAAATTGCATGGCATCGCTCTGCTTGGCGTATTCAACCATTCCCGATGTTGACGACACCTCATCGGCAAGCCGGATCACATCGTCCCGACATTCAGGGTGAACCATCACCTTTATATGAGGATATTGTCGCTTGATCTCCTCAATGTTGACAGGTTCAAGCTCCTGATGTACGTAGCAGTACCCGTCCCACGGGATGATCTCCTTTTCAGGAACATTATCGGCAACATGACGCGCTAGATTCTGATCCGGTACAAACAAGATACGTCTGTTCGGCATCGCTCGTGTGACCTCAATTGCATTCGATGAAGTGCAACACGAATCACAAAGTGCCTTGACCGCTGCGGTTGTGTTCACATAGCAGACGACACCGAGATCAGGATCTTCTGCTTTCAGTTCATCAATCCGATCTTTCAGGTTGATCTCATCCGCAGTATCCGCCAGCGAACAACCCGCTTCGAGATTCGGCAGGATTACCTTCTTGTTCGGTGAAACCACCTTAGCAGTCTCAGCCATAAAGTGAACCCCGCAGAATATGATCACATCCGCATCGGTAACATCACCGGCTTGCAGAGACAGACCGAGTGAGTCACCTACAAAATCGGCTATTTCAAAGATTTCGGGTCGCTGGTAATTATGAGCCAGAATGACCGCATTATGCTTCTGTTTCAGCTCTGCGATGCGATCAAGCTTCACAGCTATATCTTGACAAAGATCCTTAGTATAATAAGTCGGATCAACGCGACGAAGTTTCTCGAATATTGCTTGTGGGTCTTGCATATATGGTGATACGGTCACCCGTTCCTGTACTTGTTATGGTCAAATAAATATCAAAGCAATATACGGTTAAAAACACCTGTCATCAAGATTTAATTGTCGTTTCAAACGTCCCTGAACGTATCGTCAACCTAAAATGAGGGACACAAAGTTAAACAGAAACCTTGTGTCCCCATACGTATTAAAAAATAGTGCTTAGCAGCAGCCGTTATAGCGTTCTGCCACATCATCCCAGTTGATGATGTTGAAGAATGCAGCAGTCCATTCCGGGCGGCGGTTCTGATACTTCAGGTAATAGGTGTGCTCCCACTCATCGCAGACCAACAGCGGGGTGATGCCCCATTGAGTCAGATTCTGATGCTTCTCAGCCTGCAGGATCACCAGCTTGTTGTCGTTGTTGCAGTCGCATCCGAGAATCGCCCAGCCGGATCCTTCGACTTGGTTTGCTGCGGCTATGAACTGACCCTTGAATGCCTCGAATGAACCGAAGTCACGGTTGATTGCTTCTGCGAGTGCTCCGGTCGGTTCTCCGCCACCGTTCGGACCGAGGTTTTTCCAAAATATGGAGTGAAGGATGTGTCCCGAGCCGTGGAAAGCCATTTCACGTGACCAATGCTTGACCATCGCAAAGTCGCCTGCTTCTCTCGCTTCGGCGAGCTTGGCTTCGGCGTTGTTCAGTCCTGCGACGTAACCTGCGTGGTGGAGGTCGTGGTGCAGGTGCAGCGTTTTCTCATCCATGTGCGGTTCCAGCGCATCGTACGGATAATCGAGAGGTGGTAATTCGTGTGCCATTATTATTTTCCTTTTTTTCTGTATGAACAGATTTAATATTTTTTGTTTTTTTCTTGTTTAACAAGGAAAGCCGGTAGCTCCATCTACCTTTCCCCTTGTATAAATGAAAAACGAACCAGAAACATTAATGTTGGTCAAATGGGGTGAGATTGGGGGGATAGGGATGAGATGTTGTGAGATAGAGGTAATAGGAGTGTGCGTTGAACTGAATAGATGTCATGCCTCCATTCATTCTTGGATGGGGTAGGTTTTATCGTCACTTCGTCACAAAATCGCCTGAATCCCTTTGTGGTGTTGCGTTTGAAGTGGTGACGAAGCTGTGACGAAGTGTGACGGAACGAGAATTTAGAGAATATTTTGAACCACCAAGACGCCAAGTCACCAAGAAGAATATGAAACCGGTTTTATTAGTATTTTTGTGCCCTGGTAGTTAAGAATCTGTTAAATCTATAACGAGAATTTAGAGATTGTTTTGAACCACCAAGACGCCAAGTCACCAAGAAGAATATGAAACCGGTTTTATTA
>CAZVKN010000003.1:0-64427 GCA_964627035.1 uncultured bacterium | reverse complement strand
GTATTTTTGTGCCTTGGTAGTTAAGAATCTGTTAAATCTATTTTGAATCTTGCTTTGCATGTGGCATGGGTTACTTGTACTCGTGTGAAACATTGCGGAATTATATATGTTGGTCAAATGGAGTCAGATTGCAACGATAGAGGCGAGTTCTTGTGAGATAGGGGGGAAGATGGGATGACTGGCTTTATACCTTGCATTAATTGAATAAGTTTTGTAGCCTGTATATGCGACAATTACTAAATGAGAAGGGAAAATGGAGATAGCAATTGGAATTGCGACCATCATTGCTGCAGTGGCTGGTGTAATTGCACTGAAACCCCTGTTCCAAAAGAAGAGACAGTCTGGAATCAATGAAGCATTGGAGAAAGAACTTCAACAGTCCATTATAGGTTATAAAATTGTTACGAAAGATGGGGGAACTCATTCATATCAGCACCCAAGTTTACCTGATCAAAGCTTAACTCTCATCCCTAAGCCCGAACCAACCGAACATGCCCGTGAGTTAGCCGAGAAAATCCCCAACGATGCAGATTCATACTCCAGAGCTTTGAAAGCAATTGCCGGTAAGGATTTAGAGAAGGCTCGTGGTCTGCTTGATGAAGCTGAGAAGAGTAAGGAAAAGGAGCTGATAAAGATATATGAAACCCGTGGTTTGACGGAGTATTATGACGGATGTTATGTTGAAGCGGCGGAATGGTTCCGGAAGCTGTTGCATTTCAAGCCGGATGATCTATACTGGTTGAATGTAACGACGAAGGTATCGAATCAAGCAGGTGAGTATGAAGCCGGTGTTCCGTTAGCAAAGAGATCACTTAAGATCAGCGAGAACAGATTCGGATCGGATCACGAAGAGGTTGCCACCAGCCTGAATAATCTGGCAGGACTTTACTATCGTCAAGGACTTTATGACAAAGCGGAACCGTTGTATGAACGGGCACTGGAAATTGATGAGAAAGCACTTGGAGCAAATCATCCATCATTGGCTACAGACCTGAATAATCTGGCATTACTTTACTATCGTCAAGGACTTTATGACAAAGCGGAACCGTTGTATGAACGGGCACTGGAAATTCGTAAGTCAGTACTTGGCGAGCAACATCCTGACGTTGCCACCAGCCTGAATAATCTGGCAGGACTTTACGATAGTCAAGGACATTATGACAAAGCGGAACCTTTAGTTAAAAGAGCTCTTAAAATTCGTAAAGATGCACTCGGAATCCAGCATCCTTCCGTAGCAACCAGCATGAATAATCTAGCATCTCTATATAGTAAACAAGGTCTTTATGACAAAGCGGAACCGTATTACCAACGAACCATCCAGATACTTGAAACAGTATCACCGAATAATCCGAATTTAGTAACCGGTATTATGAATTATGCTAAAATGTTAGAGGAATCCGGGCATGAAGGAGAGGCAAAAGTTCAGTTTCAAAAAGCTGAAGCGATCAAAGCTAAACAGGCCGACCAGAAATGACATTAACTCATCACTTATCCCCAAGCACTTCCAAAATATTCCCCGATGGGTCATAGAACATGAACCAGTAATTTCCGGGACCCATCTCTATCGGTTCATCGTGTATGAACTTGACACCAGCCTCGCGGAGCTTTTCATACATCGCTGATGCTGAAGGAACATTGAACACAAATGCTGTCCGCATGGTTTCCATCGCATAGTCACGCTTGCTATTCCCGCCCTGCAAATACAGACCACTGTCATCCAGCAGCTCAAACCAACAGGCTTGATCCCCCATGTCGAACTGCTTCTTCAATCCGAGCACTTCGCTGTAAAACTTGTACGCAGTGGCAATGTCGTCAGTGTAAACTGACCCAAATGCGATGCCCTTAATTGTCGTTTTGTCCATTGTTATTCCTTTTTATGGCAAAATCACACATATCACTACAAAGTTGACACTCTCAAATCATTTGTATAAGTGTACCATTAGTTGAAATTAAAATAGAAAAAGGTTACGACAGCAATCGTAACCTTTTAATTAACATTGGCGGAGGATGAGGGACTCGAACCCCCAAGGGCAAAGCCCGGCGGTTTTCAAGACCGCTGCCTTACCAATTAGGCTAATCCTCCATAGCCAGCGAAGCCGTATTATACGAAAATTTGTTCCCGTTGTCAACAGCATCTATTTTATTACCACGAAGGGCGCGAAGAGCACGAAACAAAATCGCTGTCAGGTCGCCGTACCTGACAGCCTAATCATTAATATTATGTGGGCACAACTGTCAACCGCGGCGGGTTGACAGCGGTGTAATCCTACAGTTCAGGAATCCTGACAGGTGCGCGTACCAGCCCGAGCCCCTTCCGTTCAAACAGCAGATAACCGTTTTCCAGCAGGTAGTAGAACAGGTCGCGGGTGATCTCCACGTCATAACGGCAGTACTGGATGATCTTGTCTAACTTGCCCTCCTTCCACCACCGCAACGACTGCAAACCGTCCGCAGTCTTCTTTGCCCCCAATGTAGCCGATCCCACAGCATTCAGGCTCAGCCGATGCCCGAGTACTTTCTGTATCTCACCCATTATGTCATAACTTGGTAAACTGTTGAAATCAAAATCACTATATCCTGTTAGCACCGTGTAGTCAAACCGAATCGAATTGAATCCGATCACCAGATCAGATTCTTTGAGCAGCTCGATTGCATCCTGTACGGTCTCTTCGGTAAAGTCCAACCACTCATTCTGCGGGAAACGGTAAGCTGAAATGCAAGCCACTCCCATCTTTGATATATTCCCCCATCCACCAACCTCATCAGCACTGCGCCGAGTCTCAATGTCGAACACCACACCGGTTTTGTCGGAACGCCATGTATCAGGTGTGGGGACAGGTTTTGGAAACGGCGGGAGTTTTATATCCATAGAAGATTCTCCATTTTTGTGCTGATTAGATGAGGGTTCCACATCTTTCACCTCGACCTTTGATGACATTGGTTTTACAATCTTCGGAGCTTCCAATAAACCTGCCAACACTTTCAATGTGGTAACTGCTGCAGGCTTGTCAAGAGGCACATTCCCACTGCCGCATTTGGGTGAGTGGATGCATGACGGACAACCATAATCGCAATTGCAGCCAGTGATCAACCTTAATGTCTTCTTAACAAGTTCCGGAAACATCTCGAACAGACGCGCAGACAACCCGATTCCTCCCGGTTGAGCGTCATACATGAACACCGTCGGAGTCTTTACCTGCGGATGAAGCAGTTGCGAGTATCCACCCATATCGTTTCTGTCACACATGGCAAAAAGCGGAGCGAGTCCCAGCATCGCATGCTCAACTCCGTGAATCCCACCACGGAAATCGTCACCGTTTTCACCACATAGAAGAGCCGTACCCTCCGGGATCGAGATTACCACGCCGATAGTTTCGTATGCCTCAGGTGGAAAATCGAGATCGTGACGAGAGATGATACTCTGTGATTGCAACCGTCTCTTTTGGTAACCGACCAATTGTTCCGTCACTCGCAAGCGTGCCAATTCAACCTCCCCACCTTTGAGCTTACGCTTTTTGAGATGCTCGAGAATCTCTGTCTCCTTGTCAAACATCGCCAATGTGTAGTACGGTGCATCGTTAGGTTCGACAGTCACCCGCCTACCCTGAACATCCAACTCCTTGACGATAAACCTCTTGCCGCGGTGCAGGTATATTGCACCCGGATGACACTCAGAATAAACCGCTCGTCCACTGATGGAGCCGAGAGAGCGATCACTTCCCTCAAGTTCAATAGTGTACTGCGCACCGCCGGACCGAATGTTGATTAATCTCTGCGGTCGGTTTGTGGCTGAGAATAAACGGTCACCTGACGCCGATTGCAGCAACTTGCCATCACTGACCAGGTTATTGATTACCGGTTTCAGATCATCGTTGTTCCACAACGGATCATCGTCACTGATTGGCAGCTCCTGAGCAGCACATAGAACGTGCGGTCGTGCGATTTCTTCGTTTGCCGGATCAACAATCGCTTTCTCCACAGACCTCGCAAAGAAATCTGATGGTGAAGATGTGAAATATTGATCGAGTTGATCCTGACCTGCAACAAGACAGATTGCTGAAGGCATATTCCCACGTCCAACGCGACCTGCCCGTTGCCATGTAGTAGCGATAGTTCCGGGATAACCGACCAACACACAGACATCAAGCCCACCGATGTCAATCCCCAGCTCAAGTGCAGATGTGGATATAACTCCATTCAATTTCCCATCAATCAACTGTCGTTCAATCGTGCGTCGCTCTTCTATCAGAAATCCGGCACGATATGAACTCACCTTTTTCTCAAGATGCGGGTAGGTCTGTTTTAGCCAACTGTGGAGTAGCTCTGTAGTTCGACGAGCTTTAGTGAATGCAATTGCCTTTAAGCCTGAATTCAACGCCTCCGCAAACAGCTTCAACGAGAATCCGAGATAACTGATTTCAGGGCGAAAAAACAGGAAATGACGAGGATTAACCGGAGCACCAGATAACTCGATTAGTTTGAACGGCTGTCCTGTCAACGTTTCGGCAAGTTCTCTCGCAGAGGCAATGGTAGCAGAGGTCGCTATGTACTTTGGTCGCGTCCCGTAATGCTCACACAGACGATTGAGACGTTGAAGGATGTGCAGGATGTGACTGCCGAACACACCACGATAAATGTGAAGCTCATCAATTATCACAAATCGCAAATTCCTTAGCATCTTCTCCCAACTGTTGTGATATGCCATGATCGCAAGGTGAAGCATATCTGGATTGGTGATAACGATTGAAGGAGGTGATTTCCTCAATTGAGTGCGTACTCTCGTGGGAGTGTCTCCGTCATATATGTCAACAGTGATCTTGTCGTCCAGTCCAGCAATAGAGAGCAGTTTTTTTAGCTTGGCTGCCTGATCCTGTGCTAAAGCTTTCAACGGGAACAGGTAGAGGGCATGCCCACCTTCATTTTTAAGCAGATCGGTGATGACAGAGAGGTTATATATCAGACTTTTACCGCTTGCTGTCGGGGTGATTACAACACTGTTGTGCCCCTGCTCGGACAGATCAATTGTTTCGGCTTGATGACTGTAAAGGCTGTCAATGCCAAGCTTCTTCAGTGCGAGTGTCAGTTGACGAGGCACAACTGTTTTTGTGTCCATGAAATGAGGCTTATGGGCAGGAAGCCGTTCGTGATGGGTTAACGGCAACTTGAGATCGCGGTCACGTTTAATCTTGTCGAGAAAGTCATCGAGTGGCATCACTTACCGTCCGGTATAAGTTTTTCCCAATGAGATGTACCGGGAAACGGCTGCGGTCTAAGATGGCAATGCGCATGATCCGGGATTTGACGTTGTTCCCAGTCAATCACGCCTCCATGAGGAGAGAGCGACAGGAAAACTGATCGTACATGCTCTTTATCATCCTCACTGAATTCAGCACGGTGTGCTTTCAGAACAGCCATTGGGACACAACAGACCTGACAATCCACCACCGTTAAAACGTCATCTTCATAATGAAGCTTGGTGAGGATCTCTCTGTCATTTGTCAACCTGCATAGTGGGCAATCTTCAGTATAGTTTTCTACAGCCATCCATGCTCCCTATACCAATCTACAGTCTGTTTCATACCATCCATCAGGTTGTATTGCTCCTTGTATCCTGTTACCGTCCTGAAATCCGAGTCATCACAAGTCCAGTTCGGTTGAGTCAGTTCAATGATCTTTTCACGATTTAACAGTGCAGTATTGCCCATTATTCCCGACAATATCTCATTTATGTACGCAGTAAAACGGGCAATTCTTACAGGAATATTCAGATTAACAGCCTTTCGATTCATAGCTTTTTCAACGGCTGTTCCCAACTGCTCAACTCTGTGATCAGCTCCATCAGTAGCATACCAAATTTTACCTGCGGAGCAATCTGCTGACAATCCTAAAATCAATGCTCTCGCTAAATCCGCTCCATGGATCAGCGCAAACTTGTTGTTCTTTGATCCGATGTTGAGCTTTACTCCATACTTTACACCTCTGACAAAGGACAGGAACGCTACATCATAGGGACCGTAAACGGCAGGAGGTCGGATGATGCAACTCCACATATCACCGGCATATTTATGAAGCACATCCTCGCCCGCCAGCTTACTCTTGCCATATTCTGACACCGGTTCAGGAGTGTCATCCGGCTTGCGTCGGGAATCATCATGCGCAGGTCCTCCGGCAGCCTGACTGCTGCACAGTACAAACCGTCTCACTCCTTCATCCTGTGCAGCCTTGACCAGATTTTCCGTTCCATCTCGATTGACTGTGTAGAAGTCCTTTTTATGTCTGACTTTTACCACACCACCTACATGCACCACGCCGAAACAATCCTTCACAGCCTCAATCATGCTTTTTCGGCTGGTTACATCTCCTTCGACGTATTCAACTCCATCGGGCAACCTGCTCCGGTCTGAGGTAGCTCTCACGAGACATCGCACACGATAACCTCTGTCAATTAAAGCGTGAGCAGTGTGCGTTCCGACAAATCCGGTTGATCCGGTAAGGAGTATTTTGTGGTTATTTCCGGCTGGCATAGGGAATTATCATTAACGTATCTGTCTCAATATGGTGGGATGACATGTTTTGAGTCTGTCCGACAACTAATGATCCCGCTGTCAACCCGCCGCGGTTGACAGTATAACTTGCATAATATTAATATGATGGCTGTCAGGTGCGGCGACCTGACAGAGAGTAATTGTATTATCGGACAAACTCTTTTGTGTGAATTTCTTCATAATACACCAGATAAAGTCCAATGTCAATAGAGAATTATTCCGATTGACGTAGTTGCCTGGCTGATATCCAACCTATCACTCCACACAGACCTCCGCCAACACCGATGACGAAGAACAGATTGCGAGCCCCCCACGCTTCCAGTGCAAACCCGCTGATACCTGCTGAGACGGCAGATACACCGACAACCGCCAGATTGACCAGCGAAAATATCCTTCCGGTCATGTGGGACGGTACAATTCGCTGGATCAAAGCCGCCCGGGTGACGGTCAGAAACGGTATTGCTATGGAATGGATGATTGTCACCAATCCGGTCTGCCACAGATTTTCCACAAAGTATAGAGGAATAAACGTGAAACCGTCGAGGATCATCCCAACCAGTAAAATCTGACCGTTCCTGAATCTTTTCCCGTAAAGTATGAGTAACGCCGTTCCAAACAGCATCCCGACCGCATAACATCCCATCACTATAGCATAAGCATCCGCACCGAGTCCCAGTTCCTGTTTGACGAATACCGGTGTGCCGACTATTGCCGGACCCATTATGAACAGATTGTCCAGCACAGTAATCAGCAGCAACGGTAGGATGACCGGATGCTTTGCTACATAGCGCAATCCCTCTTTAATGTCCGCCAACCCGGAGGTGTGGCTTGGTTGTTTTTGTGTTTGCAGCTTCGACGGTCGTATGAAGAGAATTGCGAGGAACGAGAGCAGATATGCTATCGAGTCAAAACTGAACAGGTTAATGTTTCCGAAATGATGGATCAATAGCCCCGCAAACAGCGGTCCTATCAGCAATGATGATTGCCATGAGGTTTGTATTAGCGAATTTGCACGAAGCAGCCCCTCCTTCGGAACAATCTGTGGGATGAAAGAATCTCTGGCGGGATTAAAGAAAGTGGCAGCGATGGCAATGGCAAAGGCGTTGATCCCGAGCAACAAAGGGCTCAGCCACCCCAACCAATACATCACGGGAATGAACAGAATCACAACCGCTCGCCAACCGTCAGCAATCAGCATTATCCGCCTTCGGTTGGCACGATCAGCAACCACCCCGGCGAATAGTGCCAAAACCACTGCGGGAAGGTACGATGACATTGCAACCAGTCCGGTGACTGACTCCGAACCGGAAAGCTCCAGCGTCAGCCAGATCAACCCTATGTGATAAATAGAATCACCGCTCTGGCTGATCATCTGACCGAGCCAAAGCAGTGTCAGGTTGCGATTCTGAAATATGTTACGCAGCAAATGTGCGTCCGGTTAAGTCTCTACCAGTCTTCGGTTTGCAAACGTTCCATCTGTTCGAGGGCACGCTGGATGTTCTTCTGGTTTTCTTCAGCTTTTTCAGCGGCGGCTTGCTGTTCGAGCAGCTCTTTGGCAAATCGTTTGACTGCGTCACGCGGCATCAGGAACAGGCAGTTAACGACGTAGAAGTCGCTCCATTTCCCGCCGGAAAACTCACGCCATTTCTCAACATGCCATTCATCAACATCACCCAGAACCGCCCCTTTAGCTCGCCACTGACTGAGCTGATTCTCGGCGACTCCCGGATTCACAATTGTTGTTGCGACACCTGCTTCACTCGCTGCGCGTTCGATCAGAAGCTTGCCGAATGCTCCCATTGAGAGCAGTGCTTCTTCAAATGCTGCACGTTGAGCATCCCGACGAGCATCTTGTTCCATCGCATACTGACGGGAAATTCCGGCGAATGCTTTAATCTTGTCGTCACTTTTTTTCTTTGGGTTGTTGACCCAAGAGGGACGCTTCTCACCTGTAAGCTGCTGTTTGTCACCTTCCACTGATGGTTTCGTTCCGGCACAACCGATAACCAAACTGATTACCAGCATTGCTGCGACTATAAATCGTAATTTGTACATAATTGGCTCCTTTGTTATTACAAATATGTGTAATTGTTAATCACGAATAGAATTTCATGACACCCTTGTTTTGTTACTAAAGCTGAATCGTAAGCATCATTTTGTATAGCAAACTACGTTGAGCCCGGGAATATCTATCCTCGTAAAATCCTTATCATGCGAAAGGAGAGGTAGATCGTACAGGACGGCAGTAGCAGCTATCCATGCATCTCCACATTCTAAACGGTAACCGAGACGTTCACTTTCAGCGGATACATTCGCCAAGCATAAATCAACTGATCGTCGAACGATATCAGTGTGAACCATTTATCAATGAAAGATATTAGATCTGATTTACGTTTTTTACCCCATCCAACTTTAATCACTCCCTTCCATAGCTCAGCTACAGACTGGAAACTCAACATCATCTGCTTGTCACGCAGATGCGAAAGGTATGGATACAGTTTCGCTACATTCCTATTAAATAGAAAAGAAGCTACCGTAGTGTCAAGTAGAACTGAATTCACCGGTTATCCTTGTTTGAATCGAGTTCCCGACGCAAACGACGATCAGCCATAATGGCTTCAAAAAGAGCTTCTGCATCATCAGGATTTAGTGGACTGTCTGAAAGCAGTTCGTCCAAATCAGTGACAGATTTTGCAAGTTGACCGATCGTATTATTATCTGTTTTCTGTTGTGTTATAGTTATTGATTCCATGATTTACTCCTTTTAATGTAGAATCACTATTCCAACACCCCCAATATATCATCCGCCAGTCTCTTAAACGGATTCACCGGATCATATCTGCGTGCCTGCGCAAGTGACAGTGCGTTTCGAGCGGCATCATCACCGTTGTTGGCGTATCCGATGTTCTTTCTGAGCAGACTGCCGGGTAAGGCTGTCTCCCACAGGATCGCGCCTGTGGCAGGAACCACCAATTTCAATTGAGCCGTCATCCCTGCACTAAAGATGTCATGCTCAGCTTTTGCGCTGTTGACCTTCTCGACTTCTGCAATACCGACCAGCAACAGATCCGCCTTCTCTTCCCATGCCAGTTGCTGTTGAACCTCACGGTCGGTCAGTAAAATTTCCGGATTTTTGCCCTTCCAATTTATAGACGATTTGACACCGACCAAGTTTCTTTTCGCAAGCGCTTGAGCCAAACGAGGTTCAAACTCGCGGGACAAAAGCTGTTTTCCCTCAATTCGCTCGTAGATTACCACCAGTAATTCGACACCGTGTGCAATTCTTTGTGCTCTTCCGGCAAGCTGGGTTATCTTCGATTTAATCTCAACCGGGATTGCCTGATAACCGTTCATCTCCTTCGTCAACCGTTCGACCTGCTTAGCGCTCCATAGTGCATCCCGAATGCGACCCTGCTGCCTTGCGCTTTCAGCCTCTTTCATAAGCGGTTGAGCTGCATCAAGCAGTGAGTTAGCCATCTCGGTCATCAATTGCTGATGAGCCGCTTTTGAATAGCGAATCAGGCAGCGGGCATTGTAGAAATATTCGACTCCTCTTGTGGTTTGCTGCATCTGTTTCTCTATATACCACCCGTTCGGCTTGACCGAGAGAAGACCTTCTGCGACAATACGCGTCTTCTCGTCGGAAAAGATATTACCGGTCAGGATTTGGTTGGAGGATCCAGTCGTCAGGACGACCTCAACCATCTCATAATCCACCAATGCACCCAATGAGTTCACTATCTGTCTTCTGGCATCCAGAGCAGCATCGTTTCGGGCGGTCGCTTCAACGCTAAAGTTTTTGGAGATACCGACGAAAACATCTGCTCCTGATGCCGTCTTAATAGATGGATCACCGATTGCTTCGGCTAATTTGGTCTCACCGATCTGCATTGTCTGCTTTGCAGCGCAACCTGAGAGTGATAAAATAACAGCGACAAGAATAATTGTTACTCTGAACGCAGTGAAGAATCTCTGGATTCCCGTCTTCACGGGAATGACAATAAGGAGAGATCCTTCACTGCTTTCAGAGTGACAGATGCGTGATAGCTTATTCATCAGTGGGATAACTCATTAATTTGTGCAGAACGTCATAAGCTTCACCATCAGTAAATGCTCCATACTGAGTGTGGACGACTACTCCCTCTTCATTGGATAGTATTGTTACAGGGACAGTGCTTTCAACGTCGAACAGATTCTGAACGATTCCGAACTTGTCCCGGATAATGCTGAATTCGCCCAATTTGTGTTTACCCTGAAACTGTTTCAAAGCGTTGCGGTCGTCCTGTCCGACGCTGACCAACACTATTTCCAAATGCCCGTTCAATTCAGCAATCAACCGTTTGAAGTCGTTGAACTCATCTATGCACGGCTTACAATAGGTCGTAAAGAACCCGACAAGCAGATATCTACCTTGTCTTTGGACTTCTTCACTGTCAAAAACGTTCCCGAAAATGTCGAACGTGCTGATCTTTGGAAGTGTATCGCCCACGGAAAGCTGATTCGGCTGTTCTGTCTCTTCTACCGGTTTTTGATGGATGACATATTTATCTTCCACAGCCGATTCAACTGACTTGGTGCTCGTAGGATGAACGACCGGATTATGCGCTGCACTGTCTTTTGCAATCGCTATCGATAGAAACAGTCCCGATACCAATACTATTGCAGCGAGGATTTTCGGTGTTCTACCAGTCGCCACTTTGAAGCCGTTCCATCTGTTCCAACGCGCGATCAACGTTGCGTTTGTCCTGCTGAGCTTTCGATTTGGCAGCCTGACGACGAATTGATTCAGCGACGGCATTTTGTGCGTCATCGTTGTTCCACATGACCAGCACATAGGCTTTATAGTAGTATGAAATTCGTCCACCGTCCTCGACCCGACTCCATCTCTCTATGTGAAACTCGGATGCTCTGGATGACACCAATGCTTCAGAAATAAGCTCGGTGGCATCATCTCTGACTACACCGGGGTCTAAGATTGATCCTGCTGTTCCGATTGATGAGATCACCTCATTGACGACATGCTTTCCAAAGGTTCCAATGGCATCAATGATCTGTTTACGTGCGTTTTGAGTGGCGTTGTCCCGTGCTTCTCCGTCAGAAGAGAAATTGTGGGATGTCCCGCAAAATGCCTTGTACTCCTTGTCGTCAAATTTAGTCGGTTTAACAGTCCACTCAGGAGGGTTTTCCTGTGAAAGTCTCTCCTCCCAGCCGATAGGTTTGGTCTGGTTGCCTGCACAGGAGACGATAAATAGACAGGCAAGCGTGATTATTATGATCTTCATGACTTTACCCTCATTAATTTCGAGTTATTTGTATGATAATAAGATATTGCAAAATAAACAAACGATTGTTTTACGCATTTGTTTCCCCAGCCTTAACAACAGCCAATCGGGTCAGCGACGGTCCGACCATCTGCACCACGAATGTCGTTGCGGTGATAGTATTCAGTATCAACGCTCCGAATGCAGCTCCTTCGGGTCCTGCCATTGCAAAGTCATTTGAAGCAGCTATCGCCAGCCCGATAGCTACACCTGCTTGAGAGAAGAGTGCCATTCCAAGGTAGCGTCTTACTTCGACTGACGCCCCGGAGATACGTGCACCGAGATATGACCCTCCGATCTTTCCACAGCCTCGCATTATAATATAGACCAATCCCATCAACCCCATGGCAGGCAGCAACCGGACATCGAGACGTGCTCCGACAAGAGCGAAAAACAGAATGTACACAGGTGGAGAAAAATTAGCTATCACCGTGTCGAGATGTCTCGTTTGCTGTGTTGCGAGATTTCCAACTACCAAGCCGATTACCATGTTTGTCATTATCAGTGACAGATGCCACATCTGAGATAGTCCGGTGCCAAGCAGCACCACCCCCAACGTAACTATTAACCGCTCAGAAGGGGCCTTCAACAGTTTGATTCCACGGCTAAACAGGAAACCGATCACAGCCCCAACAACGATGCTGCCTCCCAACTCTCTGATCGGAATCATCAGCGATGACAGGATCGAAAGATTACTTTCAGGCATAAACAGCAATTTGCTGAACGGTGCTGCGATTCCATAGATCAGCAGCGCAATCCCGTCATCAATGCCGACAACTGCGAGTAGCGTTGTGGTAAAAGGACCTCGACACTTATACTCCTGAAGCACGTCCACAGTTGCCGCCGGAGCTGTCGCTGCGGCGAGTGCGCCAAACATCAAACCCTGAAACAGCTTACCGGTAATCAGCCACAGAGACAGAGTTACCAGCAGGAATGCGCCAAATGCTTCGAGCGTGGAGATCCACAGGATGATCTTACCCATCTTTCGCAGTTGGAAAAGATGGAGTTGAGACCCGATGGCAAACCCAATCAACCCGAGAGCAAGTCCGGTTACAGCATCCAGTGCTTCCGGGTCCAGCCAGCCCATTGCCGACTTACCGAGCAGCACACCCATCACGATGTAACCGACAACCTGCGGTATTTTTAATTTTCTTAGGAGATTAGACCCGACCTGACCGAGCAGCAGAGTTAATCCTATAAGAAACAGTTGATCCATTCTGTAACCGATAAATGAATAGAATGAGATCAGAACGAATCGGACTTAATGCTGTAAAACACCTTATGTTATTTTACGGGATTAATCCGACAATGTTCCGACAAGTAGTTTTATCCATGAAAGATAGTGAATCCGGTAGCAACTGTAAAGGGTTGTAAGTTGGGGGAGGGAGTTTCTGTAATTAGAAGGTTAACATTCAGGAGCCAGTCCGATAATACAAACAAACCGCTGTCAGGTCGCCGCACTTGACAGTTATCTAATTGATACTATGAAAGTAGTGCTGTCAACCACGGCGGGTTGACAGCTGCGTAGCCTATTATCGGACAGACTCTCAGGTGTTCACCACAATGTTCACCTCTCTATGACAGCTCAAACAGATGTTTTCTTTCATTCCGACTATCTCAATCTGATAGCCGTTCCGCCTAACAAGAAGTGAATTGCAGTGAGGGCAGTAGCTGTCGTGCCCCTCACGAATCTGGGCTGTGTTGCCGATATATACATGATCCAATCTGGACTTGGCGAGTTCAAAAGCTTTCTCAATAAAAGATTCGCTTGTGGAAGGCTGCGCGAATTGATGTGCAGGGAAGTAGCGTGAAAGATGCAAAGGAATCCTGCGATCCAAAGCCTCAACCCAGTTTACCAATGATTCAACATTGCTGAGGGAATCATTTACCCCGGTTACAATGAGATGGGTCAGCTCAAGATGTTTTCCGGCATCATAAATGGTGATGATGTTCCGGTGGATTTCGTCCAAAGTGCCGCCGCATAGGTGACGAAAGTCCTTGTGGTCAATCGCTTTCAAATCTACGTTGAAAGCATCCGCAATCGGCAGCAGCTCCCTCAAGGGTTCACTGTTGACGTAGCCGTTTGTGATAAATACATTGACCAGACCTTGTTCGTGAAGCAATTGCCCGGCATCACGCACATACTCAAACCATATCAGAGGTTCAGCATAAGTGTAGGCGACTCCGATACCGTCCAAAGCGTTAACCATGTCAACCAATTCTGAAGGCATGACCAGGCGGGTTGGTGCATCATTCTGAGAAATTTGCCAGTTTTGGCACCATTCACAACTCAGATTACATCCGTTCGGACCGACTGAAAGGATGTCGGAACCGGGGAAATAGTGATACAATGGTTTCTTCTCAATGGGGTCAAGATGAAGTGAACTCACCTGTCCATAGTTTATTGCTATGAACCTGTCGTCAATAACCTGCCGACCACCGCATACGCCTATTCCACCCTCGTCAAGCTTGCAGTAATGAGGGCAAATTTCGCATCTTATCTTTTTACCGTCACGCCGTTGGTAGGCAACGTCAACCAACGGCTGCTTAATAGCTTTCATTTCACAAAGTCGCTGTTAAACAGCAAAATTTTGTATGTGATTCCGATTGAGATTTCGTCTCTGACTCTATATGGATACGGCACAACAAGTGGGCTGTTGGGAGGAATATCCGCCCGATCAGCATAACAGACGAGGTTGTGATCTTGTAGCCGTGGTTGTCTCAACTACGATGTCGGATTTGGGACAACAGAAAAACATACCGCTACAAAATATATACCTTCAAACAGACAACTACAATGACATGGAATAACTTTTTCAGAAAAAACTCACACAACCCCGCAACTGACCGGAGAATAAACAAACTTCGCGAGAGATTCACACATTTCAACCGGCTCATCAATCAGAACGGGCAACTTCTGAAAGAGATCAATGATCTGGAGGAGAAGTCACTTGGCGAATACCTGTTCGACATCAATTATGTGCATCAGACGGTTGATAGGATTGTAACCGGTGTCAGCAGCCTGATTGATGAGATGATTGCCATCGGTGGTGAAGAATATGAGCCGCTGCTCGCAAGGTTCAAGTCCATCAATCGGGAGTTGGACTGGATTCTTGCCGGACACCGTGAAATTGAGAAGTCAGATTACACTATACGCTATCGCAAACTAAACAGCAAATATGTCAACATAACCGGAGGGAAAAATGCACAATTGGGTGAGCTTGCGACTAAGCTATCCCTGCCTGTCCCGCATGGATTTGCCATCACAGCCTGGGCATATAAACGATTCATGGATGCCGGAAACCTCCAGGCTCGCATCAGCAAACGGATTAGCAGCATCAACATCAGAAAGTATGAAGATCTAATCAAGTTCAGCGAAGAGATCCGTGAGATGATACTCATCAACTCTGTACCGGATGACCTGACAAGCGATATCAACGATTGCATGAACTCACTGCTTGATAGAACATACTATCCCTCATTCTCAGTGAGGTCAAGTGCTATCGGTGAGGACTCACATCACAGCTTCGCAGGGCAGTATGCGACATATCTGAATGTTCACACTGATAATATTATTGAGAAGTACCGCCAGGTGCTGGCAAGCAAGTTCGGTCCTAAGGCGATATACTATTACCTTAGCCACGACCTGTCGGAGTCAGACATGGCGATGTGTGTCGGCTGTGTCGGGATGATTGATGCGGCAGTCAGCGGTGTGATATATACGCGTAATCCGGTTGACCGATCAGGTGATTACCTTTTAATCAGCGCAATCTATGGTCTCGGTACCTATCTCGTTGAAGGAACTATCACCCCCGACAGTTTCCGCGTTGATCGGGGATCTTGTGAGATAATCTCAGCATCGCTTGCCCGTAAACAAGTTCAACTGGTGATGGATCCGGATGGTGGAACGATGGATGTTCCGATTCCGGAGGCGGATCAGGACATTCCCGTTTTGAGCCAGGATCAAGTGAACAAACTGACCGAAATGGCACTGAAGATTGAAGCGCATTACTCATGCCCTCAGGATATAGAGTGGGTCATAGACAAACAGGGTCAACCGTTCATCCTGCAAACCCGTCCGTTGGCGCTAATGGACACATCATCAACCGAAACAGATCCTGACACAGCTCAGTTTGAAGTGTTGACATCAGGAGGCATTACAGTCTGTCCGGGTGCAGGAGCGGGTAAACTGTACCATATTGATTCAGCGGAAGAGCTTCCTGATGTTCCAAATGGTGCGGTGCTTCTCGTCAGACACCCGTTCCTGAGATTGATTACGGTCATGGAAAAGATTAATGCTCTAATTACAGAAATAGGCTCGGTCGCAAGCCATATCGCAACAATTGCGAGGGAATATCGTGTCCCGACTATTATGGGGCTACACGATACGGACAGATTAGTGGACGGCTTTGAAGTAACTGTTGATGCAACCAAGACAAGCATCTATAAAGGAGTTCACCGGAAGTTGGTTAATGCCCGTCGTCCGAAAGCCGATCTTTTTGAAGACATAAATCTGCTCGAACTTCTCGAAAGGATACTTTACACGATCATCCCGTTAAACCTGATCAGGATTACAGATGACAACTTCAATATCGAAGGCTGTGACACTTTTCACGACATCATCCGCTATTGTCATCAACAGTCAATACATGAACTGTTCTCATATGCGAACGAATCTGCACATAAGACCTCGGTCGGGAGTTGGCTTAAGAGCGATCTACCCCTTCCGATGAAGATAATTAGCCTCGATAAACGAGATATGAATATCCATGGCAAGAAGTGGATCAAGGAGACACAGATAAATTCCGCACCGATGAAACAGTTTTGGGCAGGGATTAAAAAAGAGGGATGGCCCCAGCGTTCACCGACCGAACCGGACAAGGTGGGACGGAAGTTTAAGATTGCTCGCATCACCCGCAAGGATGAACAGGATTTCAAAGACATCAGCTTTGCGGTTCTGGACGAAGAGTACATGATCGTGTCACTGAGGATGGGGTATCACTTTACTACATTTGAAGCAAAACTGACCGATAATGCCCAAGACAATTATATACGAATGCAGTTCAAGGGTGGCGGGGCGTCCAATGATAGACGGTTAAGGCGCATCAAGCTGATAGCAGATATACTGGCATCAGAAGGGTTCACAAATACCATCAGCGGTGATTTCCTCGATACAATCCTGTCCGGCTTGGAACCTGAAGTGATCAGCGATAAACTGTACATGCTCGGTCGGTTGACAATGATGTCCAAACAGTTGGACATGGCACTCAGCAACGACGAAATTGCACAATGGTACGGTGAGACATTTCAACAGAAACTTGGGTTAAAACGGTGACAGTTCAACATCAAAAATTGGATCGTACGATAATTCGGATTAAGGAGGCTGTCGGCTCACGATATGCGATGCTTATTAATGTCGGAGTGGTGATTCTCGTTTCTATGAGTGTGCTCTATAAATTTCAGGCATCAGCAATTATTATCATTCTTCTGGTCTGGTTTGGTCTGGCAATCGCCCTCTACCAGCATTGGCGGGTGCACAGGTTTCACGAAAAGATCCTGAAGAGCGAAGACGAGCTGCGGCAGTCAATGCGCATCTATGAGCGAATGGTCGAGCAGGCGACCGATCTGATTTACATCCTTGATCCTGACAGCCGTATAGTCCTGCTGAATCAACCGAGTGTGGAGCTGTTCTCTAATCTCATTAAACCGAAAACACTCTCTGCAGAAGATGATGATACCTTTGATCTGAGCAGCGTTGACAGTTATATCGGCAAGAGACTGGACAAACTGTTAACCCGCGTTGATGCTATGTTTATTAGAGGAAAGATCAGGAAGGTTATCGCCGGTGACACCAATCTGTTTTACAACCATAATATAAATATTAACGGAAATCGCAGGAATTTCAGCACTAAACTGTTTCCGATTCTCAATAGTAAAAACGAAATTTACCTGATACTGGGAATCACTCGGGATACAACGGAAGAGGATCTTATTGATCAGAAGCTCTACCAGACAGAAAAGTTGGCGTCTATCGGTACTTTGGCTGCCGGTGTGGCTCACGAAATCAACAACCCACTGGCAGTTATTCTCGGCTTTACCGATCTTCTCGCCGAGAAACTGGATTCCGATTCTCAGGAGTACAAGGATCTCAAGGTGATCGAAGAGAACGGTTACATGGCAAAATCGGTTGTGCAGAAGCTGTTGGGATTTGCCCGTTCGACCGAAGGGAGCAGTGAAACGGCTGACATCAAAGAGAGCATCGGTAAGGTGATTGATGTTATGGGCAGCCTCCTTAAAAGCGAACATATTGAGCTGATTACCGATCTGCCCGATAATTTACCACAGGTTCATATTGATTCCCGTGAATTCCAACAACTGCTTTTCAATCTGATTACTAATGCGGTTGCAGCGATGCGAGAGGACAAGCAGTTGACAATTAAAGCACGGCTTGAGGGTGACCGGATTAGGGTTTATGTCCGCGACAACGGCATGGGCATTCCTGATAAGATCAAGCCGCACATTTTTGATCCGTTCTTCACTACTAAGGAGATCGGAAAGGGAACGGGATTGGGGTTGTCACTCTGCTACGGGATCGTTACCAAGTACAACTGCGACATCAGTTTCGATTCGGTGTCTGCTGAAGACGACCCTTATATACCTACAGGTACAACATTTATTATATCGCTTCCGTCATATAAACACGAGGATAACTGATGACAACAGGACGAATACTTGCAGTTGATGATGAACCTCATATGCTGCTCTTGTTAGAGCGTATTGTAATAAGTAAGACGCCCCATTCAATAGCGACCACCTCAAACTCGCTCGAGGTTCCCGACCTTCTTAACAAGGGTGAGTACGACATCATCATCAGTGACCTGAAGATGCCGGGGCTGGACGGATTGGATATTCTCAGGCTTGTGAAGGAGCGTGATCGTGATGAGCAGGTTATTATCATTACAGCATTTGGCATAATGGAGACAGCGATGGAAGCGCTGTCACTCGGCGTATGCAGCTACATCCTCAAGCCGTTCAGGAAGGAGCAGATAATCGCTTCAATTGAACGAACTATGGAAATAAGGAGGATGAAACGGGAGCTGCATACGTTTGAAAAGATATTAAAAACCGAACCGTTTGATGATGCTGTGAAACTTTTCAAGCAGGAGTATGTTAAATATCTTAGTATTCGATAAAACAATTTTGTGATGTGGATAGATATTACTAAAAACACTTGATTTTGAAGAATAAATTATTATATTCATTATAGAGTATTATTCAATGACAGATAAATGATTTCAGCTTCGACATACCGCTTCTGGAGTGGCGCGTACAAACCCCCATGTAATGCGCATCCAATTGAACCTGACCAAGTACTCTGTCACATAGCCAATTCACATCATCCCAATAGATCCACACAATCAATCTCACAGGCGAGCCGTTCGCCGCCTCAATTTCTAACTGTATAGAAACTCTAAGGGACAACTGTTTTTTTTGTCCCGTTACAAAATAGGAAGCAGGTGTACCGAATTCACAGCTATGAATACACCGGCACACCCGCGGGCGGTCAGGGATCGCTTTCGCAAGCATCCCTACCTACCGCCTCTAATATAACCCGCAATTCATAGAATTGCAAATTTGGAGGTTATGCTATGCTGAAACGAATTTTATTGTTACTTCTACTTATCTTTGTCATAGGTGGATTCGCTGAAACACTTGCTCAAACAACGTTTATTGTTGTAATAGTGTGGGAAGGTCCTATACTCCCCGGTGAGGTTGATCAAGTTGAAATCACTGTTTTAGATATTAACGGTGATCCTATCGAATCACGCGATGCAGATTATGTGGACACTGACGGAGATAGATCATACTTCAAATTGGCATGGCCCTCTCTTAACTTCTTCTGCAATTGAATGGAGAGTTGACATTCAAAGCGAGGAGCTTGATCTTGAACTGTTCAATCAACCAGTGCCGCATATTGTGGGTCAGATTATCCACGAAGACCAAAACTGGGACTTCGTTGAGTATGAAAACTGAGATTGAACACGAGAGTCTCAAACAGATCATGGTCAGGAGTTACGACCTGACCATGATTCACTATTAGATTTCTGAGATGGAGCAAATAATGCGACGAGATCTATTACGAAGCATTGCAATCATTCTGCTGTGGACTGTAACAGCTTTCTGTCAACCTGCACCATTGTGGGTTAGAGCTTTTGATACAGCGGGTAACTCTGATGGATTTGAAGATGTATATACAATTAGTAACAATGGATATGTTTTCTGCGGTTACTCTAATAATCAGCCTTGGGCTGTTAGAACGGATAATGGTGGTGATGTAATTTGGTCAAGGCTTTATCCGGAGGATAATGACGGTGGAGGAGAAGCGCGAAGCATAATCGAGACCGATGAAGGAAATTTTCTTATCGGGGGCGTTCATAATAATTCCATATTTGCCTTTTTAATAGATGGCGATGGTGAAACTATTTGGCAAAGAACCTATGGTCAGGGTAGCTGTGATGCCGTGATTGAATTGAAGGAAGGAAACTATGCTCTTTGTGGCAAATCAGGTGAAAATGAAAATAGTAGAGGGTATGTAAGTACAATTAGCCCTGATGATGGCGAGGTTATTTGGGCAACACATATCCAACATGGTATTCGATTAGCGAAATTCACAGCTATGCGAGAAACAGATGGTGGGATAGTGACGACAGGGACATACAGACCACCTGACAGTGGGACACAGGGATGGATGGCTAAAATTGATTTTAATGGTGATGTAATATGGACACGGGATTTTATAGAAGAAGAAGGAGGCTTGAAAATCCGTGCTATCGTATCTGCACCTGAAGGTGGTTTTGCGCTTACCGGGTACATATTGACTAGAAACGTCTTTAGAAGCATGCAACATGCCTTCCTGATGAAAGTTAATGATAGAGGTTTTCTACAGAACATGTATAGATATGATCCGGGGTACCCAACGCCTGTTTTTGCGAGGTCATTAATTGTTGTCCCAGATGTAGGATTTATGCTTGTCGGTAAACATCTCGGTCGAGATGCTACCAGATCAATTGCTATCAGTACAACTTCGCAAGGTGCACTCCGCTGGCAAACCATTCACAATTTTGAGGAAATGAATATCGGTTCAACAGAACTCATGTCGGTTGTAATCGGTCATGATGGTGGAATTATTGCTGCAGGCAAAGGTTATCATATTGATGAACAAGATAATCGCAATTTGGATGGTATAGCCATAAAGCTTGAGCCGGATCAACTTGAGCCGGTAATCTTCTATTGGTCACCGGAAGACACCGTTTTCATTGCTCTAAGAGGTGACACAACCGAATTTATTGTCAGGGCACGTGACCAACAGGGAGACGAATTCACTTACATGTGGATCATGGGAGAGGACACATTGGGACATGACAGCACAGTAACGAAGTTTTGGGAAGAGGTCGGTGAATATATTGTCCAATGTCAGGCTTCTGATGGCGAGAACATCAGCAGCATAAACTGGCATGTCAATGTAACCGATTTTTACATCAACTCCCACCAACCAGATTCTCTCAACCCATCCACCCGCCGTAACAGCACAATTGACTTTTCGGTCACCACCCGAGCCATTGAAGACGATCCAATCGAGTACGTCTGGCTGCTGAACGACGAGCAGATCGCAGCGAACGACAGCGTCACCATCCGCTTCGAGCGCGGTCGGGAGCACTCCGTCACGGCGATAGCATCACAAGGTGAGCTTGCTGACAGCGTGACCTGGCAGGTAATGGTCAATGATCTGATTGTTGACTACATGCCTGAACAACTTGATCTTTCCGTTCGAGTAGATACATCGTTTGAGTTTGAGGTCTTCCCATTCGACCCTGAGGATGATTCGCTGCATTTCCTGTGGACGCTGAACGGCGACTCAATCAGCGACAACTCGTGGGTGTTGGTTAATTTTGACGAAGAGGGATTGCATCAGGTTACAGCTTTTGTCTCTGACACGACCGAATCCGACTCGCTGACGTGGACGGTAGATGTTACTACAGTCGGCGTACACTCAGATGAACCTCAACACCCCGACACTCCGACACTATACCCGCCAGTGCCGAATCCGTTTAACTCGGTTACTACGGTGAGATACTATCTGCCTATTGTTTCAAAGGTTAGGTTAAATCTGTTTGATGTGAACGGACGGTTGATTGCTGAGTTGGTGGATGGTTATCGAATACGAGGACAGCATTCTGTTGGTGTTGATGGTAGTGATCTGGTGTCAGGAGTCTATTTTGTCAGGATGGAAACAAATGAGAAAGTGTTAGCGCAGAAGATATTACTCATAAGATAGTAAAGCCATTCCGTACAATTCGGCTCAGAGCAGTTGTCTTTGATTTGACTGCGGTGGTGGTTCACCGAACAGCTTATATGCACGCAGAGTAGCCTTTCGTCCACGAGGTGTCCGCTCTAAGAAGCCTTGCTGGATCAGGAACGGTTCATAGATCTCTTCAATGGTATCCGGCTCCTCGCCTACTGCTACCGCCACAGTTCCCAGTCCCACCGGACCGCCGCGGAACTTATCTATGATGATTTTCAGTATCCGTACGTCCATATCATCCAGTCCGTTCGGATCAATATCGAGCCTCTTTAACCCGTGCTGAGCAAGCTTGATGTCTATTGTGCCGTCACCCTCCACTTCAGCAAAATCCCTCAATCTGCGCAACAGACGATTGGCAATCCGTGGCGTGCCGCGTGATCTTCGGGAAACTTCCTCTGCCGCTTCTTCAGTGATCTCAACACCTAACAATCCTGCTGATCGTTTTATGATCTGGAATAGCTCATCCGGCACATAATAGTCCAGACGGTTATTGATTCCAAACCTTGCACGCATCGGTGCCGTCAACAGTCCGGCTCGTGTGGTCGCACCTATCAATGTGAACGGGGCAAGAGAAATCTGAATAGATCTGGCGGATACCCCTTTATCGAGCATGATGTCAAGTGAATAGTCTTCCATCGCAGGGTAGAGATACTCCTCAACCACGTTGTGTAAGCGGTGAATCTCGTCTATAAACAACACATCGCGGGGCGAAAGATTAGTCAGCAGTCCGGCAAGATCACTCGGCCTCTCAAGCACTGGACCGGAAGTGACCCGAATTTCGACATTGAGTTCTCGTGCTATCAGGTGCGCAAGAGTGGTTTTACCTAACCCCGGCGGTCCGTAGAACAGACAGTGATCAAGTGCTTCACCACGGTTGCTCGCTGCTGTCAGGAACACCTTCAGATTGTCAACGACCCGTCTCTGACCGACAAAATCCTTCCATGCTGTCGGGCGAAGTGATCGTTCAACCTCTGCCTCCCCGTCCCAACGGTCTGCGTCGGTCAAGCGACTTTCTATATCATAGTCTGACATTTATCATCCGGGTTTAGTGCTACCAAGTTCGTTCTGTTCCAGACAATGGAGGAAGTTCTTCCTCTTCTTCGGGAGGGTTCAACCGCACGACATTCTTTGCCTGCAATCCTTTTGGATCCTTTATCAGATCGTATTGCACTTCCTCTCCATCGGTCAATGTGCGGAAATCTTTACCTTTTATATCGCTGAAATGGACAAATATCTTCTCTCCGGTTTCACCCTTAATAAAGCCGAAGCCTTTTCGTGAGAGAAAATTGATCACAGTTCCACGCTGCCTGCTCATATTTAAGTCTCCTTTAGTTTTCAATTCATGTTGTAGAAATTTTCTTGATATCTATTTAATATCATCATCGTTCTCAACAATTCGTGCATATTCCGCTTCCGCAACGCGTAAGTCATAGTATCCTTGCAGTTGACCGAGTCTGGCATTCTTCAAAGCTAAATGCGCATCGAGGACTTCCAACTCAGTGCCGATCCCCTGTTCATAGCGGGTTTGCGATATTTTATGTGCTTTCTCTGCCATCTCAACAGTCGCCTCGCGGCTTGAAAGCTGATCCGTGGCTCGCTGCAGTTCACTGATTGCATTGGTCACTTCAAGACGGACACCCTGCTCCAATTGCATACGCTGCAGTGCAATCCGCCTGATGTCAATTTCCGCTTTCTGAACCTTCGCATTGGTGGCAAAACCGTCGAACAGTGGAATGTCCATCTGCAAGATCCAGTTAAAGCTTTCCGACCAACCTGTTCCACCGATGTCAAAAATATCCTGTTGAGCCTGCCTGCGGTAGTTCATGATGAAATACAGACTTGGTAGATAGAGTGACCGCTTCTCAACTTTCATCGCAATAGTACGAAGCTGATGCTGAAAGTCGAACAACGTAAACTCCGCACGGTTCGTCAATGCCTGTCTGTAAGCATCTGCTGCTGACGGAAAGGCTGTGCTCGCCGGAGATGCGGTAAGATTTCCGTCCAGCATTAGACTCGTCTTTGGATCAAGTCCCAACCGATTAATCAACATCACTTCAGCAAGTTGAGCCGTCTTTTTTACATTCGACAGTTCGGGTTCGAGTGATTTAACCGCAACCTGAGCCCGCAACAGGTCAAATTCACTCGACATTCCGACGTTGTACATTCGTTCCACGGTTTGAGCCTGCCTCTCCGCCTGATCCATAGACTCTTGCGTAAGGTTGACAAGCTCTCTTGCGAGCATCAATCCGTAAAAATCCTGCACGATCTGCGACTTGATCGCTGCCGAATTAGTCGAGATTGAAGTGCGGGTAATCTTTCGGTATGTCTTCGCTGCCTGACGCCCTAAATTGATCTTTCCGGCGACCCAAAGCGGTTGCTGCAACGTCAGATCAGCAGTGTAATCCAATATCGGCACAAACCGCACATTGCCAAAGCTCGGTATGAATGTAGTCGGTGCAACCATAAAGCGGCTCATAGAGCCTGAGGCGGTTATTACAGGGAACCTCGCTGCAGAAGCCTGATCCACTTCAGCATCACCCGCTTCCACATCGAGTCTGGCATTAATCAGCGCAGGGTCGTTCTTTCCTGCAAGTTCAAACGCCTTCTTCAGCGTCAGTGTAATCTCAGCAGATTGTCCCGCAGCGGTTAATAACAGTAATGTCAGCAATATGGCTAATTTTCGAGTCATTGTCTGTCCAAAAGATGTTTCGGTATAACCAATTCAGTTATTTTGTAGTCGTGGCTGTTATAACCGCGACGTCGGGCTTGGGACAAGCCCGACTACAGGTATCAAGCCATGCCATAAAAGCCCTTTGCAAATTCAAACAATTTTCTTTCTGCGTGATAGAAACTCAAACAGTGCTACCTCATAAGGTGTGTCGGTGGTGAACAGCCGGTAATCAATCCGCTCATGACGACAGCGGGTGCGATATTCGTCAATGAACTGTTCAACCGCTTGTGAATATTCTTTCCGTATGTGCCACGGGCGACTCGGTTGAATCTCCTCAGTTTCGAGATCTTTGAACCGAGAATCGCGCGGGAATGCAAAACTTCGTTCCAGTGGATCAAGAATATGAAAGACCAAAATCTCGTGCCCGATGTGACGGATTGCTTTCATTGAGGATATAATCTTCTCCGGTTCTTCAAGCAGATCTGAAATCAGCACTACCAACCCTTTCCGTTTCACGCGTTCCGCAACATCCAACAGCGCAGATGCGATTTTTGTCTCGCCTGTAGAATTGAGGTTTTCAAGCGTTGCTGTCAACGGTTGCAGCCATCCCATAGCCGATCGAGGTGGCAGCAGCTCAGTTATTGTTTCACTGAAGGGTACTAAACCGACAGCATCACGCTGCCGTAACAAAAGGAGAGACAACGCTGCAGAAAGTGCCTTGCCATAGTCCAGCTTCGTCAACTCTTCTGACCCATAGCCCATCGAACCGGAGTGATCCAGCAGAATGTATGCTTTGAGGTTTGTCTCTTCCTGATACTGCTTGATATAGTACCGTCCGGTCTTAGCCAGCACCTTATAATCAAGCTGTTTGAACGAATCACCCGGCATGTAAGGACGATGCTGGGCAAACTCCACAGAGAAGCCGTGATAAGGGCTTTGATGCAGTCCGGTTAAGAATCCTTCGACAACCGTCTTTGCCTTCAGCTCTAAACCGCTCAGCCGTGCTATTGCTGCCGGATCAAGTAGTGCTTGCGGAGGCAAGTGCAGGCTCCTCGAGCAACTTGTCTATGATATCCAATTGCGTGACACCCTCTGCGGCAGCATGGAAGCTGGTGACAATCCTGTGACGCAATACTGACCTGGCAACAGAACGAACATCATCCACCTCCGGTGTTGGTCTTCCATCAAGGATTGCACGAGTCTTGGCACCGATAATGAGGTATTGCGAAGCCCGTGGTCCTGCACCCCAAGTCAACCACTGCTTGATATAACCAAGGCTGTTATCAAGATTCGGTCTTGTTGCGCGCACAAGATTTACAGCGTAATTGGCGACGTGCTCTGAAACCGGAACCCGCCGAGCCAGTGATTGAAGCTCAATAATCTGATCGGCATTCAGCACAATATTCAATTCCGGGTCTTTGTCAGTGGTCGTTCTCATCACAATATCGAGTTCCTCATCTGACGACGGATAGTCTAACCACAAACTGAACATGAATCTATCCAACTGAGCCTCCGGCAATGGATAGGTACCCTCCTGCTCTATCGGATTTTGCGTTGCAAGCACATAAAACGGCTCATCGAGAAGATAAGTCTGTCCTGCTGTCGTTACGCTATGCTCTTGCATCGCTTCGAGAAGGGCAGCCTGAGTTTTCGGTGGTGTGCGGTTTATCTCGTCAGCCAGAACGATTTGGGCAAAGATCGGACCGTGTACAAACTTGAACTCCTTCTGTCCTGTTGAACGGTTGTCCTCGATGATCTCAGTGCCGGTAATGTCTGACGGCATCAAATCGGGCGTGAACTGGATCCGGTTAAACTTCAAATCGAGGACTTTTGCCAGAGTATTAATCAGCAGAGTTTTTGCCAATCCCGGCACTCCGACTAAAAGACTGTGCCCCCTCGATAACATCGCAATTAGCAGTTGATCAATAATATCCGTCTGACCGACAATGACTTTACTCAATTCAGCGGTAATCTTGTCGCGAGCATGCTTCAGCTCAGCGACCGCTTCTACATCAGAAATAACTATTCTCCTTTTTAACAAAACCTGTTCTAAGATATATTACGACTCGGTTTTATGCAAATGGTTCCACGATTTCTCTTGCGGAAAAACATAATCTGAATTACATTGAAAAGTAATGGAATTTTCGGGTTTGTATCAAGGAATGGTGTTCTCACGCAAAGCCCACAGAGCCGCAAAGTATCACCAAATCGCTGAAAGCAGTCTCTAATAGCTCGTCAAATGTCCGAAAGATTTAACGAGCAGGATTCTTTTTCTTAAACGTATATGGGTATCATTTAGTTATGCCTCTGAAAACTCAACATTGGCGGTACTTTGCGTCTTTGCGTGAAATTTCACCTTTATTTATTATTGTCTGACCAAATTTGGAACGCACAACGGTTCACTTAATCGGAATGAATGAAAACGACCTCTCGCAGGTCGTTGAGTCGCTTGGGGAGTCAAAGTTTCGGGCGCGACAACTGTACCGTTGGATTTACAACCGACGCGAGACCGATTTTTCAGAGATGACGGATCTCAGCCTTTCGCTACGACACAAATTGGCTGAAAGTGCTCTTGTTTTGCCGTCCAAAGTCGTTGAAAAGGCTGAAGGATTTGATGGTAGCATTAAGCTACTAATTGAGCTTGAAGATGGCGAGCATGTTGAGTCGGTGCTGATACCCGAAGGTGAGCGGCTGACAGTATGCCTCTCTTCGCAAGCTGGCTGCAATGTCGGATGCACGTTCTGTGCGACCGGATATCTCGGACTCAAACGAAACCTGACAGCCGGTGAGATTGTCGGACAATTGATGCTCATCGAAAAAGAGACCTCGCGTGATGTTACAAACATCGTAATGATGGGGATGGGCGAACCTCTGCTGAATCGTCGCGAACTGTTCAAAGCAGTCAGGCTAATTACAGATCCCAACGGCTTGGCGATGTCGCGGAGACGGTTTACAATCTCAACTGTCGGATGGCTACCGGGGATAAAAGCGATGACCAAGGAGGGATTGCGGGTCAAGCTGGCAATTTCGCTCAACGGATCAACAGAACAGCAGAGGAAACAGTTGATGCCGTTGGCTTCAAAGTATCCGCTTGAGCAGTTGATCAGAGCTGGCGGTAAATATGCGCGTCAAGCCGGGATTCGGGTTCAGATTGGATACCTCTTACTCCGAGATTTTAACGATTCGGTTGAAGATGCGAACAGATTGGTGAAACTTCTATCTGGGACTCCATGTAAAATTAACATAATGGAATATAATCCGATGTCAGTAGCGAACAGTTCAACATATATTTCGTTTCAACGTACAGCATCTCAGCATGCTGAACGGTTCATGGAGGTTCTTCGTAAAGCCAACTTAACTGTTACTATGAGAACAAGTCGGGGGAGTGATATTAACGGAGCTTGTGGTCAATTGGCGGGGAAATCTAAGTTAGTCTAAACAATTCTATCACGTGAAGTTATAGATATGATAGCATTAACCTTGAACTGAAATTAATAACTGTAGTCGGACTTGTCCCAAGCCCGTCCCGATTCATCGGGATGAGACAACCACGACTACAAAATAACTACTTGGTTGACGCTCTCACAAATTTTTCTCAACTTAGCAATCTTTGCGTGAAACAATAAATCACTTATTATTCAGGAGAAGTAATGTCAATTACAATCGGTATTAACGGGTTTGGTCGAATCGGTCGGCTGGTATTTCGTGAAATGATGCGACGTGGGAACTTTAACATCGTCGCACTGAACGATCTGACTGATGCGAGAACGCTCGGTCATCTGCTGAAATATGATTCGACTCACGGACGCTATCCGGGGTCGGTCTCTGTTGAAGGCGATACAATTATTGTAGATGGAAAGCCAATTAAAGTCATGGCTGAACGCGATCCCAAAAAGCTTCCATGGGGAGATTTTAATGTTGACTTTGCCGTAGAGTCAACCGGTGTTTTTCGCCAGCGTGAGCAGTGCGCAATGCACCTTGATGCAGGCGCAAAGAAAGTTCTGCTGACAGTTCCCGCAAAAGGTGAGATTGATGCTACGGTTGTATTGGGAGTCAATAACGGTGACCTGAAAGCAGAACATAAAATCATATCAAACGCATCATGCACCACAAACTGCCTCGCCCCGATGGTCAAAGTGCTGCATGACAACTTTGGATTGGTCAAAGGTTTGATGAATACAATTCACGGTTACACCAACGACCAGCGACTGCTCGACTTGCCTCACAAAGATTTACGGCGATCTCGTTCTGCAGCCCTCTCGTCAATTCCGACGACTACCGGAGCAGCTAAAGCTATCGGTCTTGTCATTCCTGATCTGAAAGGCAAACTGGACGGTTTTTCAGTGCGTGTTCCGGTACCTGACGGGTCCTTGACCGATCTGACTGCGGAGTTGGCACAGGATGTAACCGTTGAACAGATTAACTCAGCGATGAAGGAAGCCGCAGACGGAGCGATGAAAGGCATTCTTGAGTACACTGAAGACCCGATCGTCTCCACTGACATCATCGGTAACAGCCACTCCTGTGTGTTTGACTCAGGACTGACTATGGTAATCGGTGGTCGGATGGTGAAGGTTGTCGGCTGGTATGACAACGAGTTCGGTTACTCCTGTCGCGTCGTTGACCTGATCGAAAAATCCGCCAAGATGTAGAAAAATACACTGACACAAAGACACTGAGAAGCGTTTTCTTGGTGACTTGGTGGTAAAATTGAGAAACCCGTGAATAAAAAATCTATTGAAGACCTTGATCTGAAAGGTAAAAAGGTGTTGGTGCGGGTAGATTTTAACGTCCCGTTGGATTCGGACGGAAACATCACCGACGATACCCGCATCCGTGCTGCACTGCCGACAATTGAAAAGATTACTAAGTCAGGTGGTTCGGCAATTGTGATGAGTCACCTCGGCAGACCGAAAGGTAAACGTAACGACAAATTCAGCCTGAAACCTGTAGTAGGTAAGCTGGCGTTCCTGTTAGGTCGTCCGGTCAGATTAGCTTCTGATTGTATTGGTACGGACACTGAAAAAATGGTTAATCAGACTGCTTCTGGTGAAGTGCTATTACTCGAAAACGTTCGTTTTCACAAAGCTGAAACTGATGACAACCTCGCTTTTGCATTCAAAATTGCAAAGCTCGGGGACTGTTATGTCAATGACGCATTCGGAACTGCTCACCGCGCCCACGCTTCAACCCATGCAGTGGCTCAACTGCACGAGGGAAACAGTGCAGCAGGCTATTTGATGCAAAAAGAGATAGAATACTTCGACAAAGCGCTGTCAAATCCGGAAAGACCTTTTTTGGCAATAATTGGAGGAGCAAAAGTCTCAACAAAGATCCCGGTCATTAAAAACCTCCTCAACATTGTTGACAAGCTACTCATCGGTGGCGCTATGACATACACATTTGTAAAAGCAAAGGGCGGCAACATCGGTAAGTCTCTCTTTGAGCCGGATCAACTGGAGACTGCAAAGGAGATTCTCGCACTTCCGAATGTTGATAAACTGAGATTACCCGTTGACTCAGCAACGGCAATTGATCCGAGTGTCGAGACTGAAGTAATCAGCCATTACCGTTGGGATCTGATTCCTGACGACGAGATGGGGCTCGATCTCGGTTACATCTCCGCTGAAGAGTTCAAAGACAGAATTCTCAGGGCGAAAACGGTGATCTGGAACGGTCCGGTTGGAATGTTTGAGGATGACAGGTTTGCTGTGGGAACAAGGATTGTTGCTGAAGCAATGGCGGAGTTGACCAAGAACGGTGGAACAACGATTGTCGGCGGTGGCGATTCGGTTGCTGCTCTTAACAAATTCGGTCTTGCTGACAAGATGAGTCATGTTTCGACCGGTGGCGGTGCATCGCTTGAGCTGCTGGAAGGTAAAAAGCTGCCCGGAATTGAGGTATTAACGGACAAGGAGTTAAATTGAGAGAGAAAGTTATCGCCGGCAACTGGAAAATGAACACAACACCCTCTGTTGGACTTGGGCTTGCAACTCAGGTCGCAGAGTTTGTTCTTAAAGTCGAAGGTGTAACCGTAGTCATTTGTCCACCTGCAACACATTTACAATATATCCGCCAATCATTGGAGGCGAAGGCTTCTCAAGGGGGGAATCGCGTTTACCTCGGTGCTCAGAATGTACATTGGGCAGATGCAGGCGCATACACGGGTGAGCTGTCTGTCAATATGCTGGAACGCACCGGATGCAGTTGGGTCATAATCGGTCATTCAGAACGGCGTCAATATTTCGGCGAGACCGATAAAAGTGTCAATAAACGGCTGTTAAGAGTGCAGAACAGCAAACTCCGCCCGATGGTTTGCATCGGTGAGAGCCTGGAAGAACGTGAAAATGGAAAGACATTTGAAGTGTTAGAACGACAGCTTGATGTCGGACTGAAGGATGCTCAGCTTGGTGGTGACGGCGGATTGGTAATCGCCTATGAGCCGGTATGGGCAATCGGCACCGGTTTGACAGCAACTCCAGATCAGGCTCAGGAAGCTCATCATTTCATACGCACACATCTTGCAGAGATGTTTGACAAGGATTCCGCAGATGCTACTGTAATTCAATACGGTGGAAGCATGAACGAGAAGAATGCTGCGGAGCTGTTGGCTTGTGAAGATATTGATGGCGGTTTGATCGGTGGTGCTTCACTTGATGCTAAGAAGTTTGCCGGGATTGTGCTCGCTGCAGCGGGATAATTCTCAACCGTTATGTTATCTACGAACAGAATCTAAGAATTCCTGCTCGGTTGACTTTTTCTTCTTCGGTCTTTTTTCAGGTTTATGCCTGAATGCAAACACAAAGGAGAGGACACCGAGCCCGATAAGCAGCAGGGCAGGAATTTGCATAGCAGGTGTGAGCATATCAACGAACAGTATTTGCATAGAGAAGAAAAAGAACAGTCCGAAGATTATGCACATAACCCCCAGTCGTGCCCACGCCTTTCGCATTTTTCTTGAATCTCACTCCGGCTTCTGCCCGGTAATGAGCATATACAGACCGATAATCACCAGCGCAACGGGGCAGATTGAAATATCGAAAAAGAACCATCCCAGATTCTTGGCAATCCAAAAACCGCCTACAGAAATTAAAACAATCCCCCAGAAGGCGCTGTCTTTGCTTCGGTCCCGCCTTTTTCTCAAGGATTTAGCAACCGTAGCATCAACACTGTCTGTCAATTCAAGGTTCACAATTTTATCCTTCAGCATTTCAATCTGCTCCAGCAGATCATCAATCTCTTTTTGCAGATCTCGTGTATTATTGTCTTCAGACATCTTTTCTCCTTAACATTATTTTACTGTTTCGATAAGCTCTTCCGCCAGAGCTTTGTAATCCTTTGCCCCTGACGATGACGGTGCGAAAGTCGTTACAGGCTGCCCGAAACTGGGGGATTCTGCTAATCGTATGTTGCGCCGGATGGTGGTTTTGAATGTGTGATTCGGGAAGAATTTCTGCACTTCATCTCGAACCTGACGAGCCAGATTCAGACGTGAATCGAACATGGTTAAAACTATCCCAACCAGCTTTAATCTGCGATTCAACCTCTTCTGAACCAGTCCAACCGTTTTGATCAGCTTGGTCAAACCCTCCAGCGCAAAGTACTCAGCCTGTATTGGAATCAGGAGTAAATCTGCCGCTGTCAATCCGTTGAGCGTGAGCAGACCAAGAGAAGGTGGGCAGTCAATCAAGATGTAGTCATACTTGTCCTTAAGCGATGAAAACATGTTGTACAGCGTCCGCTCACGTGATTTTTTGCTGTCCAATTCTATTTCCGCACCGACCAGCCTGATATGAGAAGGAAGCAACGACAGGTTTTCGTTGTCACTGTCACGAATCACATCATCAATCGGTACCTTGTCTATCAGACAGTCATATATACACGGTTCACCATCATTCAGACGTACAGCCAATGAAGAGCTGCTGTTAGCCTGCGGATCCAAATCAATCAGCAAAGTCTTCTTACCCACAGCCGCTAATGCGGCAGCAAGGTTGACCGCTGTGGTTGTTTTACCGACGCCACCTTTTTGATTTGCAATTGCAATTATCCGATTCAATTTGATTTATTCTTATAATTGAGTTTGTTAAGAAATTGGAGGGCATTAATTAAGTAGCGACAATCAGATAGGTCATTCTGAACAAATTGACACTATATCACGACAAAGTTAACACTCGCATAATCTGATTGACTTCCCTTGATAACAAGCCTGAAAGATAATACAGATTGTCTGTCTTTGCAATGAAGACAGGGTTCAGAACACAACATGACATCGTGGTTGAGACAACCACGACTACAAATTGATTTAGCAATGGTGATAGAACTCCCTGACAACCCATTTACTTCATACGATCCGGCTTTATTATTACACCTCGATTCTTGTGGCTGTTCATCTTAATGTCAATCGGATACTCAAAACGAAGCTGCCTGACATATTCACCTTTCCGATGCACAGGTTGAGAAGAGAGCCAATCCCAGTCAATGAAGCCTTCTCCGTGATCCGGATTGACTGTAAAGTAACCGATCTTGAATGACATGAGGTTGTGGAAAAAGTGTGCACCCTGCGATGGTGTCACTTTCATGTCCTTGAAGCCGGTCTCGACGATAACCTTAGCCCCGGAAATCTTATCCCAGGTTACCGGAATGCCGAGCCAATGATCCGCTGAACCCCATCTGCCAAACCCAATCAACAGATAGGGACGTTCTTCGGATAGGAGTCGGGCGTTGAACAGCTCAATCTCACGGGCAATCTCAACTGTGTTGGAACGCTCAAATTTCACATAATCAACCGTTACAATATCATGAATATTGTTTATCACCCCTACTCCGAGGATTTTATCGGTCTCGCAGATAATTTCAGATTTATCAATATCATCAAATTCAAGCGAACTCTCGTCCCAATGCTGCACCATCGGTTTCATCTGCAGAACGGAGAATTCCTTCGGTTGTCCTCTCGGAACCGACAGGTTGGCAGCGAACTCGATCTCAACATCACCAGCCATCACCTTGCGCCCGAGGAAAGTCATTACTTCAAGAATTTCCGGCAAGGGGAACACATCCATTTTTAGTATCGGCGCGAAACTGACCATGCGAATTCCGGGGCGCGACAGCCCGTCATAAATGGTTTCATTCTCTGTGGAGTAAGTTGATCCCACATTGAATAGAGTTTCATCTTTTTCGGCAGCATCAAGACCAAATTGAGGCAGTTCGTACTGTTTTCCCATGTCTGACATACAGATCGGGTTGTTCAGATCTAAGGCATAGAATTGACTTTGCGTATGCTCGAGAAAGTCTCGAGGTGATGTGTATTGGATCGGATGTTTCGGATAACTCGGGCAGAATTTTACCGTTTTCCCACCGGCAACCACTGTTTCACCGAGTCCCAACGCAACTGATGCGATGCCGTCTTCCGGTTCCATCGGTTTGGAGGAGTAGAAATTGTGTGACCTGACTACGCCGGACAAGTCAGGATAGAAGCGGTTTTCATGTTTACACCCCGTCAATTTCTGGATGATGACCCCCATCTTCTCCTCTTCAAGCAGATAGGGAGTAGCCTTCATGTATTGTTTTGAGTTCTTCAAATAAATAGAGGCATAAACCCGCTTGATGGCGATCAGCAGCTCATTCAGCCTGACATCCGGTTCGGGATGATTGTTCGGCAGCATATAGGTATTGTAAACACCTGAAAACGGCTGGTAGCGGGAATCTTCCAATAAGCTTGAGGATCTGACTGCCAAAGGATATTCCATCAAGCGGATTGTGGCAATCAAGTCAGAATAATACTCAGACGGAAACTCGGCAGTCAGAAATCTATCAACTATCTCATTGTCATCATCGGCATTGGCTGCGAATTCACTCAGTCTGTTCAATTCCATAAAGTGATCAAAAACGTCTGTGCACAGCACCACTGCAGGTGGAATGAAAATCTGAATGTCGGAGAACCGATCTCGAATGCTGTAAAAATTGATGAAGTGGTTGATGAAGGCTAATCCTCTCGCCTTACCGCCCATTGACCCACCGCCAATGTGAGCAAAACTGCTTTCAGGATCAAATTTGTCAGGCGAAAAGTCAGCTATCAGATGGAGGTTGCGTGCATGGCGTGCTTTCCGTAGCCTTGCAATAATATCCTGACGCAACTCCTCCAGTGATGGGTAATCCTCAACCTTCCGCGGGCGCAGCTCGGCTGCCAAAGCAAACTCTGTGCGGGTCTTCAACCAAGTTGAGAAATGATTCCGTTCACCATGAAATAAAATGCTTTCCTCAGGAACATCAGCAATCTGACATTCAAATTCCCTCAGATCACCGGCACTGCCGACTTCACTGTCACTGTTCGGAAGCCTGAATACGAACGATCCAAAACCGAGATGATCGAACATGAAACGACGCAGTTTATCCAGCAATCTCGGTGAATCTTTCCGGCTGAAGCTCGCTCCCACAGCTTCGGCAATCTCCGCCACATCCGGCTGGAATGACTGTAGCAGAACAGGAATATCCGGGCTTTTCGCTTTTACCTGTTTGGCAAAATAAGCACCTGCCTGAGGGTCTTTCTTTCCTTTGCGGGGGAATTCAATATCTGTAATGATTCCCAGTACATACTTTTTGTACCGCTTGTAATAATCCCAAGCTTCCTCGTAGGTCTCACATAGCAGGATCTTCGGTCGCGCTCGCATTCGGATCAGTTTATCCGCCATATTGAGACCGTCGCGCATCAGACTCAGCGAGTGATTCATGACTTCAGCGTAAATCAGCGGCAGGAATGATGAGTAGAATTTAACATTATCCTCTACCAGAATTATTGATTGAACCCCGACCTCCTCAGTGTCAGCTTTAACATTCCATCTGTCCTCGATGAACTTAACAATTCCCAGCAGGATGCGGAAATCTCCCTGCCACAGAAATATCTTGTCAAAGAGTTCGGTCTCACCATTCTTAATCAGGCTGTGTATCTCAGTGGTCTCATTTGCGAGCATGATCAGCGGGAGATCCGGTCGCATCTTCTTAATTCGATTGACCAGTCTCTTCGCTCCGACATCACGCATCTGCATGGTTGTAATCACAAGGTCAATTCGGGGATTTTCTTTTACGAGCTTCAACGCCCGTTTACCGTCACCCGTTCGAGTGATAATGGGGGCTTGGTACATATTCAGCCCGACAAATTCACTGAGCAGTACCTCATTAAGCTGCCCGTCCTGGGCGAGCATAAAGGAATCATAGAGACTGGAGACAAGCAAAATCTCACGAACTCTCATCTTCATGAGATTTTGCATTCCTGCGTTAGGTTCTCCGGGATAATCTAATTTCTTCATTTATTTAAGCTTGTAGTTTCTTACTGTGATATTGTAGTTGTGGTTGTTTCAACCCAATGATTGGGCTCAACCGCAATGTCGGCTTGGGACAAGCCCGACTACAGAATGAAAGATCCCCATAAGGATAATACCTCATATTTTGCAACAGAATACAAATTACTGCCGACTGAGGTTCATATCAAGCTTTCTTCATCGTTCAGTTATCAAGTTGTCATTGACATTTGCAGTCTATTTGAGAAATTACTTGACGATCACTATATTATGCATTATATTGCGACTCTTAAGTTTGGACCCGTTTCATCAATTAACATGGGAGGGTACCTGTTCGTCTATTATATATTTTCAGGAGATCTGAATGCCGTACATCAAGATTCGCGATGGCGAACCGTTTGATCGTGCATATCGGCGCTTTACAAAAGCGTGTGAAAAATGTGGTTTAATGGCTGAAGTGCGCAAGCATGCACGCTATGTTAAACCGTCGGAAGCAAAGAAGAGAAAATCAGCAGCAGCAAAACGCAAGCTCAGAAAGCTGCGTCGTTTCATCAGAAGGTAGCGGGCAGAAATCTGCTTGTAAGCGGTGTGAACAGCAACAGCGACTACAACCCACAGCCGTAATTAAACGAATAATGGAGAGAGGTCGTGCATGACAATTTATGATCTGATTATCGCCGGCATCTTTGTCGGATTTTTGTTTTGGGGTTTTTTCCGTGGAATCATCAGGGAGATCTTTGAAACTGTAGGATTGATCCTCGCTGTTTTTCTCGCTTTCAAGTTTGCAGCGACCGTTGCTCCACAGATCCCGGTTAACCTGCCACCCACAGTCTCCATCCTGATTGCAGGACTGCTGATTGTCATTGCGGTAGTTATAACCGCAAAACTGCTGGGATGGATGGTTTACAAAAGTATAGTCAGGGGTCCTCTCCGCATCGCTGACCGCTCTTTTGGCGCCATACTCGGAGCGATTAAAGCTGTCGTTATAATACTTGCCATTGTGACCCCACTAACTTTCACTCCTTACGGTGCAAAGCTCGACGCAGCCGCTGAAAGGTCTCCCGTTATTCCTCTCCGCTGGACAATGGCAGCAGCCCGTCCCCTCGGTCAGTACTTTGGCGCCACCATCGCCAACACCATCAGCAAGAAAATAATGTCCTCGCTCCCCTCTCTAAGTCGAGATCTGGAAAAAGATCAGGTGCAGACCATCATGGACAGAGCAGAAGAGATGAGAGAAGAGGGATTAACTGACTTAATGATCGTAGAAAAACTGAAAGGTATCAGCAATTCTGCCGGTGAACAGATTCATGATTCACAGTTGCTTGCTGACTTACTGGATCAGACGGATAGATTTAAGGCATCAGGACTGAACAAAGAACAGATTGCAGAAGTCATGACTAACACAGATTTGCAGGTTGATGAATCTGTAATCAAAGATGTTATCGGTCAATTCCAGAAATTACAACTTGCCGGTGAGAAGTTTGAAATGAAAGAGTTTATGGGCAATCTTTCCGATGAATCCCGTGAAAAAGCTGAAAACATCATGAACAATCCTACGCTCAAACATGCTCTTCGCAGTGTGGATCCGGCTGAATTTGCCAAGCAGACCGGTGTCAAGCTTGAATCGCTGGTCAAACAGTTGGGAATGGAAGAGCAATATAAAAAATACAAAGACCGCAAGTAAATCCACTCCCCTTTATGCAGAGATCGCTGCAAGCCCTTGAATTCCCCCAACTGTGTGATGAACTAACCAAACTCGCATCGTACGATGAGACAGTAGATCGTTTGAGATCTCTATCCCCAAGCAAAGATATCGGCTGGGTCAGAAATGAGATGGATCGTGTTGAGGAAGTGAGAGGTTTGATCCTCCGTGGCGGCGGATTTGGCGAGGGCGGATTGCGGGATATCCGCTCTATTCTTAAGAAGGTAACGGTTACCGGTTCGCTGCTTCACGCCGAAGAGTTGCTTGTAGTACTGCATCACCTGCGCGTTCAATCCACCGTTCATAAAGTACTGACAAAAAATCGTGAACAGATGCCAAAGGTCGTCAAGCTTGCCGCACAGTTAATCCCGATAAAAGAGCTTGAGCAAAAGCTTAGCCGTTCCATCCAGCCGGACGCAACCATCCACGACCGAGCGTCGCGCGAACTGACCCGCATCAGACGCACAATAACAGTACAGCAGGACAGAATCAGACGCAAATTGACCTCCATGCTGCCTCGATTAAAAAAAACCAGTGCTCTCCGTGACGACTCATTCACCATTCGTGGCGGTAGATATGTGCTGCCTGTTCGGTCGGATTCAGTTCACCGCGTCAAGGGTATTGTTCAGGATCGCTCATCAACAGGAGGCACACTTTTCATTGAACCGTTGGAAATTATAGACCTCGGCAACGAGTTTCGAGCGCTTGAGTTGGCGGAAAGAGATGAAATTCGCCGGATCTTATTGGAACTGACCGAGCATGTGCGGGATAACCTGGATCAAATTGACCTGAACCGTCAGGTTCTAACAGATCTTGACATCCTATGGGCAAAGGCTCAGCTTTCGGAAAAACTTGACTCACTCATTCCAACGGTAACGAAAGGCGGTACATTGCGCTTAATCATGGGCAGACACCCTCTCATGGTGCTGGCAGGTGAGCGGAAGGTTGTGCCCTTGAATCTGGAACTTGGTGTAGGCTGGACTACGCTGGTAATTTCCGGTCCGAACGCCGGGGGAAAGACGGTCGCTATCAAATGTGTAGGATTGCTCGCATTGATGGTCGCATGCGGACTTCCAATCCCTGCTCTACCCGGGTCGGAAGTCCCTCTCTACACTGACTTTCAAGCGGATATCGGTGATCAGCAGTCTATCAGCGATGATCTATCTACTTTTACCGCTCACGCTTCACGCCTGAACGAAATAGTCAAGACAACACATACAAGATCGCTGGTGCTGATTGACGAGATCGGATCCGGAACTGATCCACATGAGGGATCATCTCTGTCAATTGCCATACTTGAGCGGTTGATTAAGCATAAAATTCCCACCATCGTGACAACTCATCACAGTGCTCTAAAATCGTTCGCTCATTCAACAGACGGGTGTGCTAACGGCTCTATGGAGTTTGACAGAAAGACTCTGAGCCCGACATACCGTTTTCATGCCAAGATTCCGGGATCAAGCTATGCGCTTGAGATTGCGAGCCGTGTCGGACTGTCGAATCAGATTATTGATCGTGCGCGACAGGTTCTCGGCTCAGATCGAGCTGAACTGGAAGACCTCATAATGAACTTGACTGAAAAGATGCGCAGCTATGATCGGTTGGTGATTGATGAGAAAAAACAGGCTGCCGCCTTAACAAATTATGAGGAAGAGTATAATAGAAGACTCGGCAAGCTCAGGGAACGTGAAAAAAACCTAAAAAAGAAAGCTAAAGCCACAGCGCAGGAAATCCTCTCACAGGCTCGGAAAACTGTTGAATCGGTTGTCAAGGAGATAAGAGAAAAACGAGCTGATAAGGGTTCCATAAAAAAAGCACATAAGACTTTAGCCAATATAGAAGACAGTCTTTCACTTGACAAAAAGACAGATATGTCTGTCTTGGACACATCCGATCTTAAGCCGCCAAAGCTTAAAAAGCGGAAGCGACGCAAGCCTAAGTTTATTCAAAAGCAGCCGGAAATCGGTGACATAGTCACGGTGGACGGGACAAGCACTACCGGTGAGATCAGTGCTATGAACGATAAAGGTGATCGTGTTTGTGTTGCTGTCGGATCCGTTCAGATTTGGGTTGCTAAAAACAGGGTAAATGTGGTTAAGCCGCCTGAGGAGAGCAAACCGCAGGTTAGGATTATGCCTAAACTTCCTGATGTTCCACTTGAGCTGAATATACGCGGGTTAAATATGGAAGATGCGTTGGAAAAGGTTGATCGGTATATCGCAGATGGCTATGCCGTCGGCAGAGAACAGCTTGGTATAATTCACGGTAAGGGTGACGGGATATTGTCAAACAGCGTCCGGGATTACCTTAAAAGACATAAGTTTGTCAAGTCTTATCGTTTTGGCAAGCATGGTGAGGGTGACTTCGGGATTACCATTGTTCAGATAAAAACTAAATAAAGGGATCTATCATTGCTGTAGTCGGGCTTGTTCCAAAGCCCGATGTCGTGGTTGAGACAACCACGACTAAAAAATAGGCACCTTCATCGTTATCACCCGCTCACATCCTGAATTTCGTCCTGACTGATTTCAGGCAAACTGTCTTTGCCGCTGTTGTTGCTGAACTTATCGTCGTTGACGGTGAATCCGGTCGGCTTTGCAGCCTGCTGACTGTTGTCGCGGCGAACGTACGGCGGCATGGAGCGGATAAAGCAGTCCTGCACAAAATTGTAATCCATCATAATAAATTCATCGCCTTCGTTTCGCAGCTCCGTAGAACCACCCAAAGGAAATGATGCGACATAGATATTGCAGCCGAGATCTTTGGCAAACCTAACTGCATAAATGTAGTCGCTGTCCCCGCTCACCAACACCACACCCTCGCACGATTTCAGCAGTCCCAGCCTAATCATATCAACGGCAATCTGCACATCAATCCCTTTTTCTGTCGGGAAGTATTGAGAAGTAGATCCGCCTTGATCATTTCTTAAGCGGTGGTAAACGAGATGACCTAACTTCAGTGTAATAAACGGTGTGGCACGGAGGTTGTCAAAAAACTTCTGTTGCCTCTGGTAGCCTGACGGGTCAATTGATTTGGATACATAGGCGTTATAATAGTAGGTGCGCAGCAAATCACCGTTAACAGCCTTACAAAACTTATCACCCAGTTTGCGGAAATCTACATCTGTGCGGTTGAAATTTAACTGACACCCTTTATAAAAATTATTACCGTCTATTAATATCGCAATACGATTCATATGTCACCACCTATATTTTGATGTGGTCTGTTGATCTATTAGATTTTAGAGCTATATTTGAGATTCAAATGCCGTTTCGATTTAAGAGACGGTAGATCTGAATGACGTTTTTCAAATCTGCTCAGAAAATATTGATTTGTTTGAGACTGTTAATCAAGTAGTAATGTTGTAGTGGTGGCTGTCACAGCCACGACATCGGGCTTTGGACAAGCCCGACTACAAATGGAAAAATCACGAGATTCAGCAGGCTTACCTAATAATGAACGTACAACATCAATCTCTGTTGGTCATTTCACTGAAATAAAATGAAATCCGTACGCCACACGATAAATAATTTAGAGCCCTCAATCAAGCTTAAGCAGTTGATTGAGGGAGAAAGTCAATCAATTGAACTGCGCGGATTGGTGGGAGCACTCTCCTCTTTCATCATCTCCGATCTGTTTGACACCATCGGTAGAACCATACTGATCGTAACATCCGGACCATTGAGTGCTGAAACAATGTTGGATGATCTCTCATCAATCGTCGGCTCAAAAAGTATAGGATTTCTGCCTCCGGCGCATCTCTATCCGTTTGAGACGGTTCCAATCGGCAAAGGTCCAAGAAACGAGCGGGTGGACGCTCTGATTCGGCTGCGCACCGGAAAACCGACCATCATGGTCACTCAACCGGAATCGCTGCTGGAACGAGGACCGGATCGGGAATGGATTGAAGATCATACCCACCGCTACTGCGTCGGTGACGAAATTGACAGAGACGCACTGCTGATCTATCTTGCTAAGGCTGAATATAAACGTGAACGACTAATTGATAGTCAGGGACAGTATGCCGTCAGAGGTGGATTGGTTGATCTGTTTCCCTTCGGCTATGAAAAACCGGTAAGAATGGAACTCGACGGAGATGAGATTGTCAGCTTGAGATCGTTTGAACCCACTACACAGCGAAGCGTCGGCGAACTGGACGAAATCGTTCTGCTCATTGATGAGAAATCCGGCAATTCAAGCGGTGATCTCCTGTCTCTGCTGCAGGATGATGCGATCCTGTTCTGGATGGAGATGGATGAGATTGAGGCTCGCATCGAGAAATTTCACGATCTGGCAAAAAAATCACATTCAAAAAGCCGGTCAATGGACAAGCTGCCGCCGATGGCTGCTTATATGTCGTTTGAAGAAATCCTCTCAAAAGCAGAGTCGTATCAGCAGATAACCTTCGCAGGAGCATTCCATAAACATCTGAAACGGAAAAGTCGTGCCGTCACGATTGATTTCAATGCGAGAACTCCGGATCCGACTCTGTCCGGTTTGGAGCAATTGCCGGTTCGACTGAAAAAGATGCTCGGATCTTACGGTGAAGTTTGGATCGCTGCGGAAAGCAGCGGTGAAAAAGAGCGGTTGGAAGAGCTGTTTCTTGAAGAAGAGCTGCACGAGCTGCTCATAGCAGAAATTTCTGTATCCAGCGGCTTCCTGCTCACAAAGTCAGATGTTGCTCTGTTGACATCACACAAGCTGTTCAACAGACGGAGGCTGAAATCACTCCATACACGCTTCAGACGAAAAGCGGTTCAATTTGACAGGACTTCGCTGAAGATCGGTGATATGGTTGTGCACAGCGATCACGGGATCGGAATCTATGAAGGACTTCAGGCTGTGAAGGTGCGCAGCCAATCACGTGAATGTCTTCGCATCAAGTATAAAGAGGGAAACATCCTCTACATTCCGGTTGAGAATTTCGGTCTGGTAGAGAAGTACATGGGAGCATCCGGTGGGGTCAAACCGAAAATTTCACGTCTCGGAACCGGCGAGTGGGCGAGAACAAAAAAACGGACCCGCAAAGCCCTCGAAGATATGGCAGGAGAACTGCTGAAACTGTATGCTCAGCGAAAAATTATCAAAGGGCACGCATTTTCTGAGGATACACATTGGCAAAAGGAAATGGAGGACTCATTTGAGTTTGAGGATACACCCGGTCAGATTGATGCGACTTCAGAGATAAAACGCGACCTGGAAGCAACATATCCGATGGATAGGTTGCTCTGCGGTGATGTCGGGTTTGGAAAAACGGAAGTGGCGGTCAGATCAGCTTTCAAGATAGTGCAGGACTCGTTTCAGGTGGCGATATTGGTTCCGACAACGATTTTAGCCCAGCAGCATTATGAGACATTCCGCGAGCGGTTGGGCGCCTATCCTGTCAGGATTGAGATGCTGTCACGCTTTCGCACCCCGACCGAGCAAAAACAGATAATCGCTGAACTTGGAAACGGGCAGATGGACATTGTCATCGGCACTCACCGTCTGCTGTCAAAAGATGTCAGATTCAAAAAGCTTGGTCTGGTTATAGTAGATGAGGAACATCGTTTCGGAGTCCGGCATAAAGAAAAGCTGAAACAACTAAAGACAAATGTCGGCGTGCTGACAATGACAGCCACCCCGATCCCCCGTACGTTACATCTGGCGCTGATGGGTGCGCGAGACACCTCGCAGATAAACACACCACCCGTTGACAGGCTGCCCATACAGACGGACATATATCCGTTCTCCGAAAATCTGATTCGCGAGGCAATTCTGCGTGAAGTTGACAGAAACGGTCAGGTGTTTTTCCTCCATAACAGGGTCGAATCTATCTACGCAGTTCAAACCATGCTGGAACGATTGCTGCCGGAGGTTCGATTCGTAGTCGCACATGGTCAGATGCCGGAGAGGCAGCTCGAAAATGTGATGCTGAACTTCATGAATTATAACTATGATGTGTTGATCACAACAACGATTATTGAATCCGGCATAGATATTCCCAATGCCAACACCTTAATCGTAAACCGCGCAGACCGCCTCGGTCTGGCTCAACTTTATCAGATACGTGGTCGGATAGGGAGAAGCAACCGACAGGCTTATGCCTATCTTCTCACTCCACCGAGATTAGCTACCACCACCGAAGCCAAACAGCGGTTGTCAACTCTGTCTGAATTGACAGATCTGGGCAGTGGTCTGAAGATCGCGATGCGGGATCTTGAAATCCGTGGTGCAGGAAACCTGCTCGGATCACAGCAGTCCGGCTATATCAATGCAGTCGGGTTTGAGCTTTACACACGAATGCTAAATGATACCGTGCAGGAGTTAAAAGGGACAGTTGAAGATACTGATGATCTCGATGCAGGCGAGATAAAAATTGACTATGACGGTCCTGCACTAATATCGCACGACTATATTGAGGACGGAGACCTTCGCTATCATTTTTATCACCGTCTGTCACTCGCGGAAGACATGGAGGAAATCGAACTCCTCTCAGAAGAAATTAAGGACAGATTCGGCAAAATGCCTGTACCGACGCGAAACCTTTTTGAAATCACACGGTTAAAACAGTTATGTCGCCTGGCTCGGTTGAAAAGGTTGATTGTAGAAAAGTCAACTCTGATAGGTGTCGTCAACCTACCGTCCGGAGATGATCAGGTAAAAAATCAGCGGCTGTTAAGATCAATCGTCACAGAGATTGATCCTGAACAGATCGAATTCAGAATCGGGAAGAACATTGAGATAATTTACCGACTGACTTCAAAGGACAGGTTAATTCAGACACGAAATATGTTGCTTCACCTCACTCGAAACGGTAAATTGAAAGTTTGAGTAAGCTAATTGTTTCTTTGAGGCACTGTCCAAATAGAAACCGATAACCGGCTGTAATTTAGAAATAACATATTCATCAAAAAACGAAACTAAAATTAGAGAGCTGTTAATTTTGCAGCCGCATTAAATTTGTAGTCGTGGTTGTCTCAACCACGACGTCGGCTTGAAACAAGATCACTACAAAGTTAATACTCTTAAATCAGAAAACAGGATAGAATCATGAAACGTATTCTGAATATCGCTTTGACGATAGCATTTGCTCTGCTGCTGATGCAGGGAATAACCGGCTGTGGCAGCAAGGAAAGCGTGAAAGATAGTGAAATTATCGCCACATGGGGTGACACATCCATGACCGTCGCACAGTTTAAGCATAAGATGCTGGTGCGCCACAGAAACGAGCCTACTGCAGAGAAGCAGCCCTTTGATGAACGAATGAAGATTCTCAATGAATATGTGATTCGGGACTGCAAGATTCTTGAAGGCTACCGTCTTGATTATGCCAAGCGGGAAGAGATGGAAAAATCTTACAAGGATGCGTTGGAGAGGAAAGCTACGGAGCTTCTGTATAATGAAGAGATCAGGGATAGCTATATAACTGAAGAGATGCTATACGACTTCTGGAAATATGATCAGGATGAGGTCAGGTGCCGTCATATTTTGATTAAGTTGGATTCTGATCCTACCCCGGAAGACACACTGAAAGCGTGGGAACAGATTCAGAAAATCTATTCCGAAGTACAAGGCGGTAAAAAATTCACATCTCTGGTTGACAAATACAGCGAAGACAGTTCAATTGACAGGAAACTCCACGGTGATCTCGGTTATTTTAGCTGGGGCAAGATGGTTGATGAGTTCCAGGAGGCTGCATGGAAATTGAAGAAGGATGAGATATCCCAACCTTTCAGGACACGATACGGCTATCACATCGTTCAACAGACCGATAAACGTCCTACCAATCTCAGGGCAGTTACATCTCATATCCTCGTAAAAGTCGGGAAGCTCAGCCGTTCAACCACATCCGCTGAAACGCTTTTGGCATTTGAGAGGGCAAAGGACATTCTTAAAAAGGTTGAAAAAGCAGGTGCGGATTTTGCTCAATTGGCGAGGCAGTACAGCGAAGACAAGAACACATGGGTAAACGGCTATGTCGGTTTAATTCCAAAGGGATCAATGCCGAAAGATTATTGGAAGGTAGCAATGACTATGGAACCGGGTGAGATCAAAGGACCTGTCCGCTCATACAAAGGCTATCACATCATAAAACTGCACGAGTTCAAGGTCACTGAACCGAGCCTGGATGATCCGGATGTCCGCTCAAGAGTATATTCCAGATTGTCACGGGTGCACAGGGATACTATTCAAGCTATCACCGATGCCTTCATTGAAAGTATGAAAGCAGAGCGGGAGATGAAGTTCAATGAGGATGTTGTAAATCTGCTGTTTGAAAAGCTCAGTGATAAATCTGCACCTCAGAATATGAATCTGTTCAGCTCGTTTACCGCTGAAGAGAGGGAACTGATTGTCGCCGATGATAATCTGGGTGGTCTTAAGATAGAAGATCTCGTAGAGCAATTTGGAGATCACCGTATGCCTCCAAATCTTGATAGAGGTAAAGAGTCGTTGTATGAGATGATTGAGATGATATTAATGCCGAAATACTTGGGAATGAAAGCAAAAGAAGCAGGGTTCACAAAGCATCCCGATGCTATAGCTGATGCAAAGAGGGCGTTGGACAACTCTCTGCTGCCGGTCGTGGAGCAAGAGATGATCTACGAAAAAGCCGCTCCGAGCGCAGAACAGATGAAGAAGTATTACGATGATAATATTACCGAAGAGTTCACAAGTCCTGCGAAAGCCACTGTCTATGAAATTATGGTGAACAGCGAGAAAAAAGCGAATCAGTTCCATCGAATGATAAAGAACGGTGATGACATCTCAAAACTGGCTCGCCGCCACACCATGCGTCAAAAAGCCAAGAGAAAGGGCGGTAAGTTAGGACCCTTCACTGAGGATGAATATGGTGAAGTATCACGTCAGGCGTTTAAGCTCAACCCCGGTGAAATGGCAGGTCCGATCAAAGTTGGTGATAACTATTCAATCATCAAGCTTATTGATAAAAAACCTAAAACGGTGGAGACGTTCGAGGAAGCTCGCAAGCAGATTGAATCCGATCTGACGTTCAAACGTCAAAAAGAGATCAAGAAAACATGGGAAAAAGAGCTGGTAAAAAGCTATGACGTAACCTACAATGAATCTATGGTCAAGCGTGTCTGGTCCCTTATTGATCCGCTGCCGAAACCGATGATCACCGAGCGCAAGCAGTGGAAAAAAGACCGCGCCAAACAGGCAAAGCGCATCACTGCTGAAAACAAGATAAAAGTCCCGGTTACTCCAGGTAAGACTCAGACGATTACCAAGGATGGCAAGCAGTACAAAATTGAATTCGGTGAACCGCGTACGGTGAAGAAGGATAAGAGTGATGATGGCAAAGGAGATAAGAAAAAAGATACTGATGCCAAAAAACCGAAGATGAAGCTGGAAATGAAACCGCGTGGTAAATAGTCTGAACTCTTGTCATCCTGTAGTCGGGCTTGTCCCAAGCCCGACGTCGTGGTTGAGACAACCACACTACAGTTTCACACTAAGGTTCGTAGTTTTGCCGATTAACATCAATTTTGGGAATTAATACGGAGCGAGCTTGACTGCTTTCATCGGAAGGTCTGTTGTGCTGTCGTGGCTGATCTTAGCGGTGTCACTGCCTGTGCAGATGCTGCTGGTGTCCTGCCTTAAGGAGGATCCGCCTGAGCCTGAGGTTGTTGCTAAAGTTGACGACAGAGCGTTAACCGTCAGCGAAGTTAACGCCTGGGAAGCTTCGCTGGGGCAGGCTGAAGTTCCCCAAGAAGTGCGATCAGAATTCATCCGCAGGTGGGTTGAAGAGGAGATTCTCTACAAAGCTGCAATTGAGCGGAAACTCGATGATGATCCGTGGATCGTTCAGACAATTGATGAACTCAGCAGAACACTGATGGTCAATCGGCTGCTTGAGCTTGAAGCGATCAAGTTGACCACTCCGACTGCCGGTGAAATCAGAGATTATTTTCAAGCTCACTCGGCGGAGTTTGTCTGGTCATCAAAGCATCATTTCATTGAATACTGGTCATCGGCTGACAAGAAGGGTATGAACAGGCTGCGCAGCAATCTGTTGCGTGGCAACAACAGCGGCATATGGGGCGGTGATATTGGAGCGCTTGATAATTCGCGCATTTCTCTCGACGGACAAGAGAGCACAACGCCTCAGATTTGGAAAGTTGTGAACTCAATGAAGGTCGGTGAAACGAGTCGGGTTCTCTATCTGAATGAGCGGTATTGGGTTTTCAAGCTGATCGAGAGATTTGAGCCCGGCGAACTGAAAGGATTGGAAAATGTGCAGGAAGAAATCCGGGATCGGTTGATGAACAGGCTTCGTCAGGAGTTGCGTGATAATTTCGTAAAAACTTTAGTAGATGGATACTTAAAAACAGGGAAATTACAGTGGTCTGAGTTTGTGCCGGTCGTGACAGTGCTGGAAACAACAGACTCCATTTCGGAAAATTCATTAGATGAATAGACAATTACAAAATAAAAACTTTAGAACTGTAAACAGTTACACTGCTGTCACTGTGTTGGCAATTCTGATCATTCTCTCAATATCCGGAGATGTATTCGGTAGTGAGGTACTTGACAGTATATGCGCCGTTGTGGATAACGAAATCATATTGGAATCTGAGGTCATCTACGGCGTCAACGGCATGCTGCTTGAACAGCAGTTGCGTTACCCCACACCCGAACAACAACAACAGCTTCGTGATCAGGTTCTAAAGGCATACATCACGCAGAAAATACTGCTGGCTCGCGCAGAGGAAGAGACACTTTTTGTTGAAGACCGTCTGATTGATCGGGAATTGGACAGAAAATACGAGTCAATGGTTCAGCAGATCGGTTCGGAGCAAAAACTGGCGGAATACTTTGGCAGACCACTTAGCCAGATCAAACGCGACCTCCGCAAAGGAGTCGAAGATGCGATGTTGATCGAACGAGTGAAGCAGGGGCAGTTGGCATCGCTGTTTGTCCGAAGACAGGATGTAGTGGATTTTTACAATAAGAATGTGGATGATCTACCGATGCTGCCGGAACAAGTCGAACTGTCCCATATTCTCATTACAGCCAAAGTTTCTCCAGAGTCCCGAAAAGCTGCTGAAGATCGCTGTAACATGATTTACACACTTCTGACCGAAGGACACGATTTTGACTCAATAGCGTATGTTCATTCCGACGGTCCCTCTGCCAAAGATGAATCGAAGCAGTTCGGCGGTGGTGGAAGGCTTGGATGGACTGAACGAAATGATTTAGTGCCTGAGTATGAAGAGATCGCTTACCAGCTTGACCCTCTCGAGATTTCAGAAATTATAGAATCGAGATATGGGCTGCACATCATTCGATTGCTGGACAGAAAGGGAGAGAAAATCTCTACGCAGCATATTCTGGTGCAGATGGAGCCTTCAAAAGATGATTGGAATCATGCCTTTGACCTGACACAAGATTTCCGGTCACAGATTGAATCAGATGAAGCCTCCTTTGAAGAGCTGGCACAAACTCATTCAGATGACACACAATCTGCTGGAAAAGGTGGCAAGCTTGAACCGGTGGTAGCCGGTGAATTAACATCAGAATTTCAGGATGCGATTGCTTCGCTTGATCAGGGTGAGACCTCCGTGCCGTTTGAGACAGTGTTCGGGTGGCATTTGATTCGCCTTGATGACAGACTGCCTGAACGGAGGCTCAGTCTGTCAGATGACTGGCAGCTTATCGAGCAGTACGCCACAATGATGAAACGTGAGACCATATTCATGGAATGGGTCGAATCTCTCAAGAAGGATCACTATATCTGGCCCGCCGGACTGTAAAGGACAGATCTCATAGTTACCGTTCGATATTTCATCTATGTTGCGCTGACATTCATCTCAGGATTTGAGCTGATCCGTGGGATGCTGCTGTGGCGTTATGCTTCTCTTGCCTCTGAAATCCCGTCGTCAACAATTTTTCAATCATTCTTGGTCGGTTTCAGGTTCGATCTCTCGATCACAGGCTATGTATTAGCTCCTGCCGCAGTGATCGGGTTTATTCCCGGAATCGGACTGATTGAAAGCCGCATTCTTCGCCGCACTATCACAATCTACTTCACCGTCATGGCAGGATTAGCTTTTCTGATGAACATGATGGATCTTGAGTTTTTCGGGCAGTTTAACAGCCGATTGAATCATCTCCTGATCGCCTGGCTTGACACGCCGAAGATGGTGCTTCAGATGCTGTGGGAGATGGTTTATTTTGTGCCGTACTTACTCGGATGGCTGGCACTGACCGCAGTCACCTATCTGATCCTGAACCGCCTGTCAAAATCCATGTTCAGGCGTGTGAATGACATACCGAGATTGCAACAATGGCTGATATATCCGATTGCATTAATACTCGTGTTTGGTGCAATACGAGGACGTGTGGCTGTCAAAGCTCCCTTAACCTGGGGTGTCGCCTACTTCAGCCCACACCATTTTACCAATCAACTCGCCCTTAATAGTTGTTTCACGTTCACTCGGGATATGCTTGACCGACGAAAGCGGAGCGATGTCCCCTATTTAAGCTCACAAACCCGCCGGCAAGCCTATGCAAATGTGAGATCTATGCTGAACATCAATCCTGACAGCTTGCTGCAGGATCATCCGATAGCTCGTTACCAGCAGATTGATGACGAGATCAGGTACAATGTGATAATTATATTAATGGAGTCGTTTGCTGCAGATTTCGTGGGATCATGCCAGGGCAGGAGAAGTCTCGCACCGGAATTTGATCGAATCTCGCAGGACGGAATACTCTTTCCACAGTTCTATAGCAGCGGAGGGCATACATTCACGGGTCTGTTCTCGACAGTGAGCGGATTGCCAAGCCTGCCCGGTCGTTCAATTATGAAGCGGTCGGAGGGTCAACAGCAGTTTTCAGGTATAGCAGCGCTGTTGAAACAGCGGGGATACCACAACAGATTCTACACCACCCATGACCCACACTTTGACAACATGGCAGGATTCCTGACCGGAAACGGTTTCGATGAAATTATCGGTCAATTCGATTATCCTGCAGATGAGGTCGTTTCAAGTCTCGGTGTACCTGATGAGGTGATGTTTGACAGGGTGTTGAATGATCTGGATCAGATTGATGGGAATTTTCTATCGCTGATGCTTACCGGCAGCTCCCACGGACCGTATATCCATCCGGACCGTCCGTTTCCTCACAGTGATCCATCCGATCCGGATGTGGAGAGATTCAATGCGTTTAGCTATGGTGATTGGGCTTTTGCCAGATTTTACGAAAGTGCAATTGCATCGGATTGGGGAGACAGCACAATTTTCGTGGTGTTAGGGGATCATGGCGTCAACTGGCATCCGAAGGTTGAGCTTGACCTGTCGCTGTATCGGGTTCCTCTGTTGCTCCTCTGCGAAGACTTGATTGAACCCTCTGTCAGATTAAGAGTCGGTGGTCAACCGGATGTTGTCGCTACGATTATGGGGCTACTCGGAGGTAAGTGGATAAACAATACTCTCGGGCAAAATCTGCTTGATAATGGGTCGGGCTTTGCGCTTTTTGTTGAAGGAGATGCTTACGGATTTATTATTAATGACAATTATCTGGTAAACAACCGAAATTCAAAAGCCACACTATACAATCTGCCGGATTACACAGTCATAACAGATCAGTCACCCATGAGCAATTCCATGCAGAATCAAGCTGTCGGCATACTCGCAGCCGCAAATTATATGCTGATTGATCGTTTGGTGGGATTGCCTCGCTGACCTCGCTGTCAGGTCGCCGTATCTGACAGCCACCTAATTGATATTACGTAAGTTAGACTGTCAACCGCGGCGGGTTGACAGCGGGATTTGCTGGATTCCCGTCTGCACGGGAATGACGAAAAATGACGAAATTGGTAATCACAAAATCAGCAATCACCTAATCACACTTAGAATATCCGCATTCAGGATTATGACATACAAGACAGCCCTGTTCGTAACCGAGAGGAGAATCACAGTCGGGGCACCTCTCGTAAGTTGTCATCTCAACTTTGCTTCCATTTGAATATTCTTCACTGACCTCATCAGCGATAAGCGGCAGCTCGCCCTGCTGATTTTCGCGGTGGTGAAGATACCGCTCCAGTGCTTTGCCGATGGCGTCCGGCATTGAGCGGATCAGATCCCCCTCATACCAAACCGGATTAGGTCCGGTAATCCCCTTCAACTGAGCCACAATCTGACTTGGATCTACACCTGAGCGGAGAGCCAGCGAGATCAACCGTCCGATAGCTTCCGACTGAGCAGCACCGCTTCCTCCCGACTTTCCAATTGATGCAAACACCTCGCAAAGACCCTGCTCATCCTCGTTGATAGTAACGTACAGCGTCCCGGCACCGGTCATCATCTGCTCTGTTAATCCGCGGGTAACTTTCGGACGGTGACGAGGCTTCATGAACTCATGACGTAACTCCTCAAATCGTTCGCGCGTCATACTTGCATGACCGTTGCCGGATGCTGCGGAGTCTCCACCCTTTGCAAGCTTATCCCCGACATTCATCACTTGGTTATTTCGGCTACCGTCTCGATAAGTTGTTATCCCTTTACATTTCAAGTTCCATGACAACAGAAAGGCATTCCTGATATCTTCCCTTGTGGCACTTTTGGGGAAATTGATTGTTTTTGATACGGCATTCTCGCAATGTTCCTGAAAAGCTGCCTGCATTTTGACATGCCATTCAGGTGAAATATCATGCGCAGTTACAAATATCTTCTTCGTCTCTTCATCTATCTCATCAAGATCATGCAGTTTTGCGCCCTCTCCAATCTTCTCCATCAACTCTTCACTATAAAAGCCACCTTCACGAGCAGCTTCTTCAAACCTTCTGTTAGCATACAACAACCGGTCATCATCCATAACGACCTTAACATAGACCAGCGAGAATCCCGGTTCCACACCACCCGACACATCAGCAAACATAGAGATAGTACCGGTAGGAGCAATTGTTGTCACTGTGGAATTTCGGGTAGGATGATCGTGTGTTGATCCCTCGCAATTCGGAAATGCACCGCGTTCTTCAGCAAGTTCATCGGACATTTTGCGTCCCTCCTCATTGATGAACTTCATCACCTCGCGTGCTAAATCGAGAGCTTCTTCAGAATTATAGGGGATCCGTCTGCCATATAACATATCGGCAAATCCCATGACCCCGAGACCGATCTTGCGGTTTGCGTGGGTCACTTCGCTGATCTCCTCTATGGGGTATTTGTTCACATCAATGATGTTGTCCAGAAACCTTACCGACAATCTCACAGTTTCCCTGAGGTGATCCCAGTCCACTTCGTTCTCTTCGGTAAGCATATTATTCAGATTTATGGAGCCGAGGTTGCAGGATTCATAAGGCATCAACGGTTGCTCACCACAAGGATTGGTAGCTTCAATCGCACCTACATGCGGTGTCTGATGCAGACGATTGATCTCGTCAATGAATATCAGACCCGGGTCACCGTTCAACCAGGCATTGTCAACGATCAATTCAAAAACTTCCTGTGCATCCTCCTGACCGACAACCTCCCCAGTATGCGGATCATAGAGATCATAACTTTCGCTATCCTGAATTGCCTCCATGAATTTGTCAGTGGCTGCAACCGAGATATTGAAGTTCGTGATTGAAACCATGTCACGTTTACACTGAATAAAGTCGCGAATATCGGGGTGATCCACTCTCAGAATGCCCATATTCGCCCCCCGACGGGTTCCGCCTTGCTTTATTGTCTCGGTTGCTGCGTTGAACACAGACATAAATGATACCGGTCCCGAAGCGGTTCCTGCAGTTGATGCAACTATTGAAGATTTCGGACGGAGCCGGGAAAAACTGAAGCCTGTACCTCCACCACTCTTATGCACAAGAGCAGCATGTTTAACGGTATCAAAAATTCCTTCCATCGAGTCTTCAATCGGCAGCACGAAACAGGCGGACAACTGACCGAGAGGTCTTCCGGCGTTCATCAAGGTCGGGCTGTTGGGGATAAAATCGAGCCTCGACATCAAATCATAGTATGTCTTCGCCCATTGAAAGGTATCGCACTCTGCATCATACTGCTTTTCATTGGCTGCTATCGTTTTAGCTACACGCCAAAACATCTCCTGTGGAGTCTCTGTGATTTTTCCTTCGGAATCTTTCTCAAGATACCTTCTTTCCAAAATGGTAACAGCGTTCTCAGACAGAAGAGGATCAGACAGATCCACATCTGAAGGGATCTTCCCGTTGCTTTTACGGTCTGCAGCGGCGACAAATGAAATAGAGGCAGGGTGAGTGGCGTCTTCTACAGACATTACATCCTCATGATAAAGTTAAAATTATTTGGTTAAATCGGGTCTGAAGAAACGTTGTCTTCGGACGGTGACGGTGCAGAATCAACGGCGTTCGATGCAATAGGCGGTCAATATCCTACGGAGTCGAATCAATGTTCCAATCTGAAATGATCAGAATCAGCCTTGAAGCAAATCTGAGGATAAATATAAATCAGCGTGATAGAATTGTCAATAGTAAAGGTAGGTAAAAACGCTAAATATAGTATGTTTTGAGGTGTAACATACAACTTATTGTATAGCTTGAAGATAACCGATTAACCTCAACCAACAGGTTAATTAATCCTCCTTAACGTAAATAGCAGCGGGTTCTATCAGCTTTCCGGACGGAATATATTCGAGACAGTGCGCCATCCATCCGACCTGAATTGCCAGCGCAAACGGGATGGGAAAAGAGGCGACGGGGAGCCCTATCGGATAGTATAACAATCCGGTAATCGCATCAACATTAGCGAATATTCCCTTGCTGCCCAAATTCTCTTCAATCACATTTTTGACGGCTAAGTAATTTCCCCACAGATGCGTCTTCCCAGCCTCAGTGAGCAACTGTTCAGCAAAAGGCTCAAGGACTTTCACTCTCGGATCGAGTGCTTTGTAAACCCGATGACCAAACCCAGGGAAGCGATATTTCTGTGTCACTCTCTCTTCCACCCACTTGCGCGCCTGCGACGCATTGTCAAACGAGTTGAACATTTCAAACGCACGCTGATTAGCGCCGCCATGCAGCTCACCGGAAAGTGCTCCCATCCCTGCGAGCACAGCGCTGCCAAGATCCGCACCGGTTGAGATGACCACCAACGCAGCAAGTGCAGCGGCATGAACACTGTGTTCTGATTGAGCGATTAAACTGATTTCAAATGCCTGTCTCTGTTCTTTGGACGGAACTCTTCCGAGAGACTGCCACAAAAAGTTATCAGTAAAACCAAGCGACGGATCCTGATGTATCGGCTCTTTCCAGCTCATGTGCCGGATTGCAGCAGCAGCCAGTCCGGCTGTCCAGGCAAGGATACGGGCAGGTCGTTTCCACTGTGCGTCAATCCTGCTGTTTTCACCCTCCGACATCACGCAAGCCGCCACAGAGAGCATGGTGCGATATTTCATCAGCGGGTGAGCATGTTCAGGCAATTGCTTGAGAACATGCATCGCTTCTTGCGGCAGATCCCGCCAGATACGGAGTTCTGAACACCATTCATTGTACTCAGATTCACTCGGCAGTTCACCGTGGATTACGAGATAGGCTACTTCTTCAAAGTCCGCATTGTCACACAGCTCCTCCAGTGGATACCCTCGGATCCACAGCCGTCCTGTTTCACCATCAATGCGACTTATCGCGCTTTCACCGACAACTAATCCCGCGAAACCGCGACCGTATGTCTGTCGGTTTGCAGGTATGGATCCGCCTATCATCTCTCACTCCTTTTTACAAAGTGATGTTCAGGCGGACCGACATAGTCTCCCAACGGTCTGAAAATCCTATTGGCAGTGACATACTCTCTGACTCTTGCGACAAGCCCTGCCATTCGTCCCACAGCATACAGGCAAGGAATCATTTCCGGCTCTGATCCCAACATGTGAAAGATCAGGGCAGCGTAGAAATTGATATTAATGTGTATTCCTTTATCAGCAAGCACAGGAGATACTTCATCCTCAACCGCGCGAAACACATTGAGTAGTCGCTCATGCCCCAGACTCGCTGCATACTTTTCGGAATGCTCACGAAGTATCACTGCACGGGGATCATTCTGGCGATACATCCGGTGCCCGAATCCGGGAATGATGTATCCCTGAGACAGCATCGTTTTCGCCCATGAACGGGCGACATGTGCGTCTCGAAGATTCAGAAGCTGACGCAAGACCCTCTCACCTGTGCCACCGAGAAGAGGTCCTCGCAATGCGCTGAGACCTGCAACGACATTGTAATATGGATCGGCAAGACAGCTCCCGACAATCATTCCGGTGAAGGTGGGGGCATCCAGACCGTGGTCTGCATAGAGACTTAGCACAAGATTGAACAGCTTCACTTCAGTCGCTGTAGGAGTTTTGTCATTAAGTGCAATGAATAGAGACTCAGCGATGCCGTCGGTTTCATTCGACCTAACCGACGGTTTCCCACCCCGGAACTGCGCAATCATGCCAACCAGACCTGCAATCTGTCCGAATATTGAAAGATCCTGCCACGCAATTTGTGTTGCTGAACTATCATTTAACTGAGCCTCAAAGCAACCAAGTGCAGATATTGATGCTCTGAGCAGACGTGTCGGGTGAGTATCTTTGGGTAGTGACTGTAGGATGTCATAGACTTGTGGTGGTATGTTTCTGGCTTTTCTGATTTCTTCGCTAAACTGTGTGAACTTAACTTGATCCGTTTCTGAATCTGCACCTACAATCAGAAGAAATGCAACCTCTTCAAAGGTCATGCCGGTTAAAGACTCAATATCTCTACCACGATAGGACAGAGTCCCGGCAGCCGGATCAATGCAACCGATTGCAGTTTTGCATGCAACCACACCTGACAATCCCGTTTCGACATCAGAGGTGAGAGGAAAAACTACATCGTCAGCCTGCCACGTGAATGAATCCGAGAGACTGTTAAATGATGAATTTGGTCTGGATGGCATAAAGTAAAAATGGGGCTGTCCAATAATGACATATACCGTTGTCAACCCACCGTGGTTGACAGCATAATATCTATACTATCAACAGTTTAGCTGTCAGGTGCGGCGACCTGACAGCAGGTAATCTGCCTTATGTGACAGCCACATAAACTTATTTCCACTTCACCGAACAACCGACCGCTTTGGTCTTCGCAGTTTCGATGTTCGATTCACCGGCTAACAGTGATTCAATGGCATCCTTCAGATAATTCACTGTCGGACGGTTCACGTTGTCCATATTGTCGTCAATGGCACCTCGATAGCGAAGTTTCAGATCGCCGCCAAATAAAAAAACATGCGGCGTTACTTGAGCGCCGTAAGCGCGGGCAACCTCCTGATCCTCATTTTGCAGGTACGGAAACGGGAAACCTTTCTGTTCGGAACGCCTTTTCATGTTCGCAAAACTATCCTGCGGATAGTTGACCACGTCATTAGCACAGATCAGCGCAAACCCGATCCCTTTGCTCATATATTCATTGCCGAGCGCAACCATACGATTCTCAGTCTTGATCACATACGGACAATGGTTACAGGTGAATATCACTACCAAACCCTTGACTTTGCCCCGATACTCATCGAGCGAATGATTCCGACCGTCCACACCCGGCAAATCGAAATCAGGTGCCGGTTGCCCGATAGACAACTGACCGTCATCGTAAAGAAAATTTCCCATTGTATTTACCTCATCTATAAATTTGTGTTGAATTATTGAATCTCAAAATAGGCAGTGCCGACATTCTGAGATCTTTGAATTATTCATAAATTTGTACTATTTTGTCATTCCCGCGCAGGCGGAAATCCAGTAACCAGTTGTTATTACTGGACTCTGGATCAAGTCCAGAATGACAAACGGGATACATTCCTGAATAAATCAAAGAACTCATTCCTGTCCGCATCAGATGTTGTCCCCCAAAACGCTCTAAACAAACAGCCCGGTTTCACTGAAACCGGGGCATTATCAAGACACAAGAGCAACAACGACATATCGGTGCTGTTGCTCTTGCATAGATTCTCCCAACCTTTCACTTACGTCAAAGATTGAGTCTCTCAGATCAGAATTTGAAAGTGTATCGCAAACGAACAACCATGTCATCCTGTTCTATAAAAGTATCCGAATCCTTGTTAGGAGTCTGCTCTGATGACCAGCCGGGAGTATCAAATACACCGTCCAGGTCGGCATCAGCGTTATAGGTATGCACTTCTACATAACCGTCGTCTGAATGAAAGACCTTAGAAAAACTTAGACCAAACTCGTGATGTTTGTTGAGTGTAAAGTCGAGTCCGGTTGACAAATCAATTCGGTTGAAGTCGAGCGTGTAGCCTGCCGTTAAAGCTGCATTCGCTGCAGTAGTATCCAGAATGGTCACTCCGCCAAGGTCAACGTCGAGTCCACCACTCGCAAACGTCATGTTCAATCCACCTGAAAGCCACAACATCTTGGGAAGGATTGTGTACCTCGCAGTGGATGAGATGGCGTTGTAATCAACGACATTCGCCCCGTTTTGTGATGTCTGCCCCGTCAGGCTATAAGCGACCGATGTCTGCAGTTGCTGTCCCATTTGGGATGACAGACGGAAAGTTAATGTGTTAAGATCACTTGTCTGATCGGGATTGCGCTTGTCTTCACTTTCAGAATTACTGTATGAAACCGCAGCATTGTGATCCATGCTCATGTAGTTGAAAGCTTGATCTACCGCAAAGTCGTAAGAAGTGGTCAGATCTTCAACCGGATTACCTGTTGAGTCGAGGCTTCCGTCAGGAAGCACAACATACAGGATTTCGGCATCATTTTTTCGGTTGTACATGCGAGTGTTAAAGCTGATATTCGGCAGTGCCGGTGGTGTGTAGAATGACATACCTCCCGACACGGTCTGTTTGTTCACTGTCGTTTCAGCACGGTCATTGACATTGTCATCAAAATTGTCAAACCCGAAATTGATATAGACGCGATTGTTGAACAGACGCATCCGATCAGAAATCGAGAAGCCTTTAATGTCGGTCTGAACACCGGGGCTGCCAAGCGATTTGAAGCTCCTGCCGATAGATTTGTAACCCAATTTCAGTTCATTCTTCAGGTAGTTCATTTTTACTGAAGTCTCAAATGCCATCGAGGATGCGACCAACTCGCTCATCACTTTGTTCATCAATGTTGCCCGCCCAACGGATGGATCAAGGATTGCGGAGTCTGTCGGCAGCGGTTCAAAGAACTGATTGACGACAATCATGCTCTCAATCTGTTCAGCTTGCGACATTGCTCCACCGGAGATGTCACTGTTGTACAAACTGATTCCGACCTCAGTATTGAATTCAAATCGTTTGTTTGCAGATTTGATATTCAAATCACCACCGAGAACCAGGTTATCCTTCGGACCTGTGCCGTAATCAATGGATTCAACATCATCCTTCGCCTTCATCATATTGAACGAGAATGTCACGGCATCTGATAGGGGAAAACCAGCGCGAACAGCAAGTAGCTTACGATTGAATGTACCGAATTTGAACGTGCTGTCAACTCTCGTTGAGTCAACTGTCGGATCACCTTGTGTCTTTAAGGTATCGCCGAGTGCATCAACAACAATCACCGTAGTGGTATCGGTCACTTCACCTTCAATTGCCTTCAGCAAACTACCCGATGCGACATCGAGATTGAAAGCGAAACCGTGATAATTCATCTCAAAACCGCGTTGCCGGACGCCCCACATGCTGAACTGCGAGAAGCGAGGCTGAGAGTCTCCACCCTTCAAAGTCAGGTTGCCCCAGTTCAACTGTCCGAGGAAACGGTTTTGTGACTGAAGATTTTTATCCTCAAGGCTTGTCACATGGAACTTACCTTTCCACTTCAGGCTACTCCCTATCAACCCACGAATATCACCGTCGAGGATTGTGACATCACGTACTTTGGAGCTGATGTCCTCATGGCTGTACTTGGCGGCGAGCGTTCCGTTAAATGGTAACCCACGTCGGATCGCTTTGTCTTCGGCTTCTATCTTGGCTACGCTGAAGCCCCAGCCGACAATGCGCCGCTGTTTGTTGCCAATCTCTTCAAAGAGTGAAATCGAATGGTTTCCGGGTCGAAGCTTCTCGATGGAGAGCGTGATAATCTCTTCACTGATCATAGCACTTGAGGTAACGTCAACACCGTTTAGTTCCAATCTCAAATTTTCCGGTTTCATCGCCCGGACATGCTGCATCAGTGTAAGAGCTATCAGAACATCATCACCCTCAACCTCAGCTCCCGGATCCGGACTCAACACCACCACAGCCGGATCGGTAACATTGCCGACTTCCTTCGGTTTGACCGTCAAGCTGAACGGTCTGCCCATTTGTGGTGCACCGAGTGGAAAGACGAGCTTATCCCCGCTCCCAAACTGCACTTCGAGGTAGTACTCTATACCAACCTTGGTGACATCAGTACCGGGGATAACACCTGTGAGATGGTCGCCCTCGATGAACATTTCAGCAGGTTTGAATGTGCTTTTATCGGGTGGTTTGTAAAAAATGTAGGCGAGAGAGGGTCGTTCGGATGCCCCCTGTAGTGTAGCTTCAATCTGGATATCCTGTCCGGCAGTGGCTTTGATTGCTGGAATGTGATTGATTCGTGCCTGCTGCATCTGCGTGAAGCCGGCAAGCGGAATCAGCAAAGCTATCAACAACCAAATCGGACTAAAAGACTTGTACTTAAACTGAAACAAGTCAACCTCCGTTATTAATGTAGATTAAAGATCGACTGAAAGCATACAGTCTCCCCAACTGTGCAATAGCTCAATCGGGGAGACATTAAAGCTGTTTTTACGAACAAATTATTCGTCTTCTTCCTCACGATACTGGATCTCAATGGTTCTGGTATTACCATTCTCATCCTGAAGGTCAATTTCGATTGTCCTCAGCGGCTCTTCATCTTCGGGTTCCGGATCGGGATCTCTTCTCAGTTCATCTTCAGGAACGTCTTCAACTCTCATGTTACCTTGATCGTCAACCTCACCCTCCTGAGCCTGACGAATTTCGACAATCTGACCGTTCATACGGTTCATGAGTTCGATGACCCCTTCAATGGTTAAAGCCTGAGTTGTACCGTCAGCCAGAACGACAATCCAGAACTGAGTTCCCTTTACGGATGCGACCGATGTCGGTGTTGCAACCTCCAGAGTACCTTTCTGTTTTTCAACCTTGGCAAACAGCTCTCCGATTTCCATCGAAATTCTCTTTGCCACACTGCCGTCATTCTGACGAGTCCCCTGAATAATGACCTCGGTGAACCCTGTCAGCTTGATCAGACTCTTGTCATCGGTGAACATGATGGAGACAAAACCATCCTTTCCGGTCTGCACCACATCACCGTGGTTAAGAGGTGTACCGAATTTCAGCTTGGACTTCTTGCCGTCACGGGTAAGATCTACTTTGCCTTTGACCTTCAAAGCAATTGCGATTGCTTTGGCATCCCCGCTGGCGGCTATGTTATCGCCGATGTAAGAGAGCGTTATTAACGCAATCAGAGTAAATAAAACTATTTTCTTCATAGATTCGCCTGTATTTCGTGATTATTGATTGAGTGATTTTTTTGATTACGCAATTGAAAGTGTTTATTTTGTAGTCGGGTTTGTCTCAAACCCGACGTCGTGGTTGAGACAACCACAACTACAAAATCACAAAATCACTCAATCACGAACAATTATTGACCTAATACCTGAACGCTCACGAAGTTGATGTCGTCCCGCCCAAGCAGTTCGACCGCCGAATCAACATCCTGAACTACACCGTTGATGCGAAGTTGACCGAGATGCCAACCCTGAGCCTGAAAAGCCTGAACGGCAATTGCCACCATGTTCTGAGGCAGGTTATTCTGCATAGCTTGCAACAGATCTGCCATCGGACCTTGCTGTGGTCCTTCACCGATTTCTTCCTCGTGGTAGTATGTGAACGTACGGCTCGTGCCTGAAACAGAACCTTCCTGCAGTCCTGTCACGCTAGCTGTGACATTCCACTCGTACTCAATCGGTCTCAGTGGGTCTCCTACGTACTCCCAACTTCGTTGATCTCCTGCTATGCTATGGATCGCACCTTCACCACCTGCGGTCGGTGTTATTGTCAATTCGAATTCGACATTGTATCCGTCCGGCAGTTCACTGAATTCCCACTCAAACAGGGGTGAATCATCCTCGACAGTTGCGTCGTTGTCCGGGCTGGAAAGTGTCAGCGACAACTGATCCATCTGTACACCCATATAGGTGAAGCTGCGAGTGTCGCTTACGACCGGATTGACGTTCTCAATGTTTGCCGTTACGCTCCAATTGTGCTGTGATCCTTCACCCCAGTTTTGTGCGTCAATGGTAAGCTGTCTGGCGTTAGCTCCAGCATCAAAACTGTTCCCGTCCACATCCAGTGTAAATCCTGTAACATTTGCATCAATGTTCTCAGGGAACTCCCATTCAAAGGTAGGATTCTGAACAAACACGGTCGCACCATCTGCCGGACTGCGTAGTGTCACATCCGGAGGAGTGAAGCTGAATGTTAATTCTCCTATGGGAGCATCTATAATATCAAATGACACCTGATCCGGTCTGGTAACTCCACCGACAATTTGCCACATATTGGTTTGACCAGGCTGCATGCCGAGAACATCTGCATTATCCGGAGTAAATGTGGCTTGACTTCCACTGTAAACTTCATTCATCATGTTCCAATTCAAAACATAGTTGATTGAATATCCTGGCGGAAGTTGACTCGACAAATGCCAGCGGAAAGTAGGAGTACGTGTGAAAACCTCTTCCGGCGGTTCGTCATTCACAATTGTCGGTGGATTGAAATAGAAGCTGCGCTGTTCAGGCGAAGGTTCAATATCTCTACCATCCTCCATGTGTGCTGTCACTGTCCACAAGTATGGGTACATCGGATCCATCATGATTTCGTCATCCAGCCGTGCGGTACGGCTGTTGCCTCCGATGTTGCCAACGATGGATGACCAATCACCACCGATACCCATGACAGAACGCACTTCAAGAGTGAACGATTCAGGTTCTTCACCCTCATAAGACCATGTGAAGGTCGGACGACCATTGTCAAGTTCTGCTTCTGCTCGCGGGGCGACTAACCGCAGCACGCCTGCCGGTGATCTGTAGGTGAAGTTACCCTGAACCTCGCGATCAATAGCCTGACCACCGTACTCGTCAATGTGCAGTGAAATGGTGTATGTATAATCACCGCTCCGAAGCTCGGCGTCATTGATCGGGTTCATGCCGTATTGATAGTTGTAGCTCTCCTGCCCCGGCATCGTCTGGATATTGGTTATGTCAGCGACAATTCCGTCATCACCTTCAACCCTGATACCGAATGTCATCCCCTGTATCACTTCATCCACTTCCCACTCGAAGTTGGGATAAACACCCTCAGCCAGATTATCAACCACGCTGTTGTCCGTGATCGTCGGTATGGGAGGTCCGAATGTGAAGATTCTCGGGAAACTCTCAATCCGGATACCCTCACCGAGGAACATTGTCGGTGCAGTTGCGGTCACACGCCAGGCATAAGGATAGCCGATCCGCAGTGGACGCTCTTCACCGATTCCCTGATACGGATAGACAGTCAGCTCACCGAACCCGTCTGCGTTATAGGTCTTGTCGAGGAACGTGTTCTGATCATTAGCAAAATCGAGAACCGTGTTCGGATCCTGCTCATTGTTTTCCATCTCGACGAGCAGAAGGTTGAACTGTACTCCGGGATTTCGCGGGAAGTTCCAGCCAAATACAGGGTTACTTTCGACGCTCCCGTTGTTATCAGGAGAGGTCAACTCAACCTGACTCGGGTTGCGGGCACGCATGGTTGCGCTGGAAACGCCGTAACCGTTGTTCTGCGCTTCCTGCAGAGCCTGATCCCACTCATCGGTTGTACGTCCATCCTGTGCAAGCAGCACGGTCAGAACGTACAGGTTTGCGACCATGTTACCACCGTCAATATACTCAAGCATATCAGCGGCGTTAATATCGTCACCTTCACCTACACCGATAAACGGAACCAGTGCCAGCTCACGATTATTTTTCTCGCCAAGGTCAATCATCTGCTGAACCGTAAAAGCTCTGCTGCTGACGGTGAAGATTGTACCTCCACCCGCTATCTCCAGACGGATCAGAAACTTCATTCTATCAGGACCACCTGCTCCTTCAGTTACCTGAAGAGAAAATATTGGTTCAATGTCCTGAAAGTTAATGTCGTCGGCGTTATTCATGCCACCAGGTGGAATTAACCGACCGACAGGGAATACCATTGCATATTCGTTCAGAAATTCCGCATCAACATCGTAGGCAAACGATGTAGCTGCGAACATTCCAATGACGATACTCACTGCCAATAGCACCCAGCCGCCACGCATCAATGCTTTTGATTGAGTCATTGATCGTCTCCTGTTTATTGAAAAAGAAGTCTGTAACATCATTCAAGATGTTTTGTTTTAAAATAATCTAAGGTGATAATTTATTCTGCGCAGTGTCAGCGGTCACTCCCAAAATGTGATCCAAGTGTCTGAATTTCCGGAGTTCCCTGAAGTGGTGCAGGATTGTACGTCTTCAGAACATTTGGGACAGATTGTGCAATAATCTAAGGGATACT
>CAZVKN010000002.1:0-187143 GCA_964627035.1 uncultured bacterium | reverse complement strand
CAAAGAACAATCAAATGTTAACCCATGCGGCTTGATTCTCAAGACAGTCGCTCCAAGTAACTTGGGTACAACCCACACGATTCAGCGAAGAGCCATTTTAATTCACTCAATTGTAGGCGCATGAGGTGAAATCTCTTCCAGATCCGACAGCTCGTCCTGTTTCTGAGCATTCAAAAGTTCTGTTATTTCATCATTAAACAGCATAACAGAAATGAAGCCTTCGGTCAGATCCTCACTGATCTCGCCGGTTTTAACGTTGGCGTAAACCTGTGAAACGTTGTCTGGAATTCTAAAAGCTCTTGACGGTGATCCCGCTGTAGCTTTGATTATGAAATCTGCCCAGATGGGAGCAGCCCCTCCACCTCCGGTAACACCGTTGCCGTTTGTATAACGCATCGGTCGGTAGTCGTCGTAGCCAACCCAAACAGCGACAGCGAGGGTCGGGGTAGATCCGACAAACCATGCGTCACGATAGTCGTCGGTGGTCCCGGTTTTTCCAAAAGCAGCCCCTCGAAAACCTTTCCGACGGATTACGCTGCCCGTGCCGCCGTCAATGACACCTGAAAGCATATCAATTAAGATGGATATTGTCTCTGCCGAGAAGCGGGTTTCTCCAACCGATAATCTTTCATACAATGTCTCGCCACCCCGTTCTTCAATCCGTCTCACCATGTGAGGCTCTACAGATACTCCCTGATTGGCGATTGTGGCTATCATGGTCGCCAACTGCAAGGGGGGGATTCCCTGCGAGCCGAGAGCAAGTGACAGATTCGGTTTCAGTTCTTCCCTGATCCCAAGTCGAGCTGCGGTGTTAATCACAGCATCCGGTTTGGTCTGGTGAATCAACTGGGCAGCGACTGTATTCAGCGACTTCATCAAGGCGTATTTCAGGATTACTGCTCCCTGATATCTCCGGCTGTAGTTTGGTGGTTTCCACACACGACGACGATCAAGTTTGTAAGATATCAATGAGTCGTTGTACACAGATACAGGTGATATGTCAAGTTTTTCGAGTGCGGTCAGATAAATGACCGGCTTGAATGATGATCCTGGTTGACGCTTGGCATAGATAGCACGATTGTACTGGCTTTCGCTATAGTTCCGTCCTCCAACGAGAGCACGAACATCACCTGATGCAACGTCAATGGCGACGAGAGCTCCTTCAAGCCGGGTATCGGCATCTTCCGGAAGAGGAGCAAGTTTCTGTTCAAGTGCTGATAAGCCGTTAGCGAGTGTCTGTTCACCCATATTCTGAAGTGTCATGTCAAGCGTAGTGCGGATCAGCACCCCGCCATAATTAACCAACTCTTTACCGATTTCATTGCGAGCGATTTGCAGTGTGTAATCAATCGGAAAGGAACTGCACAGGTTTTGGGGTCTGTGAGATGACAAATCAAAGGGAACAGAGGCAATACTGTCAATATCCGTCTGATCGAGCATCCCGGCTTTTGCCATACGGCGGAGGATGACAATTTGTCTTTTTTTAGCTCGTTCAGGATGCTTAAAAGGGTCGTATATTCCAGGTGAGTTGAGGATACCAGCCAGCAGAACAGCTTCATGCAGCTCTAAATCGGAAGCATGTTTGCCGAAGTATGAGCTTGATGCTCGCTCAATGCCGTAGGAGTACGGACCGAAATAGACTAAGTTGCAATATGTCTCAAGTATCTTATCCTTGCTAAACCTATCCTCGATTGCCATCGCAGCAAGTGCTTCAAGCAGTTTTCGCTTCCAGGAGCGATGGAACTTAAAGAAGAGGTTTTTGGCTAACTGCTGAGTTATGCTGCTGCCACCGGGTCCTTTGCCCATCTTAACCACATTGAGATAGAGCGACCTTGCTGTGGCGATGTGGTCAACCCCATGATGTTTGTAGAATCGCTTGTCTTCTGCAGCGACTACGGCGTTCAGAAAATGTGGCGAAATTCTGTCAATAGAGATGTACTCTCTCCCACCGAGAGAGCGTATCAGTTCCCCGTCGCGGGCATAGATCTCGGTCGCCGGAGCGTTCGCCAGCAGGCTTAATTGATCGGGAAGCCTCGGAATATGAGCTGACAACTGAACGAACCCGACAGTTGCAATCAGGCATAATAACAGTATGAGTATTACTAATATATGAACTATTTTCATACGGGTTGTTCAGTTAGAAGATGGTAACATTCTTATTTTTGGGTGACTCAGTTGATGGAATATCGGGCGAAAACAGAGTGTCACTATTTTCCCATGAAAATTTCCAGATAATCTGTTGCATCATAGAAGCAGACGCTGGATAACGTGTGACCATATTCCCGTCAACTGTTTCGGATTCAAAGCCTATCATGCCAAGATCATGTTGGTTCTCAGACGGTGACAGCCCGATGTAAACGATGTTTCTCGGAAGTTTCAGCAAAATTCCGGGTTCAGGAAAGAATGCGCTGCGCTTCTCATCAGTTAAGGAAAAGAAGAGCTTGTTAAACTTTTCAGCCGGATAGATGTGACCGGCAAATTCCGGGATTTCGGATAGCGTGCCGGGTGTTGAAGCGCCGTAGCTGTCGGCTGCATTCAAAAACAGCCTGCTGATGACAATACTTTTGATTATCTGATTTCGTGAATCAATCAGGTAAGCTGCTCCATCTTCACCTTGTTTCCAGATTGATGTTCGCTGCCACCGATTCCCACGTTGGTAATTGGTCAATTCTGTTTGTTCTACCAAAATTGATTGCATGGCTGCAGGAAGATTCAGATAGAGTTCGATGAATTTAGCTGGAGACAACGACAATCCATCATCGGAAGGAACGATGCTCATCAATTCTGAGAAACTGTTCACCCGCTCCGCTTTTCTGCGAATAGAGCTTGCTTCACCTGCTTCCTGTTCGAGCAGCTCCTCGGCAAGATCCGACTGCTGTCTCCGCTCCCAAGTCGTTCCGTAGGCTTCCCTCCCTTTATTCCGTAGGTTCAGAAAACTCCCGACTGTCTTTTCTACATAGTAGAATTGGGTTTCAAGAACTGTTGAAACGGTGAAGATAGCAAGAAGGATCAATGAAAGCTTCCCTAATCCGGAAGATGACTTTTTACCTTTCTTCTTCTTAGATGCCTTGCGTTTGTTCTTTGCAGAGCTGCGTCTTTTGGGTGTAGTTTTCTTAGTCGGACTCATTTAAATCGGTTACATTTATAAATGGGAACAGTCACCGTGCAAGTTAACATTTTTAAATGATTCCGTACAATAGTGTCAGATGTAATTTTACCATCCAATCCGATATTTGCTTCTTTGGAAACCACTATGGATATTAACGGATTAGTTCAGAGTTCAGGCTTCAGCCTGTGCGTGAAGAAAACACGCTGAAGCCTGAACTCTGAACTGATAAATGTAAATCTATCTACAACTTGGTGCTTACCATATGAACCGGCAAAGAACCAATTTTGTTCCATTGTGCATTAAGAGGTGTTTTTAAGCGTGAAGATGCAAAGTAAGTGTAAAAACGTTTGACTCGTTTGCTGTTAGATATTAAATTCACAAGACAAGCAAAGCCGAAAGGCACAATTAAACAAAATATTCCAGGAGTATAATCAATGTCTGAATTTGTTACATCCATTATGGGACAGGTGAAGGCGAAAAATCCCGCTGAACCCGAATTCCATCAAGCGGTGCAGGAAGTGGTCGAATCACTGGCTCCGGTTATTGATCGTCACTCTGAGTACCGTAAGTTCAAGATCGTCGAGCGCATTGTAGAACCGGAAAGAGTCATAATGTTCCGTGTTCCATGGCTGGATGATAATGGTGATGTACAGGTTAACCGTGGTTTCCGTATTGAGATGAACAGCGCAATCGGACCGTACAAAGGTGGTCTCCGTTTTCATCCCTCTGTGAACCTCGGCATATTGAAGTTCCTCGCATTTGAGCAGGTATTTAAAAACAGTCTGACCACACTGCCGATGGGTGGTGGTAAAGGTGGAAGTGATTTTGATCCCAAGGGCAAAAGCGACAACGAGGTGATGCACTTCTGTCAAAGCTTCATGACAGAGCTGTGTCGCCATATTGGTCAGTTCACTGATATCCCCGCCGGTGATATCGGTGTAGGCGGTCGTGAAATCGGTTTCATGTTTGGTCAGTATAAGAGAGTCAAGAACGAATTTGTCGGAGTGCTGACCGGTAAAGGTCTGAACTGGGGTGGCTCACTGATTCGTCCGGAAGCCACCGGATATGGTGCAGTTTACTTTGCGGCAGAGATGCTGGCAACCCGCAACGAAACACTTGAAGGCAAAACCTGTCTTGTTTCCGGATCAGGCAATGTCTCGCAATACACAATAGAGAAACTGTTGGATCTCGGCGGCAAGCCCATCACAGTTTCCGATTCAGGTGGTTATGTCCTCGATGAAGAAGGAATTGATCGTGACAAGCTGGCGTGGATGATGGAGCTGAAGAATGTTCGTCGCGGTCGCATCAGCGAGTACGTCGAGCAGTACAAAAACGCACAGTACTTCCCAATTGACAAGAGCCTGGACTACAATCCGCTTTGGAACAACAAAGCCGACTGTGCTTTCCCGTCAGCAACCCAGAATGAGATCAACGGCAAGGATGCGCAGAATTTGATGGACAATGGCATTTACGTCGTTTCGGAAGGTGCAAACATGCCGACCACTCCTGATGGTGTCAACGTCTATCTGGACAAAGGAATTCTGTATGGTCCCGGTAAGGCAGCCAATGCCGGTGGTGTTGCAGTTTCCGGTCTTGAGATGTCACAGAACAGCCTCCGTCTGTCATGGACTCGTGAAGAGGTTGACCAACGTCTGCAAAACATCATGAAGGCAATTCATGGAGCAGCTTACGAAGCGTCAGTCGCTTATGATTGTGAAGGCAACTATGTGAACGGCGCCAATATCGCCGGATTCCTGAAAGTTGCCAATACGATGATTGATATGGGTGTAGTATAATTTCTGACATTTAGTGTCCGGTCACGAATCACAAGTATCAAAAGAACCCTTTCGGTCTCATCGAAAGGGTTCTTTTACATTGTGTCTTGGTAAGTGATCTGCGTCATATGATGAAAATGCTGCTATGATTAGATTTATAGCGGAAATTTAGCAATATATTTTCAGAAATAGTGCTGAAATTCGCCCAACTATTTGACTTCATGGCATTATTTTATCATCTTTACAAGTCATAGAGAAATATTTTTTATAGTTGTGTCCAAACTAAAGTGATTTTGAGGGTATTAATTTTGTAGTCTGGCTTGTCCCATGCCTGACGTCGTGCTTGCGACAACCGCGACTACAAGATCACTACTTGGTTAATACTCTTGCAATTTTTACCTATTACACTTAATCTCAAATACGATCACATCATAGATTGCCTATAAAACACTACTCGATTTGGGACTTGATCATATAACCTGTGAGTAAGCACATGGAAGAGATCAACAATCAAATTAAATCTAATCCGGAAAACTTTGGCAAACCGAATAAAGGACACTATCTTCGTAGAATTCTGATACTGATCTGTATTGACAGCAGTATGATTTCGATTGCCTATCTGGGCGCATTTCTTCTCAGGTATCCCGGTGAGTTCCTGTTTTGGATGGATTCAGCAGTAAGCTACCTCCCGGTTGTCATTGCCTCCGGAATAATTGCTTTCGGATCAGTCCGCATGTACCGAACCCTATGGCGTTATGCGAGCATAGATGCCATGATAATTATCTTTTACGGTACCTTGCTGGCTGTTTTGGCTTCAGTTGTAGCTCTTGTTGTAATCGGTAAGTTTGTTCCACACTGGTCAATTTTTATTACCCAGTGGATGATTCTGTTTTTATCAATCGGTGCAAGCAGATTTTCTATTCGCTTCATCCGCCTGATGGGACAATCCAGGCATAGCAGTACGCGGCGCAGAATCTTGATCTACGGCGCGGGCGATGCAGGCGAGATGATTTCCAGAGATACGCAGCAAAAAGCAACCGGTCACGATATTAAATTAGTGGGTTTCATTGATGATGATGCCGTTAAGAAAAGTCTTAATATTCATGGGGCACCCATCTTTGGGGGCAGGGAAGTCGTCAGGGATGTTGTTGACAAGAATAACGTGGAGGAAATCGTCGTTGCAATGCCTACCCTTGATGGTAGGCAAATGCGCGAAATTATTACATTCCTCCAAAAAGAGTTTAACGGTTCGGTAAAGCTGAGAACAGTGCCGGGTGTGGCTGAATTGATTGACGGTAAGGCTACTTACGAACAGTTGCGGTCAATTGACATTAGCGACTTACTGCGCAGAAAACCGATAGAACTGGACATTTCACGTGTAGAGAAGCTGCTCAAAGGCAAGAGCGTCTTAGTGAGTGGTGCCGGTGGATCAATAGGATCGGAAATATGCAGACAGGCAGCCATTTGCCAACCTGAGAAGCTGGTGCTATTTGACATCAGTGAACCTAATCTCTACCTAATCCTCGACGAACTGACAGTAACATTTCCGCAATTGCAAATCAAACCCATAGTAGGAGACATTTCTCATCGGCAGTTGACCGAGAAAGTTTTCGCAACTTATGATCCTGCGGTAGTATTTCACGCAGCGGCATACAAACATGTACCGTTAATGGAGCAAAATCCTCGCTCTGCAATACGGAACAATATTGTAGGAACAAGCGTGTTGGCGGATGTAGCAGCCGCTCACGGAGTTGAAAAATTTGTGATGATTTCCACTGACAAGGCGGTTCGACCGACAAGTATGATGGGGGCGACCAAGCGGATCTGTGAGATGCTCGTTAAGGCTCAAAAACATGAACAGGGATCAGTCTTCTCAGTTGTGCGGTTTGGGAATGTGATGGGTAGCTCCGGATCGGTTATCCCAAAATTTGAAAGACAGATCAAGAATCAGGGATTGGTTACAGTTACTGATCCTGAAGTTACCCGTTTCTTCATGTTGACATCTGAAGCGGTTCAGCTTGTGCTGCAGGCTGCAACTCTGAACGAGGATGATGCGATTTATATTCTTGATATGGGTGAACCGGTCAAGATTTTTGATTTAGCCCGCGATATGATACGATTATCCGGTTTGAAGCCGGACATTGATGTTAAGATAGAGTTTACAGGTCTGCGTGATGGTGAAAAACTGTATGAAGAACTTTACCATGTTGGTGTTGGTAAAAAAACTGCGATTGAGAAGATCTGGGTAACAAACGGTCCTAACATTATTGAAGAGGAAGATCTGGCATCCGATCTTAATGACCTGTTAGAAAACTGCTACTCCATGACTCGTGAAGAGCTTTATGCTTCCGTAGCCCGTCTCGTTCCGGATTTCAAACCTTACCACAAGCGCACTCCTGAAGCGAAACACGAGCCATCCGGAAACGGTTCCAAGCCGGTGTCAAAAATAATTTCAGTTGAAGAAAAAACAGTGCAGATTGCGGTTTAAGCTCGCCTGAAAACAAATGCTATCTAAGCGATTCTTATTGAACTTAGACTTTCCTCCAATAGATGTTTTTTAAGCGTCAACCGAAGACCCCACCATTCCGCAGTGTGCTGTTTGTCTGTACTGCCAATATCACACGGAGCCCATCTGCTGAATGTATGTTTAAGGCGGTGACTGACAAAACTCACGACACATGGGACATCAGTTCTGCAGGTGTTAATGCAATGAACGGCACCGGTCCAAACAGTGTCATCAATTTTATCCTGAGCCGAAGGGGATTATCAGTCGCTAAACACCGTTCTCGCCTCGTTGATAAAAAGCTAATCAATCGCTATTACTGGATTATTGTAATGGAAAGGAAGCATCAGGAGAATCTGGTAAAACAGTTTCCTGATGCAGCTGATAGGATACAAGTAATGAGGGAATTCGGAGCTTTTTCGCCGCCTGATGATGTTGACATGCCCGATCCGACCGGAAAGGAAATTGATGACTACACAGAGCTATTTTCAATCCTTGATATAGAAGTACCTCGACTTTACAATGTGATCAATGATCAAATCATTAATCTTGAAATGAGCTTGTGACAAGGAACTGATAACAAAAATGGAAGTCTGGACGGGATTTATGATCGGATTGTTCGGCAGCGTACACTGTGTTGGAATGTGTGGTCCGATTATGTTGGCGTTACCTGGAACTCCACACCGGAAACTGACATTTTGGATTGGCAGACTGCTCTATAACTTTGGACGGATAGTCACCTACTGCTTTCTCGGGTTTCTGGCGGGACTCGTGGGCAAATCAATTCACGTAAGTGGATATCAGCAGACACTCTCCATCTCAATAGGCGTTGCTATCTTATTTTCAGTTTTTCTTCCTACACGTCTGGGTCTGCGCCTGTTTCCGTTTCTTCCCGTTGAAAAGGTCAAAATCAAGCTCAAGTATTGGTGGGGGATTCTGTTAAAACAACATTCTGTTAATTCGATGTTTCTGATAGGGTTGCTGAACGGTTTTTTACCATGTGGGTTTGTCTATCTCGGTTTGGCAGGTGCACTCTCCACCGGAACGGTAATGGGAAGCATAGGTTACATGTCACTTTTCGGACTGGGAACAGTGCCGATTTTGCTGGCAACATCGTGGTTGAGCAAGCTGATCACTGTCCGAATTCGACATGCAATTTTACGATTGCTTCCTGCCGGTGTGGTGATTCTGGCACTGCTGTTCATCCTGCGTGGTCTCTCGTTAGGAATTCCATATATCAGCCCAAAAATCGTAGTAACGGAGCATGAGACATCGGTCAACTGCCACTAATTTAGTGACAAGAATAAAACAGCCGCCACATAATAAGTGACGGCTAATGTACGCCCACAGGGACTCGAACCCCGAACCTAGTGATTAAGAGTCACTTGCTCTGCCAATTGAGCTATAGGCGCAGACAGCACAATATACAATCTATTCGTCTTTATGTCAACATCAGTTGAACACAAATCTGATCCTGAAAACGGTTACTCTATTCGGAGAACAATCGGTCTTTTCCTCGGACCCGCTCTATTTTTAATCATCCTTTTATTTCTCAATCTTGACGTCGAACGACCTGAAGTTACCCGTATGGCTGCAGTTGCTGATGGTGGTTCTCCATGAGTGAAAAAGACAACGAGTGCCCTAACTTTCAATCTCTGTCGTTGTGTAGGTTTCATTTCCAAAGACATCTACCAACATTACACAGATGATGTATTGTCCTTGCTTAGGATAACGGTACTTGATGTCGCTTGACAGTGCCAATCCTCTCTCTTTTCGGGTGCGATAAGAAGACCAATGGTGTTTGAATGCATGATACGGTTCATAATCAAAATCCACAGACCAGAAATCAATAAGGTCAAAGGCGTTGTTGTCTGCAACGTTCTGAAATTCGTTGAGTTGTTTCTCGGGAGCTGAAATAAGGTTTGGTTGAAACCCGGTCAGTTTTATATCCACGTAGCTACCGTCATCTGAATTTCCGTAGATGAGGTTTATGCTAATTTGATGCAACCCGAACCACACAATTGAGCTGCTGGATATCTGCACTAAAATATCAGACGGGATTCTTACGGGAGTTAACTTAACGTCCTGCCCTTTCTCAGTTTTCTCAACTGTTCTGTTTATATCCACCTCAAATTCTGAGGCAAGACAATAGCACGACATCAATTCAGTCTTTCTCACATCTTCAATGATTTGATTTATTGTCTGTTCGTCCAGTTTATTCCCCAAAGAGGAAACATGACACCAAATGTCTCCCTTCTTACCGTGAACAAGTGATGAAAGCGATTCACTGGATTCAAGCACATCTGCCTTAAATCCTTCCAACACAATCTTGATGAACTGCTGATCCGTAAGCTGAAGTTTTTCAGTTTGTAACCACTTTCTATCGGCTGATCCAAAATCATAAATATCGAAATCCGATCCATCACTCCCATTGATATCAATCATTCTCTTTCGTGTTGTGTGGATTGCCATTTGTCCGGAATCACTCATGGTCCATCTTCTGCCGAGTTTCGAGGCGACTACTCCGGTTGTGCCACTACCGCAGTAAAAATCAGCAACCAAGTCTCCTTTTCGGGATGACGCTGTGATTATTCTTTCAAGTAGTTGCTCAGGTTTTTGAGTCGCATATCCTGTCCGTTCAAGAGCCTGATTATTTATTGTCGGAATGTTCCAGAAATCCGGACACTTTTTATCCATTCCCTTCATCCGCTGGCTTGTAGCCGGAACCATCACCGGATTGAAATAATGACCGTCAACAGTTTTTGAATAGAACAGGATCGTGTCATGTTTTCGTGACCAGTTTCGATGTGAACTGCCACCGAGACCATACAGCCACACTATCTCATTCAGGAAGTTCTCGGCACCGAAGATTGAGTCCATGATCAGCCTGATGTAGCTGTTGGCGCGCCAATCGCAGTGTACGTAGATGCTACCAGAATCAGCGAGGAGCTTGTGCATCAATGTCAGCCGTTCAAACAGAGACTGGAGGTACGAATCTATGCCTGATCCCCATCGGTCGTCATAAGCGGTGGTTTTGAGGTTTTTCTGTTCAGATGCTCCATCCTTCGATTTGTCTCCTAATGAAACATTCATGTCGAAACGAGCACCAACATCAAAAGGTGGATCAATGTAAATGAGGTCAATCTTACCTTCGAATTGTTCCAACAGACTTGACATTACAAGTTTGTTGTCGCCGTGAATTAACTGATTACTTGCATTGTCATTTTCAGAAGAGACGAAAGAACTGTAGCTTTCTTTTTTAATCAGTTTCAGTGGCGGATCGGGAAGGAGGATGCCGTTTAACTGTCCAGCAACATCGTATTTACCTTCCCAGTTGAGTTCACGTTTAGTATCTGTAGCGGTCTTCTTAGGCACAAGCTTTGTTTGAATGATTAAAAAGTTGTAAGTAATTTAGTTCATCACTATATTTCAGGCAAACATTGCAAAGGAGAAACAATGAAAACACTTCTCATCGGTGGTGGTGGCAGAGAAAGCAACATCGCCTGGAGACTATCGCAAGACAGCACTGTATATGCCGTCATGTCACACGAAAACCCGTCAATTATGCACTATGTCAACAGATCCGGTGGGTCTTGCATTACCGGAAACATCAATGATGGCAAATTGATCGCATCTTACTGTCTTGAAAACAAGATTGACCTTGCATTTATCAACAGCGACAATCCGCTTGAAGCGGGTGTGGTTGATGAGCTGCTCAGCTGTGGTATTCCAACAGTCGGTCCGACACGATCCGGTGCCGAGATTGAGTGGAACAAATCCTTTGCGCTTGAATTGATGCGTGAAATACTACCTGAATATACTCCCCGATTCTGGATTGCCAAAGACAGCGAATCGTTGAAGTATGCCTTTGATGAAATTATTTCAATGAATATGGTTATTGTAGTCAAGCCAAAGGGGTTGACAGGCGGTAAGGGGGTGAAGGTGATGGGTAAGCACTTGATGAATTATGATGAGACAAAACAGTATGCCGCAGAACTGCTTGAAAAAAGTGCTGAAGTCATACTGGTCGAGAAGATTGAGGGAATTGAGTTTACCATCATGGCGTTAACGGATGGTAAGAATGTCGTTTATCCACCGGCAACGTATGACTATCCTTACCGCTTCGATAATGATAAAGGTCCCGGCACAGGTGGCATGGGCACTTTCACCGACAAAACGTTACCCCTGCCCTTTATGACAGACAAGGACTATGAACAGTGCATGTATGTCATTGAGCGGGTAGTTTATGAGCTTAATCGGATCGGCAGGCATTTCAACGGTGTGCTCAATGCAGGATTCTTCCTGACTCGCGATGGAATTAAATTCATGGAGTTTAATTCTCGACTGGGAGACCCGGAGGGGATAAATGTGCTGAGTGTGCTTGACACTTCATTTGTAGAGACCTTGGATATGATCCGTCGAAATGACCTTAAACAGTTGAAGTTCAAAGATCAGGCATCGGTGGTCAAATATCTGGTTACTCCTGAATATGCAATTAAATCGGGTGATCCATACACTTTCGAAATGGATGTATCAGCTATCAAATCTGATGGGATACACGTGTTCTTCGCTTCGGCAGTTGGAACAGAAAATGAGAATGTTTACAAAACTGTCGGCACTTCCCGCGTTGTTGCATTGACTGCACTTGCGGACACAGTTCCTGAGGCAGCATCACAGATTGATGTATCTCTCAAGAGGAACGTGTCAGGTCCTTTGCAATACCGAACAGACATCGGAACTTATGACAATATTGAGATGTTAAAAAGAGTAGTGGCGGATTGGTAATTCAGACCGATCAGTCTGTCCAAGAGCGTTAAAAATTGTCTTTCTGGCGAAAACCAGAATCCAGTAAACCGTGCTATCACTGGATTCCGGATCAAGCAGTCTGTCCGAGAATGTAGATAACCCGCTGTCAGGTCGCCGCACCTGATAGCCACATTATTGATACTACTTAAGTTACGCTATCAACCACGGCGGGTTGACAGCGGATATTCGTATTCTCGGACAGACTGTCAAGTCTGGAATGACAAACGTGAAGGATCTCTGATTTTTAGACAGGCTGCGATTTGATATTGAAAATGGAGAGAGAATGAAACTGACAACCATAGCAATTCTTCTGATACTATCTGTCGAAGCGTTCGCAGGTTCGAAAGCCGCTGATGACAATGAAGGAAACCTTCCTGTTGCTCGACAGGCTCGCATCAAGGAGGTTGTTTCCCCAAAAGAAGTTGATCTGTATGCAGTGGGTATAGGAGAAGGGAGGAGGAAGCATCGGCAGAGAAAAGCAATAGAAGATGCTTACAAATCCGCTGTGTATTACCTCTTATATAATGGAAGCGAACCGATACTTTCGAGTGAGCTGGAACTGCTGCGTTTTCAGGTAAATGAGCAGCAGTTTTTTAACTCAGGGAATATTGCGAAGTTCATTGTGTATGAGTCGCCTGATTTTGTGCAGCGAGTTGAGATTGATTCAAAAAAGCGACTAAAGATAGAGAAAGTGATTCGGGTTGATGTCGGGAGATTGAAGAGTGAACTGATTTCACTCGGTGTGATTGAACCGATGATCCTGGTAGCATCTGACATTGGCTACCCGAACATAATGGTTTTGCCGGACGTTCCGAGTGGGACATCCCCAGTTGAAGCAGTTGCAGGAGATAACAGGCTCCAGATTTGTGCATCTGTGATCGAAAGTTACCTGACTTCACGAAAATTTGATGCGGTGATGGCGCAGCAGGTTGAAATGCTTTCAAATGAAATTGTTGGAGAATTGGATGATGACAAATTTAATATGTCACTTGCATTCGGTAGTGACATCTATATTACTTTCAGCTTAGATGTGAAGCAGCGAACACTCGCTGATAGGACAGTCTCTAAGGCTTCAGTGGCGGTTCGTGCATTTGAGACATCCACCGCCCGTCTGCTCGGTGCTGAGACAGGATACAGCAAAGAGCGACCGGATCCTGAGGCAGTTGTAATTGAGGAAGCGGTAAAGGATGCTATTGACAAAGTGTTGAGCAGGATTGAAAAATACTGGAAGGATGACCGGAGTCGGGGGATTCAATATAAACTGGTGATAACGGTTAAAGGATATTTCGATTCAGCAACGCAATTCAAGCTGAACAATGCAATCTCAGGTCTGCTTAAGAATATGTGTAAACAGACTAAGGAAAATGTATTGACATCAGAGAAAATTGATTTGTTAGTCTGGGCTAATCCGGATGAATATGAAACCAGTCTTCAACTATCAAACGGGTTCAGAGTCGGGTTATTGAATGAGTTTCCTGAAGGTGAGTTGGTGTCGGTGAATATCAATCGAAAACTGATTCACTTTGAATTAAAAAACGCTCGACGGTAAAGATATCAACGTAGCCCGGTTTCTCCGAAATCGGGGGAGAACTGATACGATGCACCGCTGTCAAGTCGCCGTACCTGACAGTGATTCTCAGCAAAATAAACAGATGCTTTTCAGTGAATTAAAGGGGAAAACAAGTTCAGAGTTCACGCTTTAGCGTGCCCCTATTCAACCTAAAGGCTGAACTCTAAGCCAATATTATCTGCTTTTTCTGCTGAGAATCACCCCCATACAGAGTAAGGGGAATAAAAGGGGGTTACATCACTGTCATTTTCCCGTTCCGTCACACTTCGTCACATCTTCGTCACACACTTAAACACAACGCCACAAAGGGATTCAGGCAATTATGTGACGAAATGACGAAAAAACATATCATGTCCACGTCGGGTGGTATTGACTACTTATGTCCATGATAAGGTAGTCATGGTTGTCTCAACCACGACGTCGGGCTTGAGACAAGCCCGACTACAAATACTTTGGTTCAGGATAAGACATCCTGTTCATCCTGTCTATCCTTGCTACCCATGAGAATCGAGCCAATTGTATCCATGCTCCACACTGACTTCAAGCGGAACTTTCATATCCCAGACTCCTCCCATCAATTCTTTTAACCGCTCAGACAACCTTTTGACCTCCTCAGGAGGTACTTCAAACACCAACTCGTCATGTACCTGCATCAGCATTCTCGCCTGATAATTCTCCTCGATTAATGCTCGATCAACTGCAATCATCGCCAGTTTCATTAAATCCGCTGCTGAGCCTTGAATCGGCGTGTTGGTCGCAACCCGTTTTGCATTCTGCCGAACGTTAAAGTTTTTGGAATTTATATCAGGGATTGGTCTTCGTCTTCCCATCACGGTCTCAACATATCCAAGTTCACGTGCATTATTATGGATTTCTTCGATATACCCTTTGACGCATGGGAAATTGGCGAAGTACTGCTCAATAAACTCTTTTGCCCGTTTCCGGCTGATGTGAAGACGTTGGGACAGACCAAATTCACCCATACCGTAAAGCACGCCAAAATTAACTTCCTTTGCCTGACGACGCATGTCGGATGTAATTAGCTCAGGTGGCATGTCATGCATCCATGCCGCTGTGGAGAGGTGAATGTCTTGACCGCTGTGAAAAGCCTCAATCATACGGGCATCACCTGACAGGTGAGCCATCACTCTTAGTTCAATCTGTGAATAGTCCGCTGCCATAATCACCCATCCCGGTTCACCGGCAATGAACGCTCTCCGAATTCTACCACCGTCTTCGCTGCGGATTGGAATGTTTTGTAAATTTGGATCAGCAGATGACAATCTTCCGGTGGCTGCTACTGCCTGGTGATAAGATGTGTGTATCCTGCCTGTAATCGGATGCACAAGCTGCGGGAGTGCGTCAATATATGTTGATTTCAGCTTAGCGAGATGGCGATACCGCAACAGCTTTTTAGGGAGTTCGTGCAAGGGAGCTAAGCGTTCAAGCTCATTGATGTTGGTAGAGTACCCTAACTTAGTCTTTTTACCGGGCGGCAATCTCAGTTTGTCATATAGAATATGCGCCAACTGCTGAGTAGAGTTCATGTTAAACGGCATTCCTGCAAGATCATGAACCGACTCAATCAATTCTTCGATTTCTTCCTGAAATTGCTGTGACATCTGTGAAAGTAAATCGAGATCAAGCTTAACACCTGTTTTCTCCATACGAACCAAAACCGGGATCAGTGGAATCTCCTGTTCATACAGGATTTTCTTCATGTTGTCATCAGCAATCTTCGGCTGAAAAAGGTGTGTCAGTCGAAGCACAACATCACTGTCCTCACATGCATAGTCTGAGATTTGTGAAAGCTCCACATCTGCCATTGAAATCTGCTTTGAACCGGATCCGATCAACTTCTTGGTCGGGATCTTGGTCATACCGAGGTGTGTCTCAGCTAACGCATCCAGATTGTGTTGGCGAGCTGTCGGATTGAGAAGGTGGGAGGCAAGCAGCGTGTCAAATTTAACTGCATTAACCTCAATGTCATAGCAAGCAAGCACCAACATATCGTATTTCAGATTCTGTCCGGTTTTGGGAATGTCTCCTGTTAGAAAAGGTTTAAGTTCATTCAGGATAAATGTTTGCTCACGGCTTGTGTCCGGTCTCAGAGTGCTCGGAGTAAGTGCTTCGAATTGTTCCGGTACATCCACAAAATGATTCGCAGAGACATACCAAGATTCTACCAAATCACCGCTATCTACCGAAAATGATAAACCAACCAGCTCGGCTTGCATAGCATCCAGCGAAGTTGTCTCTGTGTCAACCGAAACTAATTCAGCTTGATTTAACCTCTCAAGCATCTCTGACAAGGACTTAGGATCAGTCACCGTATGGTATTGACGGTTATCGTTCGATCTGCTTTCTTCAGTGGGCTCAATTTCCTCAATGTCAACAGTTTCAATCTGGTTAAGTGTCTCAAGGATTGAACGAAACTCAAGCTCCAGCAGTTTGCTTCTCGATTCCGGGTTATTCATCGGCCCGTATGGAACCTGTTCCTGTCCATCTTCAAGTGGAACATTTTTCTCAATGATAACCAGCTCTTTGGAAAAACGAGCCTGATCGGCGAAGTCAATCAAGTTTTGTCGAAGCTTTGGTTGCTTGATCTCCTCAGCGGATTCCAATACCCTTTCGAGTGTCTCAAATCGTTTAATCAGATCAATAGCAGTTTTAGGACCGACTTTCGGTACACCGGGGATATTATCAGAACTGTCTCCCATGAGCCCGAGCACATCAATCACTTTTTCAGGGGGCACACCAAACTTTTTCTCGACTCCAACTCGGTCATACACTGTAGGCGGTGCCTGTCTTTTGCCCAGTGTATAAACCTTTATCTTATCATTTACAAGTTGGTAAAAATCCTTGTCACCCGTCACAAGAAATACATCCATCCCGGCTTGTTCACCCTTGACTGCGAGCGTCCCCATGATGTCATCGGCTTCCCATCCTTCCATCGAAAGTTGAGGAATGCGCAAAAGATTAACCAATTCATATAACAGTGGAAGTTGCTGCCGGAGATCTTCATCCATCGGTGGACGTTGAGCCTTGTATTCGGGATACATCTTATGACGGAATGTCGGTGTACCGGTGTCGAATGTGACAATCAAATGATCCGGATTTTCCCTTCTGCACAGCATGAACAGTGATGAGAGGAATCCGTATATCATTCCGATGCTACGTCCCTTAAGCGTCAGCTCGGCATGTCCGCTGAATGCATAAAAACTGCGGTAAACCATCGCAGTGCCATCAATTACAAATAGTCGTTTCGGTTCCATTTAATATCCGTAAATAAATGCGACTAAAAGCTGCCCAATCTGATCAAGGCTCTCCGCTGAACAGTTTTCGGGAGTATCTTCGAGAGTATGCCAGTAAGGGTAGTTGAAGTCTATCAAATCAACTGCTCTGATACCGATATTGAGCAGAGGCACATGATCATCCTGTACCGGAGGACCGTACGAGTTGACAAATGCAGGCAGTTCCAAAGACGCAGCAATATCCCACAGTTGTTTCCTCAGTACAGGTGCGCCATAATCCGAGTACGGTTCAATCGGTATTTCAAGGTCAGCATCGCCGATCATATCGAGCAGAATCGCCTCAACAGGTTTTTCAGGCGTAGGGTGTTGCGCCCAATACTGTGATCCGAGTGCATACTCCTCAGGGTGACGGGCTCTACCAAAGTCTTCACCGTCAAACAGAGTGATAATTACTGTGCGTGGGGGAGGATGTTGGGCGAAAATCCGTGCCATCTCAAGCAGTACAGCAACACCTGATGCACCGTCATTAGCACCAAGTATCGGCTGTTTCGCTTTTTTGAGGTCGGATTCCCGATCTGCCCAAGGTCGTGTATCCCAGTGAGCGCACAACATTAACGGGGATGAGCTGCTGCCTTCAAAACGTGCGATGATGTTGGTTAAGAGATAATCCTCTTCATCAACACGGTTTCTTGCATCAAAATGCTGGAGATAGACCTCATCAGTTGTCTCTTTCAATGTTTCTATCAGCCATTCCTTACAGTCAGTATAACCCGTTGATCCCGGGTTACGTGGTCCGAAGCTGCACTGTTTTTCGAGTAGAGCGAACGCTTGATCTGAATCAAAGTCAGGTGTTTGGCAATGCGTCTTGCATGGGGTGAGCATCAGAAAGACACAGAAGAGGACATACAGATGAAACCTGAACAGCATCTTACTGAGTTAACCCGTGAAACCTGAAGCAGATTTCTTCATGGTCGTTTACTATCCCAACGCTCTGCATGTGTGCGTAGCAGGTGGTCGGTCCGAGGAATTTGAAGCCTCTCTTCTTCAACTCTTTGGCAAGTGCCGCTGATTCTTCGGTCTTTCCCGGAATCTCACTCATGGATTCATAAACAGGCATCGGATTCGGTCTGAATTGTTCGAGGAAATTGTGAAATCCGTCAAACTCCCTACTGATCGCAACAAACAGTGGTGCATTGTTTATGACGGCTCTGATCTTCAGTTTGTTCCTTACAATTCCGGCATCCTGCATCAATCGTTCATAATCTGATTCATCAAATTCAGCAACCTTAACCGGATCAAAACCGGCAAATGCTTTGCGGAAGTTTTCCCGTTTATTCAGAATAATCAGCCAGCTTAAGCCTGATTGAAAAGTTTCAAGAACCAAGTGCTCAAACTGCCTGCGATCATCGGTTACAGGGACTCCCCATTCTTTATCATGGTAGTCCTGCATTATCTGATGACTCGTACACCATTCGCAGCGGATTATGTCAGACACTGTTTATCCTCCATTACAATCGGTTAGTTTCTGAGTTCTTTGAAATATTCAGCAACAATCGTGTTTTGTCATTCCGGACAGACTGCATGATCCGGAATCCAGTAGTAGAAGGGTTTTCTGGATTCTGGCTTTCGCCAGAATGACATAACAGTGAATATTTCAAAGGTCTCATTTCCTGATCGACAACTGATTTAACTTCTTCAGTGCAGCTCTTCCATAGTTGCTCGCTTCTCCCCGCTCTTTGATAATCTGTTTGTACATGCGCGCAGCACCATCATACTCTTCCAACTCTTCGTAACATAGAGCTATTTGATATAGAGCAGTCACACCCCAATCCAGCTTGGTCTTCCGTCCAAGAATTTTAACTTTCAGATATTCAAGTATTGCGGTGCGGTAGTCCTTTTTATTGTAATACGCTTCACCGATGTAAAATTGCATCTCCGCTTCACGCTCTGCATCAGCAATTTCAATCAGCGGTTTGTAATATCGCACAGTCTCATCCCATTGCCCAAGTTGCAGGTAAAATTGTCCGATGTCCATCTTTCTGTCAAGCACATCATGAGCGTTTGGATAGCGTTCAATATAATCGCGCAGCAACCTAATCGCTGCATCATAGAAACGCATGTCCTGATAAACCTTCAGCAGTGCTTCAAACGTCCGCATCCACATATGGGGCGTCTCTTCATTCTCCCAGATTTTCCGCAGCATCGCTACAGCTTCGGGATACTGCTCGTTTTGGTAGAGAACCAGTCCAAGTGATAGCTGAGCATTAGATATGTGATTGCTCTCGGGGTAGTTTTCCAGAAACCTCTTAAGACCTGTAATTCCCGCTTCAAACTTCTCTTCGGATATGAAAGATAGAGGTTCAGCATACGCTGCATCATCAATCCATTCGGTTAATGGATATTTTTCGAGGACAGTGTTGTATTGTTCACGAGCTTCCTCATGCTTACCGGTTCTATCCAATGTTCTGCCTTTTTCTAGATAGAACAATGCTTTAGCGTGGTCAATGTCTTCTCTCTCTTTGAATTGATCGTAAAACTCTTTCAACGGCTGACGATTTTTTCTAAGCAGATTTTGACGATATAGTGTGACCATTTCCTGCATCCGATAATGATACAGACTATCCGGATTATCTGTGATCTTGATTAATTCTTTCAGAGCTACCTGAGCATCTTCATAACGATGCATCTTCATCAGCAGTTCAGGTCGCAGATGGTATGCTTGACTATTTGGCAGCGATTGAGGTGAACGATCCTGCAATGTATCTAAGTATGCCAGTGCTGTTCCGATTTTACCCTGTTGATTGTGCAACTGAGCCAGCATCCACAGTACACTTGAAGCGTAAACACCTTTAGGATTCAGATTCAGCAGGATGCGGAATTGCTCGGATGCTCTTTCAAATTGCCCCCCTCGAAATAAGGCTTGAGCTTGTTTGTACCGCGACTGCTCATCAGGAAGATTCAAAATGTCCAAACCAGGTTGATCCCACTTGCGATAGTCTTCAGCTTGATGCAATGCCGTCAAAGCTTCAAGTGGACGATCAAGCGAGTCGAGGAATCTGCTCTTAATTCTCTGATGATACTCTTCTTCGATCAGATACGGATATCGCTGCTCAAATTGATCTAATATCTCAAGTCTTCGTGTGAAGCTTAGGCTGTCGTTTATAAATAAGTCCTTACCTGCCTGTGCTGCTGATATTGTATTTGGATGCTGCTCCCACAGCTCTAACATCGAGTCTGTCGAAGCTTTAACCTGTCCGGTATAAATCAGCTCAATTGACCGTAGATACTTAAGTTTTGCTGTCGTTTGATCATCTACGGGGTCATCACCGAGTCGCTGTTTTAAGACAGCTTCAATCTGTTCAAGGATTTCATGAGCCTCAACGGAACTGCTGTAATCACCGGAATTTATTTCTCTGTCGAGAATTAAAGCCACAACGGGAGGAGAAACATTCTCCACATCAAAACGACTGAGCAGCATATCGCTGACTTTTGAATCAACTGAGTAGTTTTCGGTCAAGTCAGAGTTGTAACTGAATTCCACCTTTACAAATTCTGTGGCAAGAAGCTCAAGTTCACCGGAGTAACTCGACAGCGAATCGAGCAGAGTTAGTCTGCTGAGAGTGCTGTCGCGATACATCTGCACCGCAAACTGATCATCCTCGCGTATTGCTGCTTCATAGAGGAGTAGGTATGCCTGACCACTTTTTAATAGGGCATAGCTGTATTCCTCGGTTGTCGGCACGATGGAATTGGTGATATAGGCATACTGGTCAATTGCTTTGATGGGATCGCGAAACTCTTCCAAATAGAAATCACCCCAGGCTGTTGCTTTATCAATAGGATCGGTTGACGGATTAGATGACAGTTCCGCCATTTTCTCAACCAGATCATCACCTTTGATGCGGTAACGTGTGGTAAAATTAATCGCTAAGGAAGAAGAATCAGCTAATGGTGAAGCGGGATATGATGATATAAGCTTAGACCATAAGGCAATTGCATTTTTGTAATTTCCATCTCTTGCTTCGGTACTTGCAGATAAATACAAAATCTCATCCGCCCACGGACTTGACGGATACTTGTTCAGAAAGTTGTCTGCTGCCTCTTTGATACCCGGTAGATTGCCACTGAACAAGGATTTACTGAGTTCGTAAATAATCCTGTCAGTCGGTTCAATGTTTGATAAGTCACTCCAGAGTGTGGCAGCTTTTTCGTAACGATTAAGTTGTTGAGAAATGGTTGCAGCGCGAACTATTGCATAATAAATATCTTCATTCGAATCAGTTGATAGTTTTAAATAACGATCAAGTGCTTTCTCCATCAACCCAAGTTTTTCAGATGTCCATGCGGCTTTTAACTGTGCTCGTGACAATAGTGATCCACTATCATAATATGAAAGGGCCTTGTTATAATCCCGGTTTCGATAATGTGCATCACCGATGCGAATTGAGCTGACGGATCGGATTGAATCATCGTTTGATTTTAATAGTGGCGTGAGCAGTTCGATAGATTGATCAGTCAGTCCGCGGAATGTCAACAGATCACCGAGTTCCAGTTGTGAATACAATCCTCCCTTTGTGTCGGGATATTCTCTGTATGCTTTTTCAAGTGTAGCTTGTGATTCGTCGAGTTCCCAATTTTGTCTCATCAATTTTGCAAGTTCGTACATTGCAGAGGAAGCCAATTCCGGTCGGGTGACTCTCTCAGAAATTCTTTGGAGATACAGCCGTGCAGTGATGAGATCACTGTGAGAGATTAAACGATATGCTTTATTCATCCGTGCATCATCGGCAGCCTGAGATTCCGGATATTTTTCAATTAGCTGCTCACTTATCGCATCTGACCTCACCGTATCACCCAGCGAGGAGTAAATATTTGCAGCACTGTTCAACCCAACGAGTGCCAGAGGATCTCTCGGATAGAATCCCTGAATCCGTTCAAACGCCTGAGCAGCTTCAACGAATCGCTCAAGTTTTTCCAAACAAACTGCGACTTTGAACATTGCTTCAGGAGCCTGCGGTGACTTTGGATAGACGATAGCAACCTTCAGGAATGCGCTGCGTGCTTCATCAAATTGCTCTAAGAAAGTGTATGATTCACCAAGTAAATGCAGTGCTTGTTGTGCTTCAGAGATGTCAGGATAATCACGGAGGATTCGCTCAAGTTGCTCTGCCGCAAGGTCATAATATTTTTCATCATACAGTTTCCTTGCATAGAGGTAATCATCGAGACCCGGTTCTTTCAGTTGAGCATAAACTGAAACGGTGAATGAGATTAAGAGAAGTGTTAATAGAGACGCTATTACGTACTTAGGACTTATCCGTAAATACCAAAGCAATAATTTACCACCACGAAGATCACGAAGAACACGAAGTTTTTTATCTTTTCTTCGTGTACTTAGTGGTAAAATAATCGCAAATCCGTTTTTTGCGGATAGGTTCTTATTATAATTTTGATTCATCTTTCAACCTCCAGTCGGGCGTAACGAAAGATAAGTGTTTTCATTCCGAAGTCGTCGAAGTCAACTTCCAGTTTACTGTCCAATCCTCGCTTGAACAGTTTAACCACTACACCGAGCCCAAATTTAGGGTGTCTGACAAGAACGCCGTTGTAAAATTCATCGAGTGCTGATGAGATGGGGTCATTTTTCGATGCATTTGATTTGGTTCGCATAGTACTAAATTTTGGTTTAGTCTCTTTTACAGAAAACAAATCCTCTTCAATCTGGATTCCACTCTCTTTTAGTAATTCTTTCGGTATCTCTATTATAAATCTCGATTCCCCTTCCCATCGTCTGTCACCCCACCGAAACCTACTGCCTGTAGTACATCCGAGTACAAGTCTCTCCATCGCTCTCGTTGCACCTACATAAAACAGACGACGTTCCTCCTCCACATCAGGCTCAGAACCGTCAGGAGGTCTCATCGGGAACAAACCCTCTTCAAGTCCGCTAATAAATACGACCGGGAATTCAAGACCTTTTGCACTATGGAGTGTTAGCAAATTAATCCTTTCTGCAGTTTGATCATCGTCCACTTCCGTCACTAAGGCGACTTCTTCTAAAAAAGCGTTAATCACATTTACTGTAGTTACCTCATCGGATGAATCTAATTGGTAATGTACCGTAAATCGAATAATGTCAGCGATAAAACTGTCAAGATTAGCCAATTTTGACTCAGCTCTGGTTCGATCATCCTTCTCCTCAAACTCCATCCGTTTTCTCAGCTCAGTCTGTAGTACAATTTCTTTTGTAAGATCGGAAAAATCAGATTCACATGTCAACTGTTTGAAATTCTCGATCATTTTAACAAAGTAGGCGAGCGAATTGAGTCTCCGTTTGGAACTCGTCTGATCCTCAATTGTTTTCAGAATTGTGTCATAAATGGATGCTGAGTTTTGGATCGCATTTGACTGTAGCTCTTTGAAAAATGTGTCGCTAATTCCTCTCGGTGGATAGTTAATGATACGCAATAGGCTAATGTCATCAGCCGGATTGACAATTATTCGGAGATATGCGAGTACATCCTTTATCTCTTTCCTTTCGTAAAAACGCAGTCCACCAACTATTTTATAAGGAATTTGAGCTGCTCGAAGTACCTGTTCAAAGACCAATGATTGCGCATTGACACGGTATAGTATCGCAAAGTCGTTGTAATTTCTGCGGTTTGTTTGACGCTCATCATCAATTACACCAACGAATCTACGCGCTTCACCTTCATCGCTGTACGTACGGATCAGCTCAACCGATTGTCCTTCAGTCTTTTCAGTCCACAGTTTTTTTGGATGACGATGATTGTTATTGTGTATCACAGACCATGCTACATCAAGGATCGGCTTGGTAGAGCGATAATTTTGTTCGAGATGGATCTTCTTCGCATCGTACCAATCTTTCTCAAAATCAAGAATATTATCAACCGATGCACCTCGGAATCCGTAAATTGCCTGATCGTCATCACCGACGACGCAGATGTTTCGATGTGCAAGCGCAATTTCCTTCACCAAGGAATATTGGACCATATTTGTGTCCTGATACTCATCCACCATAACATATTGAAATCTCTGCTGGAGTCGGTGAAGAAATTCCTTGTGTTTGGTGAATGCCTTCAGCGGTTTTCCCAAAAGATCATCAAAATCGAGTCCGTCCATCCTGTTTAATCTATCTTCATAGACTCGATAAACATTTCCTGCTGTTATTTCAAGCGGATAACGTGCATGTTCAGAAAATTGCTCTGGGCTGACCAAACTGTTTTTCGCTTTGGAGATAATCCAGTCAATTTGTGCAGGTGAAGACTCATGGTTTGAATTGCCAAGTTCTTTCAATATAACTTTTATCAGCCTACGCTTGTCAACCGAATCAACGATGGAGAAATTTGGGTTGATACCGATATTCCTCCCTTCTTGACGCATTATGCGTGCGAAGATAGAGTGGAAAGTTCCTGCCACAATGTATTGACCTTCATCACCGGACATCTCAATCACGCGCGTCTTAAGCTCGGATGCTGCCCTGTTGGTAAATGTCAGTGCAAGTATCCGGTAAGGGCGCGTTATACCTGAATGTATCAGATGAGCTGCCCGACATGCCAATACTCGGGTCTTGCCCGAACCGGCTCCTGCGAGAATTAGAAGAGGTCCTTCTGTATGTCTGACCGCCTCCAATTGTGGCGGATTAAGTTCAACCGGTATTACGTTTGTAATCATCTATCTCGTTTCTCACGAGCGATTTTTCTGCGTGCTTTACGAAGATTGGTCTTGTCCCTCTCGTGACCGGATGGGGTCACATTGAAAGCATGTGAGCCGTCACCCCATGCAACCATGTAGATATAGTCAGCGTCAGCCGGATTCACAGATGCCCACAGAGCTGTCCTGCCTGGATTGTTGATCGGTCCAGGCGGTAATCCTCTCCGACGATAAGTATTGTAAGGGCTGTCAATGCGGAGGTCTTTGTTCAGCAACCGCCGAGGTCCGTCCGGAATTATATATTGTATTGATGGATCAGCGGCGAGTAGCATTCTTTTTCTAAGGCGATTATGATAGACTGCAGAGACAAGTTGTGCTTCTTCTTTCAGCATAATCTCACCTTGTATGATAGAAGCCATTGTCACCGCATCATGCAGTGTGAAATTGTACTTACTCAATTCGGATCTCAGAGTGTCGCTGAAGATGCTGAAAAACTGAGAAACCATCTTGCGGATTACGGTTTCTTCATCGGTTTCAATGTAGAAATTGTACGTTTCTGGGAAGAGGTAACCTTCAAGTCTGTTAACCTTTACGCCCAATTCAGCAGCAAACGAACTGTCTTCGCAGAGATTGACAAAGTGACTTGAATCAAGACTTAGCTCCTGCTGGAGCAGTCCTGCGATATGCTTGATTGTTAAACCCTCAGGAATTGTGACATTCTTAGTTAAAATTCCTCCGTTTTGAAGCTGAGTCAATATTTCATGATTGGTCAAACCGTATGAAAGCTTGAAATAGCCGGGTTGAATTTTTCGTTCAACCCTTAAGAACCATGCTGCCCATCGGAAAGCCTTCACATCATCTATCAGCTTCTTCTCATTCAGTGTGTAAGCGACATCATATAATCCCATTCCTTTATCAATGAGGATTTCAACATCACCTGTCAATTCAGTCTTCCCCGGTGTCCACAACACCTTGTTAAGAAACCATCCCCCATAGCACAAAATTGCGGCAAATATAATTACCAAAATTGTCTTTTTTGATCGTAAGTTCAATTAGTTTCGCCTGTCAATTTCACAATTTCATAATAAGTATTTATCTCTGATTGCATTGCAGAGTCGGGTGTCACTCCCTTTGTTTGCATTGCTCTCCAATCGTAACTAATTAACTCCATATCTTGATTGAATGATAAATCCAGCACAAGCACATGTGACCCGAATGTTCCCGGAAATGCAAATAGAGTTGATCCTCTTTCCACGATTTCAGGTTTGATGAAACCGCCACCACCCATTATCACCAGATCGTAATCTGTGAAGTTATTGTAAAAATCGGTTTCGCAGTTTGTTTCTATCAACTGCTCATCTTCTGATTCGGAAATGTTTTTTACGAAAACCTTATAGCTGCTATGTTTGGGTAGATTGAACGACTGTGCGAGACCGTCAATTGAGTCACCATAACAACGTATCAGATAATTAAATTTGCCCATCATATTAGTAAGAATATTCTTCTCCTTAGCATTCATACTTGTTCGATATAAAAGACCACAATCTATTAATATAGCATCAGGAGTTTCTTGTTTCAGCATGTCAACAATGGTTTTCCGTCGCGCCAATCCACCCGGTTGACCTTTAGGGCAGTGGCACGATCTGATTGCCCCTTTCAGATTTCCGGTGATGATTATTCTAACACTATTCGAGTTTGACTTTTGCGCAGAACAGGATACCAGAAGGACAAATACACAGAATATTGTTATAGTAATTCTTAACAATTATATCTCATGGAGAGCATGGACATTCTTTAGATCTTTATTCGTCATTCCCGTGCAGACGGGAATCCAGGAAGTCAATACAGGACTGAATTCCCACCTTCGTGGGAATGACGCAATGGAAGAGTTTCTAAATAAATCAAAGGTCTCATTTCTGTCCGTATTTGCTGATAGAAATATCGGCACTCCATATCTAAGGACTTTACTTCCAAGCATCATTATAACATCCCCACCCTAACTCTAATGAACCACTCAAGAGAGAGCAGCGAAATTATCGTAATCAGCAGCCAGCTTTTACCCCATAACTCAAACCGCTCCGTTTCTGACTTCTCACTCGGTGCGAAATTAAAACTGTCAAACAGAGAGTCCACACGACCGATTGTAACGTACCCTCCTCCGGAAGTGCCTGCGATCCCTTTTAGTAGCTCTTCATTCAGACGTGAGTCGAGTAGTTCAATGTTATACGGCTCGACGATGACTTCCTTGCTTTCCGAATCAAACAGCTCATTGTCAACGAAAGCATTCAGTTTGAGTGAATATTCTCCATGCTCCCAAGGTTGGAAGATGCCTTTGTAACGACCTCTTCCCATCGGTTCTACTGTAACACTCCCACCTGATTCATCGTTGAGCGACACTTCACCGACAATCTGCGCATTGTCAACAGGTTGAAATGCTTCATCAATCAGAGTTGCGGTGAAGGATACAGTTTCACGACTGGAGAATATCTCTTTTTCAAACTGTATGTTCAGTTTTTTGTTACTCTTACGGATAGCGAGCCAGCGAGTCAGCCTCTCAAAGAACTGTCCGGTGAACTGTTCCTTCGGTTCATTCAGTCCCCATAGCCATAGGTCACGTACAAGAATGCATGCTGATTTGTGGCTGCCATATTCAGATGCGACAATAGCTGGAAATCTCTTTCTGGTACCAACGTGTTGAAACTCTGCGAGTATGCTCGCCTGTGGATCAGCTTGGTATCTGTTCTGGAGGAATGTCAGCGGTGGCAGCTTTGACCAGGTCAGCTCAAAGTCGTTATCTTCAGGTGCTGCGATCAGTGCATGTCGTTTCACCGGTATTACCTGAGCTGTGTTTAAGCCTGCTCGTCCGCTGTTAACCGAAATAGGCAGGATGTCAGTAATCAGCTTCAATTTTCGTGAATCCACTCCTTTACCATCAACAAAACATATCGGCAGATTAAATTGCTCAAGATGGGTGGTAAATGATCTTATTTTGTTGTTGTCATTAGACTTGACCGGGAAATGGTGGAGGATAACAGCATCAACAGATTGCAGCATACTTGCGTCAAGCCAATCTCCTTCATAAAAACCGGACTTCAGGGTGGTTCTGACTATCGGTTCAACATGTTTATCTCCCTTTAAATGCCGAACCAGATCACCGAGTCCGTTATCGGGTGGACCTGCCATAATGAGCAGCTTCATCTTGCCCGGCAGAACATTCAGATAGAAACTGCGGTAGTTGTTTTCATTAATGCTTTCATTATCAATAGGTGAGACTTCAACAGTAAAACGCTGTCTCCCTTCAGCGGATACAATAATATCCATCGTGACAGTCTGTTCGTCAAATGAAGAAACGATAGATTTTTGTGAGTTCCCTATCACTTTTCCTGAGGCTTCGCGAATTTTTATCCTGAAATATTGACCTTCAGCCTGAACTGCACGAAGTTTGACCTCAACCGTAGTCTTGCTGCCTCTGTAAACGAGTCGGTTTGAGATAATGTCAACTATTATCAGATCCTTTGATCGGTCGGAGGAGCCTACCCCTACTGTCCATATTGGTGAGGCTGATCTACCGGCGAGACGAACCGGATCGGGACCGCTGTTGTGAGCACCGTCAGAAATGATGATTAAAGCTGACGGGGCATCGTCCGAGTGCAATTCTATTGCGTGTGAAAATGCACCGGCAATGTCGGTTCCGATTCCATCCGGAGACTCAAGGATGTCAGACTCATTCAGATCTATAAGAGTATCAGAGAAGCTGTACATTGACAGATTGTATCGCTCTCTTAAAGTGGTGAACGCTTTGCCTGTCAGAAGTTTGTTCACCTGGGTGACTCTGTCCATACCTGCTTGACTAAGACTCATTGATGCTGACTTGTCCACGAGCAGCGTTACCGATGCGGGTTGGAGAAATTTTGTGGTAATCTCAATGACGGGTCTTGAGAGTAGCAGGATCCCCAGCAGCAAAGCTGAAAACCTGAGAATAATAAGGACTGTTCTCACCCATGTTTTCGTTGGTGGCAGCGTTGAACGGTAACTCCATAAGGAAAAAACTAAAACGAAAACTGCAGATATAATTATCACCCACAGCGGATAGTTTGCCTGAATATGGATCATTCTATGAAGGTCTGTCGGTAAGTTTGGCAGCAGGATTGACCGCAAGGTCGAGACTGTTTGTCTGTCCATTCAGAAGTCGGAGGTAGCCGGCATAGGCTATCATTGATCCGTTGTCCGTACAGTGATGGATGGGTGGGATGTGCAACTTCAATTGATGCTCTGTGGTATAGTCTTTGAATCGCTTCCGAAGGTATCTGCTTGCCGAAACGCCTCCTGAAACAACCAATGCTTTGAATTTACATTCTTTAGATGCAGCCGTTAGACCGTTGATTAACATGTCGCCCACCGATGACATCATTGATGCGCATATCTCCGTTCTGTCCTGATCCGGTATTTTATAAGCAGATTCGGTTTTTGTATAGATTTTTTTGAGATGATAGAGGACAGCAGTTTTTAGACCACTGAAACTGAACCCATAAGGGTCATCTTTCAGCTTGGCTCGTGGAAATCTAATCGGATCACTTGTGTGACTATCGAAATGTTTCATAGCTTCGCTGTCAATATCTTCACCTGATGGAAAATTAAATCCTAACATGCGTCCTACTTTATCAAACAGCTCACCGACTGCATCATCCCGGGTTGTGCCGATCTGTTTGTATTGACCAAATCCGTCCACCTTTATTGTCATTGAATGACCTCCTGATATGAGGAGACCTAAGAAAGGTAAAGGAATTGATGATCCGGAAAGCTCTGCACTCCACAGGTGACCTTCGAGATGATTAACACCAATCAGAGGAATATTCAATGCTGCAGACAAACCCTTGGCGAAAGAAACACCTACCAGCAGCGCACCAGCCAGACCCGGTCCGCACGTGACCGCAACTGCATCAATGTCATTAACATCAAGTCCGCTCTCTGACAGAATCGAATCCACAGCGGGTGACAGTAGCTGCTCATGAGCGCGGGATGCCAGTTCAGGCACTACACCGCCATACTTTTCGTGAAGCAGTTGTCGGGTAGTTCTATCTGCCAGAATCTCACCGTTTGAGAAGAGAGCTGCAGCAGTTTCATCGCAGGATGTTTCGATGCCGAGAACTGTTTGATGTTGTGATTGTGCAGGTGACCCGCTCATAATCTCCTGACAATTAAATTCACTTCCTCAGGATCAAATCGTACGATGTCAACCGGTTTTGAGGATGTTATGTTAATCTTTACACTGTTGCCGCGACCGGGATGGTAGTCGTTGTAATCTACCGATGCTGTTAAATCGTTCAGAGTCAATTCTGCAATTACAGATACACCGCCCGTAATTTTAATGTCAACCGAGCTTGGCTGCAGTGTAATTCTTCTCCTTCTTGGCGAGTTAGTTACCTTAATCGGCACACCGATAATGGTTCTCTCACCCAGTCTTTCTACTCTGACCAGTGCATTTATTTTTGTCGGTGTGACTGTCACGCCAAACATCTCCGGCAGCATCAAATCGAGCAGCATAGCGGTATTGCGTCTGATGTCCTTCATCTCTGCGGGTGCGCTCTCGATTGCCTTATAGTTGGTCAGCAAGCTACGAGGTCCTTTAACGGTTACGGATGACGGTTCAAGCTCGATATGACCTAATACCGTGTAACCGGGAGATGGGATCGTTTTTATCTGCGGTCTGATCGGTACCTGGATTTCAGCGAGATCATCAAGTTCAATCGTGATCGAGTCAGGGTTGATAATATCAATAGGGGTAACTTCCAATCCTCGCGGTATGACAACATGCTCTGTTCGGAGTTTAATTGATCCTTCGTCACTGATTTTGGAAACATCAAGGAACAGATATGATTTTGAAATCAGACGGAGCTGAAGCAGCGATTTGCCGCGTGCTTTGACTTTTACTTCAGCGATGTCTGCAACAGACTTGAGGAGACATTTATTTTCGGGGAGTCCTTCGATTCTGATCGGAATTTTCAGTACCGATTCATAACTTCGCTCGGTGACAACAAGGAACCACAGCAACGAAGCCAGTATGAACAGTCCAAGTTTTACGGGAAAATTGCTTTGCAGCCAACGTGGTATGAAATTCATGATCTACAGAGACCTAATAGAGAAGACATGCTACTTTCCTGTTATTATCCCGTTCAATCAGCTTAAACTCCCACTCCTTACATTCAGGTTTTGCCTCACTGCAGCGAGGGTGAAAATGACAGCCGGGTGGGGGTGAAGCCGGACTCGGCACATCTCCCGTTAACAGATTCTTATCCTCGCGCTTATCCGGATCAGGATTTGGCACGGCAGCGAGCAGAGCACGAGTATAAGGATGCAGAGGATCTTTAATGATCTTATCGGTAGGTCCTATCTCAACGACTCGTCCGAGATACATGACCGCAATTTCATCGGCTATATGATCAACGACTGACAGGTCATGCGCTATGAACAGATAAGTTAGATTCAGATGTTTTTGCAGATCTATAAGAAGGTTCAGAATCTGCGCCTGAATTGATACATCAAGTGCTGAGACCGGTTCATCGAGAACAATGAAGTCAGGCTCAACGGAAAGCGCACGGGCAATACCGATACGCTGCCTTTGTCCACCGGAAAACTCATGCGGATACCGTCCGGCATACTGTGAGGAGAGCCCGACAAAATCAAGTATCTCAGTGGTGCGTTGATTTATTCCAGAGCGGTCAACGATTTTGTGAAAGAGGAGAATCTCGCTGAGCATTCCACCGACAGTCATACGGGGATTCAGTGAGCTGTAAGGATCCTGAAATACGATCTGCATTCGCTTGCGGACTTCCCTCAGGCGGTCACCGTTAAGGGTTACAATATCTTCATCCCTAAATATCACACTGCCGGCTGTCGGCTCTATCAAGCGGATGATTGATCTTCCGGTAGTGGTCTTACCGCATCCGGATTCACCTACCAGACCGAGAGTTTTCCCCGCCTTTACCGATAGCGAGACGTTGTCAACCGCTCGAACATGTCCTGTGATCTTGCTGAAGAATCCCTGCCGGATAGGGAAGAATTTTTGTAATCCTTTAACCTGAACCAGCGATCCGTTAGATGTCATCAATGATTATCTCCGCTTCCAAACTAAATTGCTATTTTATCCAAAAATATTTACTGAACAACACCAGCACAGTAAACAGTTCCAATCGTCCCAACATCATCAGAAACGACAGCCACCATTTAATCGCTGTCGGAAGTGATGAATAGTTGTCAGTCGCTCCGACAGCCCCAAGCCCGGGACCGATGTTGGACAGCGAGGCGATTGATGCACCGAATGATGTTACGAGATCAAATCCATAAAGTGATAAAATCACTGTAGAAATTCCCAGAATCAGTGCGAATGTGACAATGAAAACGAGAATATTCCTAACCACCTGGTCTTCAATTTTTGTGTCACCGATTCGAAGAGGCAGCACTGCTCTCGGGTGAATTAGTCGTTTAAGCTCAAGGAATGCAGCCTTAATCATCACCTGCACCCGAATAACCTTAGGACCGCCTCCGGTCGAACCTGCCATCCCTCCCACGAGCATCAAGGCTACGAAAAGAATCTGCGCCAGATATCCCCATTTCTCCCAGTCGGCTGACACAAAACCGGTGGTTGTTATGATCGCAACAACTTGAAATATGGAATCTCTGAAAATGTTCTCGAACCTACTACCGATTGAACCGGTCTGATACAGTGTGTGGTCATAAAAAAGTATCGCCGCCATAATTGCAGTGAACATAATTATGATCAGCAGATATATCCGGAATTCCCAGCTACGCCAGTATTGATTGATTTTCCCTTTCAGCACCAACCGATAGTGAAGTGAGAAATTAATCCCAGCAATGAACATGAACAGGATGATGACATAGTGAATGTATATACTCTCGTATGCCAATATACTGGCATCTCTTGTCGAGAAACCGCCGGTTGCAACAGTTGCAAACGCATGACATGCAGATTCAAACAGACTCATGCCTCCGAACCACAGCAAAACAATCTCTGCAACGGTAACCGTGACATACACCATCCAAAGAATCGCTGCTGTGTCCTTGATCCTCGGTGTCAGTTTGTCCTTGGTAGGTCCCGGAACTTCCGCTCGGTATAACTGCATACCACCGACGCCAAGCAGCGGCAGTATCGCCAGCGACAGCAGAATTATCCCCATACCTCCGATCCATTGGGTCAGACTTCGCCAGAACAGTATGCTGTGTGACATAGTTTCAATCGAAGTTATAACCGTTGCACCTGTGGTAGTGAAGCCTGACATTGATTCAAAGAACGCATCGCTGAATGACGGAATTGATCCGGAAATATAAAACGGTAATGCACCAAATAGTGCCATGCCGATCCAACCGAATGTCACAATAGCAAACCCATCACGGAAACCGAATTCAGTGGACTTGTGCCTCACCAGTACTAATGCACCACCGCCTATCGCAGTAACCAGCAGCGACCAGCCGAATGCGGCAATGTCACTTTCGTGATAAATATAGCTGATTCCCAGTGGGAGCAGCATCATAGCTGCTACAAAGAGCAGTGTTACCCCGACTACAAAGCTTACATTACGAATATCAAGCATTAACTACCAATCGTTCTATTGTTCAGAGTTCAGCCTTCAGGCTGTTCTTCACGCTGAAGCGTGTACTCTAAACTCTTGTTAATTCCGAGAGTACTCACATACTGATCCAATTCTTTCTGATTGTGGCACTCAATATATTCTTTATCTCCGAATGTCTTTTCGTCAAATATCTTCCGGTATTGAATCCTCTTCTTTTTCCATTTTTTCATAACTCTCCATGGGATTGAATGCTTCGTGAAGAAGGACTTATAAAATGTTTCACTGCAACCGGGAAACATCTCTTCATGGGTTATCGTTCGTCTGACAGTTCTTGATATTGTGCGACGGAAAACACTAATGAATGAAAAATTTAACCAGATAATTACGTCGGCTCTGAAAACAGTCAGGTCATATAGATAACGGTAATTCCCATCAATCACCCACGAGTCTCTAACAGTTTCCTCATTAATAATTCTGCGCAATTCATCTTTAGACCTCTCAACCCAACCCGGTAACCATAGAACAGCATCAATTTCAACAAAATTGATATTTAATTGCTGTGAAATTATTCTTGATACTGTTGTTTTTCCTGCACAACCGCTGCCAACTACTGCAAACTTTAATGGTCTGTCCGTACTTTCCATTAATGCTCTTTAAACAGCTTTTCCAGCTTAGGCAAAGCTTTTGGAAGGCAGAACACGACCACTCTGTCACCCTCCATAAGCGTAGATTCACCGGTGGCTATGTGTACTTCATGGCGATGTTCGATAGCACCGATCATAGCTCCTTCTGGGAAATTAATATCCTTTATCTTTTTGTCAGTAACTTTCGACCAGTCACCTACTACGAACTCGATGATCTCAGCGTCAATGTTACGGATTGATGAGACCGCCATGATCTTACCGCCAAGCATATACTTCAGGATTGCATCCGATGTCAAAACTCTCTCATTGATAGCAGCGTCAAGACCGATAGCTTTGAGGATCGCCATGTATTCTGGACGGCTGATTAGTGTAATAATCCGCTTTACTTTAAGATGTCGTGCGAACAGGGAAGTCACTATGTTGCTCTCGTCGTCATCCGACAGTGCAACAAAGACATCCATCTCCGACAACCCTTCCAAAGCTAATAAATCTATGTCAATTCCTTCGCGTCCACGGACAACAATTGTGTTTACCAGTTGATCCGCAGCTCGCTGTGACAACTCGAGATCACTTTCAATCAATTTAACATTAAAGTTTTTATCCTGTTCCAGCTCTTCTGCGACAAACCTTCCGATTCTTCCACCACCCAAAAGCATTACATCTGCTGATGCGTCCAATATTTTTTTACCGGCAATCTTAAACAGTTGCGAAATCTCCTCTCGAGGTGTCATGACATACACAGTATCATTCGCTCGGATAATGTCATTACCTGTAGGAATGACTGTCTTGGAGGTTGTGTCGCCGGTTCTATTTATGGCTGCTATACGAAACGAGATCTTTGATCCCGGTGGGATAAGTTGCTTAAGAGGACGATTTACTACTTCAGAATTTGGTTCAACCTTAATCCCAACCAATATTACCTGTCCATCGGCACATTCCACTATATTTGTGGCATGCTGGAATTTGATCATCTGCACAACTTCCTTCGCCGCTTCAAGCTCAGGATTAATGACCTGATCAATGCCGAGTTCGTACAAAGATACAGGTGTATCAACCTGTGAATATTCGCGGTTTCGAACGCGTGCAATACGGGTTTTAACGCCAAGATGCTTTGCCAGAGTACAGGCAACGATGTTTACTTCATCAATTGAAGTCACCGCTATCAGCATATCAGCTTTGTCAACACCTCCATTGATAAGTGTTGATGCGGATGTGCCGCTGCCCAGAATTGCCAATACATCGAGCTGATTTGAGATTAGATCTATCCGTTCCTGATCATCATCAATTACAATGATGTCATGATCCTGCCAGGAGAGGTTTTTTGCCAGATGAGTCCCCACCTGTCCGGCACCGATGATTGCAATCTTCATTGATCAACCGTAATAACAGTCATACCGTTCATGTAGGGACGAAGTACAGGTGGAATAGCAAGCGAACCTTCATCGGTTTGATTCGATTCTATGAGTGCAACTAAAACTCGCGAAGTTGCCAGTCCCGATCCGTTCAGAGTGTTAACAAAGTCCACTTTTCCATCTTTCGGACGATATCTAATTGAGGCTCGACGTGCCTGGAATGTATCGCAATCACTGCACGATGAAACTTCTAACCAACGTCCTCCATCCGCCGGTGCCCATACTTCCAAATCATAACAGGTGGACGCCTGAAACGGAAGGTCTCCTGTGCATAACTGAATTAAGCGGTATGGCAGTTCAAGTCGCTTTAACACTTCTTCAGCATGTTGGATGATTTCCGTTAGTGCTTGCTGTGAGTTTTCCGGTCGTTCAATCCGCACCATCTCGATCTTATTGAACTGGTGAGTCCTTTGAAAGCCACGTGTATCTTTTCCCCAGGAGCCGGCTTCCCGTCTGAAACATGGCGAATATGCCGCATATTTAATCGGCAGATAATCTTCGGGAATTATCTCACCACGATGGAGATTCACCAGCATTGTCTCAGAAGTAGGTATCAGGAACAAGTCGTCTTTTTCACAATAATACATATCATCTTCGAGATGCGGAATTTGTCCTGTTCCCAGCATGCTCTCACGGTTTGACAGCAGCGGTGTTAACATCTCCCGGTATCCATGCTCGCCTGCCTGAAGATCGAGCATGAAGTTGATTAATGCTCTTTCAAGTTTTGCTCCTGCACCAGACCAGACAGGGAATCCTGATCCAGTTATTTTACCTCCACGCTTAAAATCGAGGATATTCAGACGCTCAGCAACGGACAAATGATCTTTCAGCTCGAAGTCGAATGCCGGAATATCACCCCACCCAGAGATGACAACATTTTCCGTCTCATTTGCACCAATCGGTGTGGTATCAGATGGGATGTTGGGCAGATCAAGGAGAATCTCGCGAATTTGTGCGGCGAACTTCTTCTCTTCAATCTCACCCTCTTTCAGTTTCGTCCCCAACTCACGGATTTCTGATTGGAGTTCGGTAGTGTCCTGCCCCTCTTTTCGCTCCTTGCCCACTCTTTTAGAGAGTCTGTTTCGCTCCTGCCGCATCTGATCAAGTTGCCCAATCAGATCTCGTTGTTGTATGTCAAGATCTAATATCCGATCTACATCAACGTCAACTTTGCGACTGAGCAGTTTCTGACGGAACAGTTGTGGGTCATTGCGGATCAGTTTTATATTATGCATTGCTACCATTTACCTCGAATAATATTCCAGATGGTAGCGATAATTATTTTCATATCAAGTAGTGGTGAAATGTGATCTACGTAAAAGAGGTCGTATCCTGTTTTTTCGAGTGGATCTTTTGGGCTTTGCCCTGTTTTCTCACGGAGCTGAGTCCATCCGGTTAAGCCGGGTCTGATCATAAATCTACGGTTGTAAAGAGGTACACTGTCTTGTCGTACTTTTACGATTTCGGTTAATTCGGGTGACGGACCAACCAAAGATACGTCACCTTTCAGCACATTGAAAAACATTGGCAGATCATTCAACTGCCATCTTTTCAGGAATCTTCCACTTTTAGACTCCTTTTCCTTTCCGGATTCAGGATCAACGGTGGTTGTCCGAAATCGAAGTAGAGAAATGTCTGTTCCACCTTTACCTGTCATTTCCATTATTGTGAATAGAGATCCTTTTGATCCAATTTTTACTACAGCAGCAACAAATGGAAACAGAATTATCGTGATCAGTGACATGATCGCACCTACAGCAATATCTGTCAACCGCTTCAATGCGAGTACAATGGTAGGCACAAGCTGCGGGACAACCTCTACCAAAGGCAGACCGTGAATCTGCACCGTGCGCATCATACCGACCACCATGTGGTAGTAATCGGCAACAATCAGAAAACGGACTTTGACAGATCCGCAGTGGTCAAACACAGAGAGGAGTGCATCCTGTACATGCTCTTTCGGCGAGATAAGTACCCACTGAATTCTATTCTTCTGTAGAATTTGCGGTAAGCAATCAATATCGCCGATTATCCGCACACCGTGATGTTCAGCCTCTGTCTGTTCGGAGTCAACAAAGCCGACAACATTAAATCCCCAAACCGGGTAGTTATAGAGTTGATCGTGCAACTGTCGTCCCACTTCATTAAAACCGACTATTATTGCATTGCCCAGACCGATCCCTTTTGATCTCAATCTACGTTGATAGTTCCTGACAAAAGTCCTGCCGACACCAATTACCACAAACATGATCAAGCCGTAAGAAAGCAGAAAAAACCTTGAGAATGTAATAGGCTGGCTGACGTCAAATGTAATGATAAACAGAATAACAACTCCAATTAGTACACCCTTCATACATTTGACGATCTCATCAAATCGTGACAGCGCCAACGGGGTGCGATACATTCCCTGGAATGCGAACAAGATCCACCAGAAAAGAGTTAGCGCCGCAATAAGCAACAGTAATTCGGCTTTTAACGGATTGGTGAATATCTCGCTTTCAAACCTGAAGCTATAGATCAATTTCGTTGCGACAACAGAACCGATAGCATCAACCAACAGAAGGAGAAAAATTGCCATGCCTTTCATACTGTTCTCCTGTGGTTTTTACATCTCTGCGAGAGATTTATGTGACTACAATCTGTCATAACTGAAATTGATCTAATGTACTTTCTAAAGTTTGTTCTGTCACTTTAATTACCATGTCGGCGGTCAGCAGCTCCTGACATTTAATGGAATCAAAAATGCACCCTTTGAAATACGTAAAATAGCACGGGCTGCAAGGTAGATTGCAGGATGCTTCAAATGAATTATTTCCCGGCGGCAATTTATGAGTTGCTCCTGTTGGTCCGAATATCCCCACAACCGGTGTATTTACCGCTGAAGCAACATGAAGCGGTCCTGAATCGTTTGAGACTGCAATGCGTGCTTTAGATGTTATAGCCGCTGATATCCTCAAATCGTATTTACCAGATAGATTCAAAACATCACGGTCTGCCTTCTTTCTGATCGCAGTACAGCTATCGGAATCACTATCGGCTCCGAGGAGGACAACGGGTAGATTCGCGCTGTTCGTCAGCCAATCTGTCAGTTCTGCAAATCTATCCTCTGACCACCTTTTAACCAAACTTGTATCCTGTGGATTGACGGCTCCACCTGGATAGATAACGGCAAATTTTCCATCCTCCAACTGATATTCATTTAATATAGTGTTAGCGGTTTCCTCTTCAGCATCTGAAATAAACCATTCATATTTCAATTCCTGCAATCGTGTTCCGTTTGACCGTCTTCCAGTTAATTGATTCACAGCAAGTTCCGCCAACTCCCATGCCGTTATTGCGCTGTGTCTCTGTTCATCCAGTAAAACAGAACAGTTGCTTCCGCGCACGAAAAGATCCGAGTGAAAATGATACCGCTGTTTCACTCCACACAGTCTGATAAACCGCTCAATCATCGGATTTCTGTGAAAAACTACAGCGGCATCGTATCCCTCGTTTCTGATCTCCTTAAGCAGTCGTAGTGTCGGCAAGACTGTATTGAAAGAACGATTGAAGAAGATATCATCGGCAGCAATTTTTATTTGATCTATATGAGGTGAATTAATCACTGCAGGTGCTGTCCATTTGACCGTTAACAGGTCAATAGTAGTATCCGGCAGACGGTGCCGGAGGTGCCGAATTGCCGGAGTTGCGATCACCAGGTCACCAAGCGCATGCAGCTTGACAATCAGAATTTTATTTGGCGAAGTGGTCGTCACGCAGAAGCCGTTTTCATACTACGTTGGGTAATAAGCTTACATTAAATGGTTGATGAATATTAGCATAATGTTGTAGTCGGGGTTGTTCTCAACCACGACAGTCGGACTTGAGACAAGTTCGACTACAGAGAAATTGCCGTTTTATCACTAACATTCCTTGCAAACGTTTAATATAGTGCCGGTTACAGTTCCAACAGGTCGCGAGTTGATCTGTTCAGTACTTCATGACCGTTATCGGTAACCACCACATCATCCTCAATCCGAACCCCGCCAAATCCATCAACATATATCCCCGGTTCAACAGTCACAACCATTCCCGGTTTCAGTTTCTGTTTTGAATTATGCCCCAATCTCGGCAGCGCATGAACTTCAAGCCCGAGACCGTGACCGAGACCGTGCGTGAAGTTTTTAGAATATCCCGCATCAGCAATGACCTTTCTGGCGATCTTGTCAATGTCCGATGACTTTCTTTCCGGAGCTATTGCTTCGACACCTTTACGCTGCGCCTCTTTAACAACCTCGTAAATCTCTTTTTGCTTGTCGGATGCCTTTCCAACCACAACTGTTCGGGTCATATCAGATGGATACCCATCATATACACATCCAAAATCAAGCGTTACCAGATCGCCACTTTCTATTTTCTTGTTGGTCGCAATTCCATGAGGCAGGGCTGAGCGGTGTCCTGATGCAACTATCGGTTCAAAAGCATCTTTTGATGCCCCCAGTTTCTTTTGCCGATAGGTAATTTCCGCCGATAAGTCTGATTCGCGTACCCCCGGTTTTATCTCACCGAGAAGAGATTCAAACACCTTGTCTGTGATCTCTACTGCTTTCCGAATAGCATTTATCTCATCTCCGTTTTTTACGGCTGCTATCTCTTCTGCGATATCGCTTGTCTCAATCAGATTGCACTTTGGAAATGTGCGGTGAAAGTGCTGATATAGATCAAAGCTAAGAAAATGTGATTCAATGCCGATCCGTCCTCTAAAACGAATGTCACTGTTTGATTTAAACTCTCGAACGAATGCATCGGATGGCGACAAACCGTTGGAATAGATGAACACTTTGGCATCATTGACCTGTTCTTTGGCTTGATTGGTGTACCTGCCATCCGTTATGAAATAGGCATCCTTACCGGTGACAAGCAGGATTCCGTTAGAACCTGTATAGCCGCAAAGATATCGAATGTTGGATAATCTCGTTACCAAAAAGTTTGAAACCCCAAGTGAACGAAACCTTCGTCTTAACTTGTCAATTCTGTTTTTCATATCAACCTTATTTTTGTCTTCCAAGTTTTAGCTTGAGAACATTAATTCGCTGCTCGTACACTTCATTTTCAGGTTGCTGTTTCAATAGCTTTTCGTATGTCTCGACAGCCCGGGACCACTCTCCTTGTGAAGCATACATCTCCGCCATTGTCTTAGATACTGTCGGCTGATAACTTGTAGGGATGAAAGTTTCTTCCTCCTCTGAATCTTCCATTTCCGAATCGTCATCGGAATCATCCTTACCGACAAGAGTGTCTTCTGAGTCATCATTCGGTCCCGGGGAAAAATATGGCGAGCTTATGTCTTCGTCATCATCTTCATCGTCAATGTCAGATTCTGTGACATCCAACGTTTCAGTTTCATCGGATTCAACCCCAACACTTTCCATCGGTTGCTCCTCATCCCGCCAGTTGTCTATGCGAAAATCATCAATAAAAGATTCATGTTCGGCACGCTCAGAAATGATATTCTCCTCATCTGTCAAACTTGCCGCCTCAGCCGGTTCACTGGCAGTCCAGCTATCCAAATCGGTTTCAGGCGGTTCTTCTATTTCATCCAATGAACCGCTGCTATCAACAGATGTTATAACAATCAGCTCTTCTGAATTGTCATCATCTGACGTAATGTCGGAATCCCAGGGTGACAACTCACTCGGTTCATTTTGCTCAGCCTCATCTGCTGTTTCGGTGGGAACAGTTGGAATTGTAAGGTCAAATTCATCCCACGGAGAGGGTTCATCGCCTTCATCATCAGGCTTGCTGCTTTTATCACTCTCTTTTCCGGTCAAGATAGAGACATCATCCCATACAGATTCATCCGATTCATCTTCTATCTCTTCAGTTTGATCACTCAGAGCAGATAGGTCGAATTTATTTCCCTCTTTCTTCTCCTTCAGATTGCTCAGATCGTTCCAGATGGACTCCTCGGGGATTGGTTCGGAAGCTGCAAGTTCATTCTTCTGAAGTGACTCCAAATCAGCCGGTTCGTCCGATTCTTCCTTTTGTAATATTCCAACATCATCCCAGATTGATAGGTCAGATGTAGAGGCGTCACCCGCATCTTCATTAGAATCAGGCTTGTTCAATTTACTGTATTCACTCCAAATCGCCTGATCCTGCTGTGGATCGTTTTTCTGCTGCTTGAGATCATCGAAAAATTGACCAATCTCATTCTCTCGCTCGTGGTCATTCAATTCAGTGATATTATCCCAGTCAACAGCAGTATCCGGTGGATCATGTTCACTCTCTTCTTCCGCCTCATCATGTCGGTCATCGAGGGTTGCCACATTATCCCACATTGATGACGATTCCCGCTCAGGTTCGGGTTCCGCTTTATCCGAGTCTTTTCTATTCACTTTGGAAGGCAGTAGCACGACATTTTCCCAATCAAATGAGACTGATTCCGCATCCTGATAGGGAGAATTCGATTCTACCTCAACATCTTCCTCATGTGCACCTTCACTCTTTTTGTGTGAGGCTTTCTCGCTTAATAATTCAAACTCTTCTATTATAGTATCTTTCGGAACTTCCTCCTCTTCGCTCTGTTCATCAACGTCTGTGTCAACAGGCAGCAGATCATCGGCGCCATCGTTATCTGACGCAGAGTCAACAATATTTAATTTATCGGGGGAGATTTTTTTGCTTAGCGATTCAAATTCTTCGATCAATGTCGTTTCTTTCGGAGCATCCTCTTTCCTGTTCAGTTCGTCAATGTCTATCTCTGCAGAGAGCAGATCAGCAGAGTCATCGTGATCTTCCTCAGAGTCAACTCTCTTTAATTCATCGGACGAGGCTTTTTCGATTGAGTTATCTGTTTTCGGCTCCAGAGACGCCAATGAATCCAATAGTTCTTCTGTTGTGGTGACTGTTTTACTCTCGTGAATTGAAGCTCCTATCGAGCCAGATTCCGGCAGTTCCGGTTCCTGTCCAGGTTCTTCAACCGGAGTCTGTAACACAGGGAAATTGTTTTCCAGTGAGTCGGTATCGCTCTCGCCGTCATCCTGCTCGTTCAAATTCAACTGCTCAACCCGGAATTTGTTCAGATCAAAGCTGTCATCAATTTCTTCTGTCGTTTCTGTTTCATCTTCAACCACGGGAGCTTCAAAAGGCTCGTCATCTTCAGCGAGCAGCTCTTCCTCGCTGAACTGCCCGACAAAGAAAGTATCCTGACCTGATGTTTGGTCAGGTTGTGTATCAGCATCCTGTTGAATGTTAACTGCATTATTCAGGTCAACTGAAGTTCGAAAATTAAACCCAGGTTTTGAAAGCTCTCCCCCTTCAGATATTATCTGCTCCTGTTGCTCACCAATCTCATCAAAATCAGCTAATGTCAGTCTCTCAGGCTTCTCGGACTGAAGAGACTGAACATCCTGTTGGTTGGGTAGGATTATTGCGGGAGGTTCAGGTGGATCAGCCTGTAGTGCAAGCTCAGGTTCTATCTCCTCGTATTCCTCGATCACCTCGTCAACAAACTCTTCTTCGCTATCCACATTCTCTAACAGCGGTTGTGTGGGACTTGGCTCTTGGTTCCGACCGGTAACGGGCTTGACGATGAATTCGTTGCCGTTTTCGTCAACCTCTATCCACTCTTCTTCATTGATCTCTTCTTCATGCTCCTCTCCTTCAATTTCGTCTTCATAAACAATCTCGTATTCATCGTCACTGTACTCATCATCTTCATACTCTTCCACCAATTCCTGCTCTTCCATTACGGATACAGGTACTATACTGCCTGCTTGTTGATCTGCTTGAGATAAATCAAGATCATCTAAAGTTCCAATTTGAGAGCTAACGTCCTCAGATTCATCCGGTAGCTCTGTCAGACTCGTATCAGACAAATCATACATAACCTCCTTCAATTCATCCGGTAGAAGATTTTCCTCAATCAACTGTTTTTTCAACAGCGATGGCATTAAACTGTTAACCTGACTTTCAGTGTAAAGATCGTTTTCAATAGCAGCCTGACGGATTAAGGCTACCTCCAGCATCTTCAAAATGTTATCATCGAGAGGGTCCAATCTTTTTAACTGGCGGAGATGATAAATGTGATCTGCCTGATTTGCGTTTTGTGTCAGTTCACAACATTTTTCATGAACGTAAGAGTTGTCATTGTTAAAGCTTAGCGCCTGTTGAAAGGCAGACAACGCTTCATCAGGATTTGACTGTTTGACGTGTAGATTCCCCATGACCACCCAGCCGGTTTCATACTGAGGGAATTGCTGCACCCCCTCTTCCAACAGCTTGGCAGCAGGTTTTGTCTGACCGATCCGAAGATGTAAGTCAGCCAACTGTGCAAACAACATCGGCTGGTTTTCAATTTCGAGCTTCAGATCGGCAATACTATGTTTTATCTCTTTACGACTTCCCATGTTAACCTCCGTTTCCGGGAGATTGGCTTATCGGTGAAATGCGTTCCAAATTTGCGAGTGCCAGTTCATATTCAATTCGTGCGCTCAACGCCTCCTTTTTTGTGCGCGTCAATTCGACCTGTGCGTCAAGCAGTTGACGGGAATTTATCAAGCCGCTGTTGAAACGGCTCATGGTAATATCATAACTCCTCAGCATAAGCTCCAATGCGGCGTCCGCAATTTTAATCTTTTCAGCCGTCAACTCAACATTTCGCAATGCATTCCTCAGCTCGGATGCGAGAGATGCTTCACGTGCTCTCAAGCTTACCTTTGCTCGCTCATAGGAAGCTCGCAACTGTTCTATGTTGCCTTTGGTTGTACCGAAGCCGAAAATCGGGAAGTTAATGTTCAATGTCACACCGAGATTCCGGTCACCACTATCGGTGACCTCATCGAATTGGTCCCGACGCGAGTCAATTTCATAGAACAGTTGCAGTGACGCCTTTATCCGCTCCGATAGAACAGACGCACGGGTTTCCATGTCCCTTTGGTCGAGACTCAACTCTTCGCGGACGAGCTCTAATCTTTTCCCCCGCACCTCACTCTCGGAAACCGGACGAACAGCGATTTCACTCATGTCAAATTCAGGATATATCGGCTGATCGAAACCGACGCCAATCTCCAGGCGAAGTTGATCCATTGTAGCTTCCAGCGATGCGACCGATTGACGATAACTGTTTTCCCGACGGGCGACATCAACCTGAATTTGCAGCATATCTACTTCGGGTATCAATCCAGCGTTGTATTTTCGCTGTGCGAGGACATCCGATTCATGTCCTCTCTGCAGGTCTTGCTTCACAATCTCCAATTCACCGAATGCCGAGACCAGCCTGAAAAACGCCTGCATTGTCTGATAGCGGATGTTGCGACGGCTGATCTCATGCTCGATCAGGCTGCTCTGATGGTCAATGGCATTTATCTTATTTGCTCTGCCAATAGGATTTCCCTCAAAGATAGGTTGATCCAGCACAATACTGCGATTGAGAGAAAACTCCACGAAATCAATGGTAGTGTCAGGTAGTTCGGTGAAGTACCTCAACCGATACAATTCAGTAGAAAACCTGAGCGTTGTCCCCCAAGGCAGCTCCTGATCTATATTCACACCGCCTTGCCAGTACTGAGTTCCTGACGGAGTACGTATATATACTTCACCATCAACATTTGAATCGTAACGCAGGTCGTAATCATTGCGTTCCTGCCATCTCGGCAGCATTCCTGATGCAGTCAACTGCGGATATTTTGAAGCTCTTGCTGTTCTCCATCTACCCTCAGCTGCAAGGGAATCAAAGTGAGCAGTTCGTGCCGTCGTACCTTTCTCGAATGCCAACTGAAGACATTCTGCAAGTGTTATCTTGAGTGTGTCTGATGCTAACCCATTACCGGCGAACATCAAAGCGCAAAGGGTAATGAAGATAGTTTTCACTCAAACCTCAATGCTGTAATCGGATCCATCTTAGCAGCTTTACGAGCGGGAATGTAACCAAAAATAATCCCGACCCCTGCTGATACACCGACCGCAACCAAAATTGCCCACAGTGAAACCGCGGTTTCCCATTCAGCATATAAGGTAATACCAAATGCCAGTGTAATCCCAACTATTACGCCGATTATTCCACCAAGGATAGACAGTAATACCGCTTCAGATAGAAATTGACGAGCTATGTCAGATTCCGTAGCTCCCACGGCGCGACGTATCCCGATTTCACGCGTCCGTTCCAACACTGAAGCCAACATGATATTCATAATGCCGATACCACCGACAAGTAGGGATATGGAAGCAATTGTGCCCATCACAATATTGAAAATGCGCTGTGTCTCCTTATGCTGTTTCAGGAGTTGTTCAGGAATAATTACTTTGAAATCGTTCAAACTGCGGTGTCTGCGCGTCAGCATCTTTTCAATAATCCGCGCAAAAGAACCTATTTGATCCGGAACAGGAATCTGTACGATAATTTGCGACAGAACACTTTCGGATGCACGTGGTGGTTCTCGTTTTAACTGCGTCTGCAACGGAATGTAAATATCCAGATTCTCATCACGAAGATCCAATCCTTCAATTTCTGAACCACTGACGTTTCTCCGGTCAAGCACGCCCACCACCGTATAAACCTGCCTCGCTCCGTTGTGGATGCGGACTTGTTTTCCCAGTGGATCAATTAGCGGAAACAGTTTTCGCCTCGCTTCCCACCCCAAAACACAAACTCGACGGTAATCGGTTTCATCCCTCCACTGAAATTGTCGTCCACTTGAAGTTTCTAAGCCGTACAGATCAAAGTATTCCGGCGTTGTTGCGACTACATTTATCTTCATCCGTTTGCCGAACCCGGATACCATCAGTTCATCGCTCTTAAGTGGAACTGTCTTGATCTGTTCTTCAGAATTACTACTGTTGACTTCTCTAAAAACAGCGCCTATCGCATCCGCATCCGATGTAGTCAATCCCGATGGATTTTTTTCGAGGATCGTCTGCAACTGTTCACCATCTTCCGGACGGTCATCGTTCACAAGAATATTTCCGACGCCCATGCGTTCGATCTGCTCCAGCGCCATTCGTCGGGCACCTTCACCGATAGAAGCCATTCCAATTACCGCTGCTACTCCAAAGATGATACCAAGCGCAGTCAATCCGCTGCGGAGCTTGTGCGACTGCAGACCGTCCCACGCACTCCGGATCAATTCTGAATTGATCATCTACCCTCTCCGGTGTCTCCGTTTGGGACGCTTGGTCGGTTTCGTCTCTTGTGCTGCAGATGAACCGCCGCTGATTGAATCGTCCAATGATTGTGAGCTGCTGATCCGTTCGTCCGCTGCAACGTTCGGGTCAATCAATGCTATCTTTGCGCCTTCTTTGATCCCGGAATCAATTACCACGAAGTTGTCATTACGCTCACCGAGGACTACATCTCTCATTTCCCAGTCAGATCCATTTGCTTCCCAAAGAACAGTTTTCCCTTCATTGCGAAAAACCGCTTCAATCGGTACAGAAATTTTGTCTTCAAACCGATTGATTATGATTCTCGAAGTTGTTGACATGCCCGGGCGCAGGATCGGTTCTGACTCTTCAAGTCGTATCAGCACATCGAACACTTGCGCATCTGAGCCGTCTTCATCGTGAGCCAAGACAGCAACATCAACCACCTCACCGTGAAAATCCGGATCCGGATATGCGTCAAGCTTAACTTCAACCTCCTGACCGACCAGGATTTTGCCTATGTCAACCTCACTGACTGTGGTTTCGACCATCATTACGGACAGGTCAGGTAGCTCGATGATCGCTTGACCGGGCCACGGGTTGTCACCGACCTTTACCTTTGCCATCTCGCCACCTTTCCACATCTCTTTGTAAACAACCAAACCAGGTGCCGGAGCTTTGATGGTCAGTTTCGCCATATCACGGACGGTTTTCTCAAGATCGAGTTCATCCTGTTTCAACTTCAATCTCATAGAGCGGACTTCTGCGGAGTCTATCTGAGTCTGGGCTTTGACTTCCGACTCTGTCTGGGTGAGCCGCAGTTGAGCCTGAAGAAGGTTCAGTTCACCCTCCTCAATCTGGATATCAGACTCAAACTTAAGCTGCTCAAGCCTCAGTTCAGCGAGACGATATGAGGCTTTAGCATTCTGTACCGATGCTTCGATGTCCTCCATACGTGATCTCATAGAGATCATATCGCTCGTCATATTCTCACGCGTGATTTCAACCTCAGCCTGATAGTCGTCCACCTTCTGCTTGAATTCAGTAGTGTCAAACTGTGCGAGGATGTCACCTTCAATAACATTGGTGCCTTCCGGCATCAGGTATATAATAGTGCGGTTTCCGCGGACGGACGGGGTTGTCAAGGTCATGGAGTTCTCTGCCCGGAGACGTCCTGCTTCGTTGAGATCAACAACAAATTCACCACGTGTAACTGTCACGGTCGGCAGATCAGCCTTCTCTGAACGAGAAAAATAAATCACGATCAGAGCGATTATCAGCAGGAGTGTGCCTATTCTGAGCCATAGCGGAAATCGCTGCCAGTAATGAGCTATTGTTTTTGAGTCATTCATAACCGTTATTGTCCCGTTGGGAGACACTTTTAATTCTTATGGTCAAGTTTCGATAATATCCATTCAGTCCACTTTTCACTTGCCTTGTTCCCGGTTGCCTCTTTCCATAATATCCGTTCATCCGCTCGGAACCATGTCATCTGCCGTTTGGCAAATTGCCGTGTGACTATGACAATTCGTTCAATTGTATCATTGATATCCGCACTGTCTGACTGCAGGAATTCTGCAAGCTCTCTATAACCAAGAGCCTCAGTGACTGTTTTCGGTAATGCTTCACCATATTCCCCCTGAAACTGTTTCAGCTCCTCTATCCAACCATCATCTATCATCTTCCGTACACGTTTTGCGATAATGTCACACAACTCTTCGCGGGGACGACACAGACCAAACATAAGCGGTTCGCACCAGGGTTCGATCGGTTGGTGCCATTCGCTGAACGGTTTGCCCGTCAGACGGTAAACTTCAAGAGCACGAATCAACCGTTTTTTATCTGCTACGGATACTTTATGAGCATAAGTCGGGTCAACCGATTTCAGTTCATCCAGCAGCTTCGCTATACCGTGAGTATCAATCTCAACTTTGATCTGTTTTCTTGTCTCTTCATCGGGCGGTGGAATCGGAGCCAATCCGTTAATCAATGCCTTCACATACAAGCCCGATCCACCAACTACAATCGGCGTTTTGCCTCGATTCATAATATCATCAAACCTTGTATGTGCCCGACGAGCAAACTCACCCGCTGAAATCCACTCATCGGGATCTACTTCAGCAATAAAGTGATGTTTGATTTTGCTCAGCTCTTCCGGTGACGGTGCTCCTGTACCAATCTCCATCCCGCGATAAATCTGCCTCGAATCAGCGGAAATTATCTCACCGTTCAATTCTTCAGCCACTTTTATCCCGACGGCAGTTTTACCGACTGCGGTCGGTCCGACAATTGCTATCAGCGGTCGAACCATTTTTCAATCTCGCGACGATTCAGAACTTGGTATATCGGACGACCGTGTGGGCAGAACTCAGGATCTTCAGTTCTGAACAGCTCATCAATCAATCTTCTCATCTCTTCATCCTTCAGAGGTTGCCCCGCCTTTACCGCACCACGGCAAGCAAATGCTGCTGCGAGGATATGACGCGGATCTTTAGCTGCTGTGTTGTTTTCGTGCATCTCCTCGATGATCCCCAGTAGCATGTCCCTTTCGTTGGATATTTTTACTCCGGTCGGAACAGCCAGTATGCGATACTCGCGCGGTCCGATAAGTTCAAGCTCGAATCCCATTGATTTCAACATCGGTACAGCTTCTTCAACCAACGATGCATCGTTTTCAGAGACGTTAAATGTTGTGGGAAACAGCAGTCGCTGACTGTTCCACGGTTTCTTGTTGATGGCATTAAGTGCTTTTTCATAGAGTACCCGCTCGTGTGCAACATGCTGATCTATGAACACCACTCCGGTTTTAAGGGGTGAGATGATAAACATGTCAAAAACCTGCCATACGCGCGGCTCATCTGCTTCATAATCCGTTTGTGGTGATTCAAATGAAGCAGGATCAAAGGTCGCTGCCGCTTTTTCCTGTGAAACTTGCTTATCCGCTGAAAACGGCATCGTTACCGGACGTGATGCTCCATGTCGTTTTGGCACGGGATTTGATACTGTTTCGTTCGCCTGTATTGCATCAAAAACTGACCGACCGTTCTGAGTGTTCGTTGACTGTGGAGGCGATTTCTGCAAAAAGCTTCGATCAGGCTGTGGAGGTTGTGATCCAGTTCCCTTCGGTGCAAGTTCTTCAGGGTGACGAAAGTTCTCGAATCCCTTACGCACTGCATTCCACGTTGTATTTACCGCAGTGTTCTCATCAGCAAACTTAATCTCCTTTTTAGCCGGATGTACATTGATATCAAACTGATCCGGGGACGCTTCAAGGAAAAGCAGATAGAGCGGATATCCGCCTGAACTGTAATACTGTCTGCATGCATCAGAGATCCGCCACTGCATTCGGCTGTGAACAATATGACGACGATTCATAAACAGATATTGATCTGCTTTGGTTCGCTGTGCCAGTGATGGCGGCGAAATCCAGCCTGTGACTTTCAGCCATTTGGATTCGTGGTTGACTTCAATCAATTCTTCCGCGACATCATCGCCGAACAGTCCAGCGATCCGTTCGCGGTGATTGTCGGTCATTGGAAGTTCGTGGATCAGTTGCTTTTTTCGGAAAAACTTCCATGAGATTTCCGGAAATGCGAGCGCAAAGTAGCGAAAAGTGGATGCAATCCAGCGGAATTCCGTCGCATCCGATTTCAGGAATTTCCTGCGTGCCGGAACATTGTAAAACAGATGTCCAACTGAGATCGAAGTACCTGTTTGCGCTGCTGATAGAGTCTGATTCTCGATCCGTCCTCCCGCAATTTTCAGCAGAGAGCCAACTTCCGCATCGCGGGGACGGCTGATGATATCCATGCGTGATACCGCAGCAATCGAGGGGAGAGCTTCACCACGAAAACCGAACGTAACCAGCGATTCCAGATCTTCAAACCGATTTAGCTTGCTCGTCGAATGTCTGCCGATTGCATTGACCATCTCGGAATCGGTCAGACCGAAGCCGTTATCAATTACCTTAATCAGTGTGCGCCCCGCATCCTCAATTACAATCGTAATTTCGGTTGCTCCTGCATCAATGGAGTTTTCGATCAGCTCCTTAAGTACCGCGGCAGGGCGTTCGACAACCTCTCCGGCAGCGATGCGGTCAGCTACTTGAGGTGGAAGGGTTATTATATTTGGACGTTCTGTTTTGTCTGTCATATCTTGTTTTCTTCTGACCCCCCTTTAATGACGTTAACATCGTGGTGAATAATCAGTTCAGAGTTCACGCTTCAGCGTGTTTTCTTTAACCACGGCTACAGATTCTCTATTTGCTCATACTCTCATTGATACTTGCATTATGATTAACAGCAACATCTTCCACTGTAAGTTTGGGTGTTGTAACTCTCGGTCGAATCCCACCCAAAATAAATATTATTATCACAATAACTACGGCAATTGAGATATAAGTCCACTGACCCCGAACCAATGTGTGTGGATCGTACAGAGTCTTGCGTGTGAATTTTATCCCCTTGTCCGATTCTTCGGCTATCGGTTTATAGAAGCGCGGTTTGAAATTAAACTGCTTCGGTTCTATTCGCTTAGACAGTCTCATCGCTTTCCATTAGAACGGTGACGGTGCACCACCTGTGAATAAGTTATAAAACAGCTTAGCCAACGGATATATGGTCGAACCAAATATCCTGATATTTGTGAACCATCCGATAAAAATTATTCCCATTAGAACATACCCGCCGACCCTCTCAAACGAATACCACTGTCGAAGATATTTATATGGAAGCAGTCCGGCTACAATGCGTGATCCATCGAGCGGGGGAATCGGCAACAAATTAAAAATTGCCAGCATCAAATTGATAAACACCGTAAACACCAAAATGACATATAGATAGCCAACCGATGGCAGAAGACCTGTCCTTAGCAGGAATTGTAGTACTATTCCGGTCACAAAAGCCAAAACCACATTCGCTGCAGGTCCTGCCAAAGCAACCCACAACATATCACGCCTGGGATTACTGAAATAGCGCGGATCAACCGGGACGGGTTTAGCCCAGCCGAAGTGAACCAGCAGTAGTAGCAATGTACCCACCGGATCGAGATGTGCTAATGGGTTTAGAGTCAGTCGTCCCTGATCCTTAGCGGTCGGGTCCCCAAATTTCCAAGCTGTCCAGCCGTGTGCAAACTCATGCACGGTTAGTGCGGCAAGAATTGGAGGAAATATCAGCAGTATTGTTTTAATGTCCGGCATGTCAGTTAATTGTATCCCATTACTATATATAGTTCAAACTTTAAATATAGTTCCCGTTAAATCAATAGTCAATCATTAGGTCGTAACTATAGTTTCTGTCTTGCATTGGTGCATTATTACAGCACAATAAAAAACGCCGAATCTGACAGCAGATCCGGCGTTAAATTCATCACTGATTCTATAGATCAGTTGGCATCACCCCAAATCTGAATGTCTTCGATGTAAGCACCTTGTGCTGTGACCGACACGTCAGTGACGAACCTGAAAGCAAACTGCAAACTTGCTGACGGGTAAGCATCAAACTCAGTTAGTGCAATATGATACTGATTCCACTCAAAATTTGAGTCCGTCCATCTGCTCCCGAGATAGGAGTGGAAAGTGTCATCGGTTCCATAGATGTATAGTCCGACCATATCGTTGTCGCTGCCATCTTCGGTCTCATACTTCATCCAGAAACTGATGGTGACGCTGCTGTAGTTGGAAATGTCAATTGCGTTATTAGTCCAGGTTCTCATCCACGACTCCATGTCATTATCGTACTGACCATCCGCATGTTCACCTTGCGCCGCACACCAGACAGCATTCCCGCCGTTCATGCCTGAGCCGGTAGAGACACCCCAAAAATCGTCACCGGAATCACCATCGTCATCAAAGGCATCCCATTTTGAGGTAAAGTCAGCCTGATCGGTTACACTATAGCTCCAGATCAATGAGCCGGAAGTGAGCCACACATTAATGGTTCCATCACCGACATCTGAGGTAATAGTGATTGTGCCAGTGTTGACTCCCGGATTCACAGCAGCACGATCAGCGTTCAGTGTCACTACATCAGTTTCACTTGTGGTGCTGCCTGCATCGGGAGAGACTGTCAACCAGTCCATGTCTGATGCGACCGTCCATGTGACTGTACCGCTTCCGAGGTTATTGATTGTAAAGGTAGCAGTCGTGTCATCCGTTCCGAAATCCAATGAATCGGTCGAGACTGACATTGTCGGAGGAGCGACTGCCATAGTCACTGCGACAGTAACATCATCACCATCATCGAATGAGACGGTTATGGTAGCATCGTAACTGTTTTCAGCCAGACCGGTACGGTCAACAGTGGCTGTGACCTGATCGGTTTCACCGGCAGTATTGGCACCGCTTGCCGGAGTGATTGACAACCAGTCGGCATCATCAGTCAATGTCCAATTCAGCACACCTGTACCGGAGTTAGAGATGTTGAAAGTCATCTCAGTTTGAGAACCGCCAAAATCTAATGTCCCGACAGATACGGACAATTCGGGTATTTCGTCCGGAGATGCCGGATCATCCTCACATCCGACAGCGAAGAATGACAGCCCGACAACCAACAGCCCAAGTAGTAATAAGTTTGTGGTTTTCACAATAAGCTCCTAAAAATAAGTAAAATAGTTTAGTTCAGATTAATTAACATTACGCAGATTCAATTTGATGTCCAGCACAATTGCACAATGTTTTCTTTTTTCGGTCAATGTACACAATGCTGTCATCCGAGTCAAGTGTGATTTGACAAATTATTAGAAATGTCAGCTTAACAAATTACAGATGTAATAAAGCCTTGCATTTGTAAATGAGAGCCGTATAATGTTAGAAAGCGATGAAAATGTTAAAATGAACTATACTGGAATTAAACCCGAAGAGCTGCCGCTGAGCAAAATGTACGGACTGCTCGCCGGAATCGTCTCACCGCGACCGATTGGATTAATTGCGACCATCTCAACCAAAGGCGTGGATAACTTGGCACCGTTTTCGTTCTATCAGGCACTGTGCGCCCAGCCACCTGCGGTGATGTTCTGTCCGGTTCGCAATCGGCACGGTGAGATAAAAGACAGCCATCGCAATGCACTTGAAACCGGTGAATTCGTGGCTAATGCGGTCACTGAGGATATGGCTGAAGCGATGAATCAAACATCCGCCGAATATCCCGAGGATGTCTCCGAATTTATAGAAGCAGGATTCACACCGATTAAATCAGAATTAATCAAATCGTCGAGAGTGAGTGAGTCACCCGTTCAAATGGAATGTAAGGTCATCGAGTCTGTCGAGCTGTCAGACGGACCGCTTGGTGGGACTGTTATTATCGGCAAAATCGTTAAAATTCATATAGACGAGCGGATCTACGATGAACTAAAGCAGAGCATTATCTCCGACAACTATCACCTTATAGCCAGACTCGGAGGAGCTGAGTATGCCACTATTCGGGATAAGTTTGAATTGCAGAGACCAAAATTGTTATAGCATCTCATGGAAATAATATCTCTTGGGGAGCACGGACATTCTTGTCCGTGCTTGCCGATAGAATGTCGGCACTCCCTATTTTTGGACTTTACTTTCAAGAATCAATATAAAACTAACAAAATAACAATAGGACAGGATTATGACAGAAGAAGTTTTGCTGCCGAAATACAGTTATCGTGGGGCACGTGCGATGGTAATCCTGCATGAGCTGTATCTCGAGGAATTTGTTGAAGCCTGGAAAGAGGCTAAACAGTTGGGCATTGAATTGCCTGAAGTTAAAGATCCGGATTATGCTTCGATGGAGGCACTGATCCGGCATGTCCTTCGGGCTTCACGCGGATATATGATGTGGATGTGTGAAAAACTTGACTTGGATGATCCGGAGATTCGCAAGGTTCCCCAAGCTGATACAATCGAGCAGGAGATAGATGATTATCTCGAGCATCTGCTGGACAAGTGGCGCTCACCGCTGGCGGAAGTGGAAGGAAGAAGATTCTATAAGCCGACATATACATCCCGCTGGAAAGTGGATTACTGCATTGATGCAATGTTGGAACATGCGGTGATGCACCCGATACGTCACATCTTCCAGTTGGAAGAATTAATGGAAGAAGAGCAGGATAGCTGACAATTGAATCGGAAAGAGCTTCAACAGAAGATTGAGCACGCACGGGACCTGGCAGACAGAGAGCGGAGTGATCCACTCGTTAGTTTTCGATCTGTCGGCGAACTCTTGACTGAACGTGCTGAGCAGACTCCGGATAAGATCTGGTTAATCTTCTATGATAAAGATGGAAACCGGAGTGAACTGACATACTATCAATTCCTTAGTTCGGTTTTGATCAAAGTGAGGACTCTGATTGATATGGGGATCATCTCGGGTGATCGTGTGGCGACATTTTCGGGAAACTTTCCTGAGACTGTTATGTCCTACTTTGCGTGTTGGTATCTCGGTGTAACTGTTGTACCGCTGAACGTGAAAGAGGACGAGGAACATCTGCGGTACATCCTGCAGAACTCGCTTGCAAAATTAATACTGACACGCCCTGAATTCCGTCAGAGACTCGATTCCATTATTGCTGAAGATACAGCTCTAAGCTCAATTCAGATACTCGAAGAACCGATTGAGACCGATCCTGGTGATGTTGAACAGTTAAAATCGTGGATGTCAAGTGTGACTCCCACAACTGAAGCGTTGATCGTTTACACATCAGGCACAACCGGGAATCCAAAGGGCGTGATGCTCGATCAGTATAATCTGCTGACTAACGCTGCGGCTCTAGCACAGTGGCATCAGATAGATTCCGACAGCCGGATGATGTGTGTGCTCCCCATTCATCATGTCAACGGCACGGTTGTGACACTGCTTACACCCATGATCGCACACTCTTCCGTTGTGCTGAATGAACGTTTTTCGGTGCACAGTTTCTTCAGCAGACTGGCGGTTGAGTCTGTCGAGGTAGTATCAGTTGTCCCGACTCTATTGGCGTTTCTGCTTGAAGCCAATATTTCAACAGACGAACTTGATCTATCAAAATTGCATCATATTATTTGCGGTGCAGGTCCGCTGACCGTTGATCTGGTGATGCGATTTGAAAAGCAGTACAACATCCCCATTGCACATGGATATGGTTTATCCGAGACTACCTGTTATTCCTGCTGCCTACCCGTAGATCTGCCTACCGAAGTCAGGCAGAAGTGGCTCTCCCAATTCGGCTATCCATCAATCGGAGCTGCATTTCCGGTGAATGAGATGGCAATCCACGACACTGAGGGTAATCCTCTGAATGCGGATGAGCGGGGCGAGATTGTTATCAGGGGGCACAATGTGATGATGAGCTACTTTGCCAATGAGGGTAATCCTCTGAATGCGGATGAGCGGGGCGAGATTGTTATCAGGGGGCACAATGTGATGATGAGCTACTTTGCCAATGAGGAAGCGAATCGGGAAGCGTTTGCACACGGATGGTTTAGGTCGGGTGATGAAGGTTTCTGGCTTGAAGATGAAAACGGTAAGCCGCATTATTTCATTACCGGAAGGATCAAGGAGCTAATCATCCGCGGCGGTGTCAATATCGCCACGCTGGAGATTGACGAAATACTGATGTCTATTCGCGGTGTGAAGACAGGCATTGCAGTTGGATTCCAGCATGACCTGTATGGAGAGGAGGTAGGTGCATACGTGACTCCTGACGGCAGCAGAAAGCTAAGTGAAGCTGATGTCATTCGAAAGTGTCGTGAAAATCTTCCGTTTTTCAAATGTCCTAAGGTGGTGTTGTTCGGGGATGATATGCCGGTCACTTCAACAGGAAAATATCAGCGGAATAAACTGAAGCCTATGTTCATACAGTGGCAGAAAGCCCAGTTCAGCGATGAATAAATAAGCAAACCCTCCCATCAATTCAGATGGGAGGGCTTCGCGAGTAGGGAGTGCTGACATTCCTGTCAGCAGAGGTTTAAGTTTCTCTTTATCCGTTTGTCAGTAACTCATTCAGATCATCATTTTCCCATGTGAAGCCTTCACCTGTGCGACCGAAATGACCGTATGCTGCCGTCTGTTGATAGACAGGTTTGCGCAGATCGAGACGCTCAATAATGCCTGCAGGTGTCAGGTCAACATTCCTAGCAATGATGGATGTGATCTCCTCATCCGGAATGTTTCCTGTTCCAAACGTGTCCACCATGATCGAGACAGGCTCTGCAACACCGATGGCATAAGCGACCTGAAGGCTGCATTTGTCAGCTAACCCGGCTGCGACTACGTTCCGCGCAACATGACGAGCTGCATACGATGCAGATCTGTCAACTTTCGTGGGATCTTTGCCGGAGAATGCGCCTCCTCCGTGACGGGCGAAACCGCCATATGTATCTACAATAATCTTCCTTCCGGTTAAACCGGCATCAGCATGAGGTCCGCCGAGGACAAAGCGTCCGGTCGGATTGATATGAATCACTATACTGTCTTTATCGTAAGAGCCTTCGGGGAGGACATCAAAAATCACCTGTTCAATCACATCTTCCCTGATTCTGTCCTGAGTGACATCAGGAGCATGCTGCGTCGAAAGAACGACCGTCTCAACTGCAGTCGGTTTGCCGTCAACGTATCTCACCGAAACCTGCGTCTTGCCATCGGGGCGAAGGTAAGGCAGAGAACCGTTCTTGCGGACTTCAGCAAGCCTCCGTGCCAACTTGTGTGCCAACTGGATAGGCAGCGGCATCAACTCCGGTGTGTCACTGTTTGCGAATCCAAACATCATTCCCTGGTCACCTGCTCCTGCTGTATCTACACCCAGTGCTATGTCGGAAGCCTGCTGATCAATAGTGGTCAGCACCGCACACATTTGTGAGTCCATCCCGAATGAAGCATCTATATAACCGATGTCTTTGATCACTTTTCTGACCAAAGTTGGAATGTCTGCATAGGTGTTAGTTGTAATTTCACCTCCAACCAAAGCCATTCCGGTAGTAAGGAAAGTTTCACAAGCTACTCTACTGAATGGGTCATCTTTCAGGAGTGCATCGAGGATTGCGTCGGATATCTGGTCCGCAACCTTGTCTGGATGACCTTCAGTTACCGATTCCGATGTAAACAGAAAATTACTGCTCATAAATTGTCCTGATATATGTTAATTTCGTTATAGCTCAATCTGATTTGAAGCACCGATGTTCAACTGACGATAGTGTCCCTGGACCTCGCCGCGTGTACCGATCAGTGAATTGTTTAGCAGACATTGGTTCAACACCGCTCGTTCACCGATAATTGAGTCTTCGATCAGTGACTGTCTGATTACTGCACCGGGACCGATAGACACATAAGGTCCTATGACCGAATTTTCAATCCATGCGTCCACTCCAATAGATACGGGTGGTATTATAATCGAATTGGGAAAGTTATGCAACCGTTCTACATGATCAGAACGATCCAATAAATATCTGTTGGTTGCAAGTAAGGTGTCCGGCTTTCCGCAGTCATACCACCCTGATACCGGAAATGTAGTTATCGCTTCACCCCAATCTATCATCAACTGAAGAGCATCGGTGATTTGATACTCTCCTTTAATCGTAACTTTTTTCTTAATAACCTCTTCAAGTGCACTTTTTAGAAGCATTGCATCACGCAGGTAATATACACCAACGATTGCGAGATTTGAGGGAGGATTGACAGGCTTCTCGATTAGTTTAACAACTTTAGATTCTTTAACAAGCACGACTCCCATCTTGCGGGGATCATCTACCTTTTTAACCCCCATTGCACTTTTGCCGCTCCTGATGATCTCTGTCAGGTCGGCATCGAGGATTGTATCCCCGAGAATAATAAGTATATCCTTATCATTATCCTCAATCCCGGTCAGTACCGCATGTCCAAGTCCGAGGAGACGCTGCTGATGACGAAAGTTGACATTAACGTCGTAATTTTCAGTGACGTATGACTCGATCTGATCTTCAAAATGCCCTACAACAATTGTGAACTCGTCGCCACCCCAGCCTATAACCTGATCGAGAATGTGCCCCAGTATCGGTTTACCGGCAACTGGGAGCAGCACTTTTGGAACGGAATAGGTGTGTGGGCGAAGTCTGCTGCCGCGACCTGCAGCGGGGATGATAACTTTCATAACAACGATCCTCGTTTGGATTGTTTGACAATAGAAGTTTGAAAGTATTAACTTTGTGTGACCTTGTCATTCTGTAGTCGGGTTTGTCTCAGACCCGACGTAGTCGCGGTTGAGGACAACCACGACTACAAAATCAATACTTTGAAAAGCTTATTCGATCATTGTTGACTTCTTCTGAGGATTTCAGTGATTTAAACGATGCCTCTTTCAATGCTGAAATTGTTGTGACCGGAGTAGGGTCAATCCCAAGCTTCGCAGCAAGGAACAGAGTTGTGAAATCTGCAATCAGTACCCTGGATAGCGTCAGCTCATATTGATTGTCTCCAGCAGCGGGAAACGGAAGACAGTTGAAGCCTTTCTTCTGGAAATAGGTCATTACGTTATTGATTGCAGATTTCAGTGACGGTGGATCATTCGGATCTGACATAAACATTAAAGTCCATCTATCCGGATTTGTGCCTGCTATTCCTTCAACGGCATTGTGAAGCGCTTCGGGAATTACAATTGCAAACGATGCCTGCTTTGCGTTTTCAGTGATCTGTGCAGCAAATCGTCTCGCCGCTCCCTGACATTTGAGCGAGTGAAAGATGACAATGTTCCTGCCTTCCATAGATACCGCCATTGGAACAGCCGCTCTGATTAAGGTGTGCTCGCTTGAATCTGTATTTTGCAGGCTGGATTGAAGCCGTTCGGCTGCATCTGTCAACTTCTGTTTTACTCCATGTAAAACGCGCCATTTTTCCAGAATTGACGTCAGCAGTGCCATTGACCAGCCTACGGCTGCTCGAGCCTCATACCCCCCCGGAACTTTCCAATGCGGTATTGACCATTCAAACGCTTTTTGGGCGAGTTCACCTCCGGAAGTAATGAAGATTGCAGACTTTAACCCCCCGATCACGCGAGGAGCCAGTTCGAGGATTTCGCGTGTATTACCAGAATAACTTGACACAACAATGCCGCATTTATCGCGTGGCGGCAGCGTGCCTCGGTGGATCTGAATGACACGACGCGGCGAGATCATGTCTCTGATCAATTCACCGGCTATTGCCGAACCTCCCAATCCGACCAGATGACAGCGGAAATGATCCAGAGGTAAATCACCTTCGTTAAACTTTTCAGATGCTCGGAGTGCAGACAGGATTTGAGCCGGTATACAGATGGCATGATCCATCATCTGGCTTAAATCAATCTCACGCAGCTTGTCCAGTAAGGCTCCGGTTTCATCAACAGATGCGATTTTCGGTTCAGCGATTGTTTCGCTCAATCTAATTTCTCCGCGTATGTGTTATCGGGTTAGAGTTACCGGATGAATCTGGTCTGATCCGTTCATGGTAACACTAATGAAGTACTTGCCGCTGACGATGTCTGTTGGTGTCCAGTTGAATTGATGCGAACCTGCACGCAGATATTGTGAATCCGCTATCTGTTCGATCAGTCTGCCCTTGAGATCATAAACAGAAATTGCCACTATCTCAGGTCTGATGATGTTCACGCTTATGGTTGTGGATCCGTTGAACGGATTGGGATAAATCTCGACCAATTGATGGGATCCCGGTGAACCGACCGGTTGTTCAATACTATTAGGGTCTTCAAGGTAGAAACCGTTGGAAGACCAGGCATCACGCCTGTTCTCGCCATCTGTCGCTGTTACAGTCCATACGAAACTCCCCCAATTTGGAATTTCAGCGTTTTCGAGCAGCTCTTTCAGCACATCGGTTGATGCAAAAGTATCCGCAAGTTCACCAATTATTCCTACTTCTTCATCCTCGTCAGTAAAGAAGGACAGTTCATAGCTAATAGTATCTCCGATATCAGGATCAATGGAACTCTGCCAAACAAATTGATCTGTTATCTCACCCTCGTTATTGAAATAGATGTTTCCGTTCTCGCCATAAGTCAGTGTATCGCCACTATAGGGATAGTACAGATCGAATGGATCTGGTGGGTCCGGAGTGGGATTGACGGTGACGTTAAACGTATCAGCAAGTGTTGAATCTTCGAGCGTTGTTGATATAATTACTTCTGTTTCACCGTTCCAGTGTGGTCTGGAACGCAGGAAGAATTGATGGTCCCGTGCAATGCGAGGGATCAGACCCTCTGCTTCGACCTCAAAATCAATTCCGTGATCGGATGAGAGAAAGATTGAATCGAGATCGGCGATTAGTAGTTCACCGCCGTCCTCATCAAAAGAAGTGTCCGGAAGATTTACACCCATGCGAAACACGGGTAAAGCTCCACCGATTACTCGAAAGTTTAACTCACGAGGATCCCATGCATTTGAGGTTGATGTTATAGTTGCAGATTGTTGACCGACCTCTTCAGGTGCAAATATAATGCGGATAGCTCTGGCACCACCTCCATTCAGATTGAAGGAGTCGGGTTCAACAGTGAAATATCCGTTGTCACTGCTTATCTCCTCAATAACAAGCTCAGCTCCTCCTCGATTTCGTACTATGATCTGAACCGGATATTCCTCACCCCAGAAGATCTCATCATAAACATTCTCCAGATCAATCCCCCACCAACCGCCCCATTCACCGGGCCAGCTCGCTTCAATGCGTGGATACGCTTCGGTGTGACCGGCAACAGGAACGTCGAACACCTGGTTAGTCGGGTCGTTTGAAGTGAAGCGGAGGGTATCGTAGTAATGCTCGCCTTCATCCAGCTCCCCGCCGTCAAGTCTTACTGTAAACGCTCTGCTGCGTTGACCGGGGTTCACCTGACGCTGCAAATTCCCTAATATGCTGATCCATTCACCCTCATTGTGGAGCACCTCGACATCCCATTCAAGCACACCGTCATCACCTTCGTTATGCACCCTTAAAACGACGTTAACCCTTTCATTTGTGATGTCGGCTTCAATACTGCGCACTCGTCCCCAATCATTGTTCCGAAGCACAAACTCAGGAAATGAAAAGGCGGAAATTGGAATAGCAGCAATTATTAATAGTGCTGAAAATAAGGATAACAATTGAGAAAAATTAGGCTGTTTCATAGTCTCATCCTAATAGAAAAGCAGGGTTCAAATTTGAATTGTGGAGTTGGACAATGTGTACCGTCTTTGAATAATAAAATCCCTTTATTTGTCATTCTGGACTTGATCCAGAATCCAGTATTAGTATCCGGTGTCAGCCCGCCGTGGCTGGAACATAATCTGTGTCAAATATATAGCTGTCAGGTACGGCGACCTGACAGCGGGAAATTTGCATTCTCGCACAGACTGATAAGAGATTATATTAAAGACATGGATCAGACTCGGAAACCAACTCCATAAAGGTAAGTTAATAAATCAAATAGTCAACTGCTGACCTTCAACCGCCAAATCACAGTCAATTTTATATTTTCTACAGTACTCTCGTGCTTCTACGAGCAGTTCATCGCTCTCGTCATCACTCCGTTCAGGGTCGTGGTGGCATAACAGGATGTGGGGCACACCGGCTTCGTTGGCAAGATCTGCTACTTCTTCATAGGTTGAATGTCCCCATCCTTTATGTGCTTCAATCTCAGAGGGTAGATATTGAGCATCATGTATCAGCACGTTTGCATCCGAGCAGAAATTGACAAATTCCTCATGGCTGCTCCCTTCACGATATTCCAACCCAAGTTCATTGTCTGTCATAAAAACAGCTTTATTACCACTCTGCTCAAATGAAAATGCAAATCCGCTGCCCGGGTGGTTAAGATTAAGCTTGTTGATTAAGACATTGTCAACCGATAATGGTAACGGAAACTCGGGATGGAATTCAATATCCGCCTGCAATTCATCAATACTTACCGGATAATATCTGTTGTCACGTCTTTCGTATATGTCACGCTGTATTACGTCCTGAGCCATCTTATTGCCGTAAACCGACAAGCTGAATTTTGAGCTGTACGCTGGAGGGAAGAATATAAATCCGGACAGGTGATCCATATGGGAGTGAGTTAACAACATGGTAGTGGGCAGTGGTTCCTGCTCTTTTATTACTTCCATACCAAGCAGCCTGAGTCCTGTTCCGGCATCTATGATAATTCGTTGACCGTTTCCGGTGGTAACTTCGACACAGGTAGTATTTCCACCGACACGACATGTATCCGGACCGGGAGCAGGAATTGAACCTCGCACACCCCAAAATTTGATTTTCATAACCGTCTCAGAATCTAAAGTAGCTGTTTATAGTGGTCACACAAATCTTGTCTAACCGCTTATTGTGTCACTTGTGCAAATCGAGGAATGGTTTTGTAGCTGGGGAGTACTCGACCCTGACTAAAGAATCAAGTACAAACTTCCAGCTAACTGAACAATATACATCAGGGACTATGTTTTTTCAGTGATGCAGCACACACCGGGCATCAATCAGGATTAATTGTGATCATGCATCAGAGATCGGATTGATTCTCCATAAGAATGCTTTTATCATCTTCGTCCGGTTCAACCTGTTCCCGGACAAACAGTGTCACCAATATCATCCAGACTACACCGACTGATACTGCTGAGTCTGCAACGTTAAACACGGGCCATCTATCCATCCAGAAGTCCGGCAGGTTTACACTGACAAAATCTACCACTTTTCCGAGTCGAATGCGGTCAATCATATTGCCGACAGCTCCTCCGAGAATTAATCCCAAAGGTGCGCCCTGGCTGAACGGTAAATTTGAATATCGAAACAGGTAAACGGAAAGGACTATTGCAGCCATCATGGAAATAACAGCGAGAAGAGGTGTAGGTATGAGTCGAATTCCAAACGCTGAGCCTGGATTATGAACAAGGACAAGCCAGACCAGATCATTGTCGAACAGTCTGATAATCTGCCCCGGTGACAACCAGGATGAGATAACGGTTTTGGTAATCTGGTCGGATACAATAATTACCGATGCAATCAAGAAGTAGATGATCCTGCCATCAATTCGGTTCATGCGCTGCGCTGCTGCTCTTCTTTAAGCTTGCACTCAACACAGAGTCTGGCAGTGGGGACGATCTCCAGTCTTTTGCGTTGGATCGGTTCTTTGCAGTCTTCACAAAAACCGAAACTGCCGTCATCGAGCTTTCGCAGAGACCGATCAAGATACTTCAGGTAACGCCCTTCGCGAGAGGCGAACATAAATGCTTTCTCACGTTCCTGAGCGTCGGTTCCCTGATCGGCGGGATGGAGCGTATATGTTGAATGATCACCTGCGTTAGCTCTGGTTGTGGTTGCAGTAACAGCGGTCAATATCCCGATGTCTTTTACGATCTGCTCACGTCTTTTCAGAACAAGATTACGAAAAAAGTCTTCATCTTCGTTAGAATAGAGTTCAACCTTTTCGTTTTGTTTATTGTTGGAATTATTTGCCATGACTAATCCTTTAAGACAGCCTTTATTTGTATTTTCCCTTTTAGATCTCCGATCTTATACTCCTGATCGGAAACAATTTTGTCGTTTTGTAGCAATTCTACTGCCAAAGTCTCATTTGTAATGTAATCCCGATTGCCGTCAACAATCCCCCATAATAATTTGTCGGCTTCGATTGATATCCGTTGAGTTACCTCAAGATTAGCCTCTTTTCTCATGTTCTGAACACTGTGCACAAACTCGCGTGCCAACCATTCCGAACGAAGCTCATCAGTGATACGATGATCTACTGCAACCGTTAAAGGTCCATCGCTCTTCACCCAGTATCCTTCTGAAGGTATCTGCGTTAAGAGCACTTCATCCTTAGCTATATTTTGACCGTTGAAAGAAATTGAACCGCTGCTGATGAGGCTGCGAATTGCTCCGTCATCGAGTTCTTTAACAAAAGTCGCAACTTCATTGACTTTCCCCCCGAATCTCGGTCCCAAAGCTTTAAAATCTGCTTTTGCTGAGTAGTAGTAAAGAGAGTCGGAATTATCCGTATAACTGATCTTTTTTACATTCAATTCATCAAGTATTAAGTCACTCATCTCTTCGCTCAATCCGACTCCATTTGACGCAACAATAATCTCCGGTAACGGTTGCCGAACTCTGATATCACCTTCGTTGCGCAGAGAGCGTGCAATTGTTACTACATCCCGGACCATCTTCATGGAAGACTCCAGTTCAATATCACGTTCAATTTGTCCGGAGGGAAGCCATTTTGCCAAATGGATAGAATCATCCGCATTCGCATTAAATCCGCGTTCAAGATTCTGATAAATCACTTCGGTCAAGAACGGCAAAAATGGCGCTAACATACGATTCAAATTGATTAGAACTCTATGTAAAGTCTGATATGCTGCTTGTTTATCGTTGTCATCCTCAGATTTCCAAAACCGTCTTCGTGAACGGCGGATGTACCAATTTGTCAATTCATCAATGAATGAAGTGATAGCGTTTGCGGCGGCAGTTACATCGTAACCATCTAATCCTTCTTCAACCGATTCACGTACCGCCTCAAGACGAGACAATATCCACTTATCTAACAGTTTATCGGAAGGTTTAGCGTCCTTAACGGGCTTCCAATTGTCAACTCGTGCATAGGTTACAAAAAAACTGTACGCATTCCAATACGGAATGATGACTTGTTTGAGTACATCAGGAATATCTGAGCGCATGAATTTGCGCAGTGTCCATGGATTGACACCGTAGAAGTTCCAACGTACTGCATCCGCTCCATACGTATCACACAGTTCAATAGGATCAACCATACTCTCTTTACGGGACTTGGACATCTTTTGACCATGCTCGTCAAGGATCAATTCGGTGCAGATAACATTCTTATAACTGGATTCGTTGATCAGCATTGTTGCTGGAGCAAGCATCGTATAGAACCAGCCGCGCGTCTGATCAATCGCTTCGCAAATAAAATCACCTGGCAGTTGATGTTTTAACAGTTCATCCGAGCCTTCCTTGACCGGATAACCCCACTGTCCCCACGGCATAATTCCCGCATCAAACCAACAATCCAACACTTCCGGCTCGCGATACATCGTCCCGTCACATTTAGGGCAAGGAAGAGTTATCTTGTCAATCTGAGGCTTATGAGGATCAAAATCGTCGGGCAATGGTTCACCGCGAAGCTCACCTAACTCTGCGAGTGACTCAACACAAACTTGCTCTTTACACTCATCATTATCGCAAGTCCAGATCGGCAGGGGAGTCCCCCAAAAACGTTCACGGGAGATTGCCCAATCAACGTTATTCTCTAACCAATTACTGAACCTCCCTTCCTTGATATGTTCTGGATACCAGTTGATCTTTTTGTTAGCTTCAATCATCTGCTCTTTCATACTGGACGTGCGTAAAAACCATGCACTCTTTGCAAAATACATCAACGGTTCACCGCTCTTGTAGTTGTGAGGGTACGAGTGAACGATTTTCTGTTTGCCGAGTAACAATCCTTTAGCGGCGATATCCTTCAGAATCTTAACATCCAATCCTTCATCACGAAAATAACGTCCTGCATAGACTCCGGCATTATCGGCACAATGTCCACTTGCATCCACGTTCTGCACCATTGGCAGATTGTTTTTCTTGATCAACCTGAAGTCATCCTCACCATATAAAGCCAAATGAACCATACCGCTACCATCATCAGCCGTAACGTAATCATCAACAACTACATAATGAGCATTACCGACTCCATCCTGAAAATCCCACAACGGACGATAACGGATACCTTTGAGTTCAGTACCGGGTTTGCGATCAATTGTCTTGTAATTACCAAGTTTAGCTTTAACTGCTTCCAACCGATCTTCAGCGAGAATGAGTCGCTCACCATTAGTTTCAACGGTTACATATTGTAGTTTTGGATTGACAGCTAACGCAACATTTGACAGCAAAGTCCATGCAGTAGTCGTCCAAGCAACGAGATAAGTGTTATCCTCTCCGACAACCGGAAACTTGACATACAGCGATATGTCGGTAATATCCTTGTAACCCTGCGCAACCTCGTGAGAGGATAAAGTCATACCACCGAGTGGAGAATAGGGCATGATCTTATGCCCTTGATAGAGCATATCCTTCTTCCAAGCTTGTTTCAGCACCCACCATCCGGTTTGGACATATTCTTTTTGCATGGTAGCGTAATAGTTATCGGTATCAAGGAAACGCCCGATCCGATGTATCGCATCTCCCCAGGCATCTTTGTAACGAAACACCGTCTTGCGACAATAATCAATATATTTATCTACGCCGTATTCAATAATATCTTGCTTGGTGCTAAGACCCAGTTCACGTTCGGCAGTCTGTTCAATCGGGAGACCGTGCGTATCCCATCCGGCTTTGCGGAGTACTCGGTATCCTTTCATAGTGTAATAACGGGGCCACAAATCTTTCAATGCGGATTGCATCAAATTACCGATATGTGGTTTACCGTTAGTTCCTGGAGGTCCGTCATAAGCAACGTAATCAGGGCAACCATAACGCTCATCAATTGTGCGTTGGAAGATGTTGTACTCTTTCCAAAGGTCAAGTATCGTGTGATCTAATGCCGGAAAATCTACCTTGGAAGGTACATAAACTAATCCTTTTCCGGCTGTTTTATGCCATAATTTTGTGTTATCAGATTTCATCAAAGTTTATTACATTACTGCTGTCAACCCGCCGTGGTTGACAGCAATCTATTAACGTTCCGAAAATAGTGTCAGCCACGGCGGGCTGACACCGAAAACTTTAAACTACAATTGACTATACTCTTCGTCCGCTAAAACACTATTAATAATCCGTCCGATAATTTCCGCACCATTCTTGGCTCGTTGCAGCAGTACTTCAATTTCCATAGGTTCAAGACATTCCGGGAAGCATTCGTCAGATATTAAACTGATTCCAAGAACCTCCATTCCTGCGTGTCTGGCGACAATAACTTCCGGAACAGAGGACATCCCAACCATGTCAGCACCGAATTGCCGAATCATCCTGTACTCAGCAGGTGTTTCAAACGAAGGACCTGGTAAACCGAGATAGACTCCCCGCTGAAGCCTGATCTCATGCATCATCGCATGTTTCTCAGCGATTCGAATCAGCTTTTTGCTGAAAGGCACCATCATGTCTGGGAAACGTGTTCCAAGCCGTTCGTCATTATAACCGATCAGCGGATTGTCACCCATAAAATTGATAAAATCCGTCAGCAGCACAATATCCCCTGCCCTGTACTGTGGATTCAAACCACCGGAGATATTTGAGATGATCAGCTTCTTTACACCCAATGCCTGCATCACCCTTATCGGAAAGGTGATCTGCTGCATTGAATAGCCTTCGTAGTAGTGAAAACGACCATCCATAGCAATAATCTTACTGCCGGCAGATTTCCCAAGGAGCAACCGTCCTTTATGGAAATCCAGTGTAGTTGATACGAAACCGGGGATATCATTGTACAGTATCTCGGATTCAAATTGTATCTCATTGACCATCGCACCGAGACCGCTGCCAAAGATGATTCCTGTAGTGGGAGAGTCAATGTATCCTGTGCTGCGGATTAATTGAACCGCTGTCTGCACCCGATCAAACAGCTCTTCGGGTGGAAAATCGTTAAATTCCCGCTTAGTTCTTGGAAACAGTGCCATCTTCGTCCGGTTCCGTTGTTTCTAACAGATCAATTAACTCCAATTCCGATCTTAACAAATGCTTCAGCTTTCTGACGAATGAATCCCTCCGTTCAATGAGCACATCAACCTCCTGACGAATGGAGCGACCTTCTATATGTGCATTTCGGATTATCTTCTCAGCTTCAATTTCTGCACCTTTAATAACCAGGTCGGCTTCTTTACGTGATCCTTCCTGAGCAGTGCGGAGGGTTTCCTGAGTGTTGAACACCGCTTCTTTCATCGTCTGTTCCATTGACTGCATCGGTTTTAGCTCACTCTGCAGTTTTTCAATCTCGATCTCCTGAGTGCGGAGCTTCATGTTCAGTTTTGCAATGTCATCAGCGACTGTTTCCAGAAAACTTTTAACTTCTGAAACATCATAGCCACGAACTGAGCGGCTGAATTCCTGTTTTTTAATCTCTATCGGTGTTAACAACTCAGACTCCCTTGGTTGTCGGTCGTGAACCGAAAATAGCTGTGCCGATGCGCACGATTGTAGCACCTTCCCGAATTGCAATATCATAGTCACCGCTCATACCCATCGAGAGATCCCATTCTGCTGCATTCTGATATGTCATCGAGGCTTCATATCTCAATTCACGCAGGCTACCAAATGACTCAATAATCAACGATTTATCATCTGTTAGCGGTGCAATTGTCATCAGTCCGGTGATATTTATTTTTGGCAAATCTTTCACTTCTGTGACAATATCCTTCAATTCCACGGGAGCTATTCCGGATTTGCTACTCTCTCCGGAACTGTTTACTTCAATTAAAATATCAAGTTGCTTGTCCAGCTGACTTGCAGCTTTTGACAGCTTTCGAGCAAGCTTTATCGAATCAACAGAATGAATCACATCAAACAGAGCTGCTGCTTTATTTGCTTTGTTTGATTGCAAGTGTCCGATCATGTGCCAGCGGACAGTTGACGGGGCAATACCCTCTTCAGTTAACCTCTTTTCAACAATCGGTTTCTTAAATTCAGCTTCCTGAACTCTACTCTCACCAATGTCCATCAGGCCGGCTCGAACGGCTTCAACGATAAGCTCCGGTGGATGAATCTTCGAAACTCCGACGAGCAAGACATCAGAACTGTTATGACCAACGGATGCCGCATGATCTGCAATATTCTGTCGGACTACAGCAAGATTAGATGCGATTGAGCTCATATCCTTTCCAATGTGAGTAACAAAGAAATATAATGTGTTACCGATAGATGTGCAAGTTGTGGCTTAAGAATAGAGATAGGAAAGTTGGTAAATTGAAATTATTACGTAGGACTTGTCTCAAGTCCGTCCCGATTCATCGGGATGAGGACAACCCCCGACTCAAGCGAATAGTTCACTCTTCCAGCGTGTCTTTTTCGCACACAGGCTGAAGCCTGAACTCTGAACTCATTTATGCGTTCACGTGGCGATCACTTCACAATCACAACCCTTCTAATCCGTTTTTCCTCTCCTGCTGACATTCTGATCCAGTAGACACCTGCGGGATATAGCTCGGTATCAATCTTAAACCTCGTGACATCTGAAGAAACAGGCGACCTGAACATCTTCCGTCCGTTCAGATCGAACAGCTCGACATGGCCAGGTACAGTGATCTTGTAATGCAGCATTAGCCCACCATTCACCGGATTAGGATATGGATCCATTGTGATTGACTGAGGAACCAATTGCAGCTCCTGTGCGTCCGCATCTACGATGTTCCCGATCAGCATAGTGACATCGTCAATCTTCCACCCGTCACGAGCCTCAGCATCAAACGGCGTGACCGTCCGCCATCTGACTCGAATAGATGGAGAGTCCGGCCCGCAATAATCATCCAGCACTACATGCCTTTGAGCCCACCACCTTTGATTACCTGTCAGTTGCAACAGTGCGTACCAGCTCTCCCCGCCGTTGTCACTGACCTCAAAATATCCTCTCTCACCTGAGCGAACATCCAACTGATGCGTTTCGTAGAACGTCAAGCGAGCCTGAACCGCAAATGACAAATCCCACATCTCATCAAGCTCCAGCACAGCAGTCCGCGGTGTGAATTGAGTGAGTGGATTTCTGTCCGCTAAAGACCAATCACCCTCGAAGGCGTCCTGATCGTTTCTAATCCACATTGACCTGACCCATCGTATGCTTCCTGACTCAAAATCATCAATTACAGCCTGACGACGAATCTCAAACCAACGAGCCACGATTATCGTCCCCCCCCTTCTACCGTCATGTGCTATAAGTCTGTAGGGAATGACTGAGTTGATCTCGCTTTCCCAAAGCAGTCTGCCAACAAATCTATCATCGTCAATACTCACAAGTTCTACTGTACCGCCACCTTCCACATTATCGTCAAGCCATTCCAAAACAACTGATGTCACACCAATATTGTCGGTTACATGCGCTGATACAACAATTTCACCACTTGGAAACACGCTGTTTGGCAGGGGATTGAATTCAATTAACTGCGGGGGTATGCGATCCGGTCCGGCAAAGAAGCTAATCATGCTGTCAGGTACTGCAGGAGGGAATGTCGCTGTAACTCCACTCTCGTCTTGTGCAGAGATATAGTAATTAACTGCACCTTCGTAGAGCATCCCCGGAAAGTAGGTTTGGAACTGCTCATCATCATGCGGATGCCTCTCGAAATTGATGCTGTCAATAAAGTTATCCCCGGCAAAATATACCAGATAGACATCTTCAGGATTTACGGGAAAGTGAGACTCTATTTCTGCCTGAATCAGCCTCGCTCGGTTGGGTTGATCAGTATCTCCTAACGGCACATGAGATATTTGTGGGCTGAATCTTCCACGCATGAAAATTCCCCGCCGTTCACATCCTCTGATGATGTACGGTCGGAAATAGTGATCCGCAATCTCCTCATCAACAGCAAGCAAAGCCTCCGCAGCATCGGGAACCGTCGCACTGTCACCGAGCAGATACAGATGATCTATTACCACACTGTTCCACAGATCCCGGTCGTCAGCAGCGAGCCGTATTTCCGTCAGCAGTGACGACCACAATTGTCCCGCATCGTGTCGTTCGCGATCCGCATCCTCGGGATAGTGATGATCCGAATTCAGTATCCTCCCGTCCCAAAATTCGTTGTTCCCATCCCAGTTGTAGAGCTGATACGGTTGAAAATCACGGTTCACTTCCAGACTCCAGTCACCCGCGAGATAGTCACACAGTCCTTCTGTCAATAGTCCGGTCTCACCACCCCTCCAGCTCGGTAGTATCTGATGCAAAAGCGCATGACTGTACTCATGCAGGATCACATCTGCATCCTCGCAGTCATCCACTCCACCGCTGCCGTAAGTAATCATGCCTGTAGCAGGACTGAAAAATGACAGATCCTCAGCGACTCCATTCACATTGATTCGTTGCGGAGTCGGTGGAAGGTCGTCGAATCCCAACTCACGAACATATCGAGCCTGACGGTCAATATGATAGTATGTCATCACCTCCTCAAAACGATCATCCTCACGGTTGAACACAAATTCAGGTTCCTCCATCGCTGCCCGATCATCGGTTGGTGACGTGTCCGCATACGTTCCGGTTAATACGTATCTGTCCTCATCATCCTGCTCGATGTCGAGCAGTTCAACTTCACTGTATGCTTCTTCCGGTATCGCATCCTCAGCATCATCCTCATCACGCAGTGTTGAATCTTCGGTCGCTGTCATTGGATCGGGATTGAAAACAAGTCCTGTGCCGTCAATGCGCTGAAGCAGGTTCTCGGACAGGATAACCACTCCTGTTTTACCATGCACAAACAGTTCCCAGTCACCCAGCGGTTCCAATGCAGGAACAAGCACTCGCCAACTGGCTGCCGGAGATCCATTCTGAGGCAGTATGACTGCATCAACCTTCACTTCACCACGTGTTTCTTTCAGATAGATTGATTGAACAGCAATCTTGGTAGCTTGGTCGGAGGTAATTAAATAGACAGGATCACTGTGTTCACACCATAGGGCGAGCGAACTATACAATGATATTGGTTGGTTATCTTTACCGATGCGAAGGGTAATCCCACCACCGATTACGGGATGACCATGATATAACTGCTGATAGCGGATAGTTGTCCCACCAACGGTATGATGCTCACGCAGTTTTTGCAATTCACCTTTTTCAATAAGATCATCAATAAAACCATACTCAACAACATCAGTATCAAACGATGCCCCCAAACAAACATGAACCATGGTGAAAAAGATTAAGAAGATCTCGCGCAGAGCCGCAAAGTCGCAAAGTTTCTCAAGCCTTGTTTGTTTAATGCGTAGAGACAATAAACAAGGATTAAAACCTTTGTGTCTTTGCGTCTTTGCGTGAAATCTTTTCATTCCCTACAACCTGAATGTCACTCCAGCGAGATAGCTCCTTCCGGCGGCGGGGACATAGTATGGAGTGCCATACTCCACATCCACGACTCCGTGCGGCTCATATTCGGAATCTAACAAATTCATACCACGCAATTCAAGGTCTAAACCGTTAAAACGCATGTTAAACAGTCGTTTATTTTGCAGTTGCATCCGAATAACGCCGTCCAACGTGGTGTAAGCGTCTAACGAAGCATCTTTATCTTCACGATTATCCATGTACTGCTTGCCGACATGCTGGATGTGCAGCGATGAGGTCAACATTCCAACCTTATACGTAGCTCGCATATTTCCGATCAGGTTTGGAAATCCTCCTATCTGATTGCCGCTTAAGTTAACCGTTTTGATGATCGGGTTCCAGTTTTCATCTAATCCTGCAACATGCTCAATTTCGTAATTACCTAAAGTCGCCTGCCCGTAACTGATGTTACCGTCAAATGTTAACCCTCTTACACCTGTAACCCAGCTCCCCTCTATTTCAATCCCGATGTGACGAGATGTCGGTGCATTGTCGTGGATCTCTTCATCAAGATCGCTGCTGAATCCGGTAGTCACTATCTCATCGTTGAACAACATAACATACAGATTGGTTCCAACTATCAGATTGCCGTAATTGTGACTACCACCAATTTCTAAATCCAGCATCCTCTCCGGATTGATCTCTTCCTGATCATACTTTACAAGTTTTGGAATGTCTTCAGGATTGTCGGCATCGTAAATCTGACTGTCTATCGGTTCGCGACCAGCCATAGCCAGTGATGCGTACAAGTTTGTATTAGCATCGAACTGATAGGTCGCACCGATACGTGGATTTACAAATGTCCAGTCAAGTTCGTACTCGTAACCGGGGAATGCACCCATTAACTCCTGATCAACTTTATAGCTGATCTGTCTGATTTGGAGTCCCCCGTTCAGCTTCAGTTTCGGATTGAATCGGTAATCCAGGTTAACATAACCACCATGATAATCCTTATCACCCGTCCAACGATACCACTCGTGTCCAGGTGATACAGCTTCCGGTAGTTCACGTGCCCAAATCACCCGACCGTAATGTTTGCTACGATAAAATCGCAACTCAAGCCCCGTGTTGAGATCAATAGCCGAATTAATTTTCCAGTTCAATCTCGGCAACCAACCAAAGTGGTCTTTATCAACGGTTTTCATACGAATCAGATCAGTACGATTAACTTCAACCGTGTCAAGGATACCGTCACCATCTTCATCATAGATGCGATCAAAAGGAGTAAAGTTGTATTCAGCAAACTTACGGTTCGGTTTGTATTCCTCATAAAAACCGTTACCTTCGATTAGGAAGAGTGACTCATTCAGCATGACATTATCACTGATTTTCCATTGATTGTGGAGAACATAATGCGGTTGCTGGAAAGAATCACGCTCGTCGTCGTAATCAACTGATGCGTCCCAGAAGAATTCTTCATGATACTCTTTGTTCCACGCGGAATAGTTTGCTTTACGATTTTTTTCAAGTGTGTTTTTATCAATCCCCCACCAGTACGCATCCATTTCTTCCTGGCCGCCGTAAACCTGTAAGCGGGTGATCATGTTTGGGCTGTAGCTCGTTGCACCAAGAAAATAGCTCCACATATCAGCCGCTGTATGATCGCGATAGCCGTCTGTTGATACATGACTGAAACGTCCGGTGAAGTTGTAGCTGTTATCATTAGATTCCGAGTCAATCAAACCCGACTGATAAGCAAAAGTCCTACGGTGGGTGTTGAATTTACCACCCTGGTAGGTAATTGAAAGTTCTCGATTGGAAACTGCATCGCTCGTAGCAAGGTTCAATCCCCCACCAATTCCGGCACTGCCGGACATGAAACTGGAAACTCCACGTTCAACCTGAAGATCATAAGTGTTGGACAAGAAATCAGGAGTATCCTGCCAATACACGTCGTGATCTTCCGGGTCATTGATCGGAATACCGTTAACACTGATCCCCAAGCGAGTCTGATCGAATCCTCTAATCTTCATCGTAGCTGCGCCAACACTGGATCCGCTCCAACTGAATGCGGTAGCGCTCGGTGTCTGAGCTGCGACCAACGGCACATCCTGAGCGCCATACGACAATTCGACAAGTTTGCGGTCAAGATTTGACACGGACCTCGATTCATTCCCGACTGCACGACCGGTGCTGACAACGACCTCTGAACGACGGACGGGAATCGGACTCAGCTTAATATCAGCCGATTGATCCGATAAGTTGACATCAACTGATTGATAACTGACATGGCTGATTGAAACATTTACAGGTATAGCATCAACTTTGAGGTGGAATCCTCCTGCAAGATCGGTAGATGTGCCTTGAGATGTTCCATAAACGATGACATTTACATCTGCAATGGGATTTCCTGTTATAGCATCAACGATTTGACCGGTGACAGTTGCACCGTACAGCACACCTGTTGAAAGCAGGATAAGCACAAGGAGCAATATGCTGTTTTGAGTATGATTGGAAAGGTTCTGCATTATTTTACCTCCGGTATAAAAAAAAACCGCATCTCCAACATTTAGGAGAGCGGTTATGGTGCAATCCCTACGCTGGCATTACCCAGATCAGGTTATTAGGGTGTGTTCTCAGGCTCCCGGTTTGTCAGAAATCATGCGAGATTAACGACCCGGGGCAGCCACCCCTGTGCCTGTTTGCGTCATAACCGGTTGCGAGCTTAGTCTGTAATCAGGCTTGTCTGCCTGATGTTGTGGTTGAGATGACCACGACTACAAGATCAGCATCTATCAACACTTTAGATAGTTACAACCGGACGCAAGGAGTGCAATGAACTGTACTAAGATACAGCAGAATTCAGACTATGTCAAGCCTCTCCGTAAGTCTCAATACTAACCTCAGGGACATACTCGCTTAGTGGAGGAAAGTCACCGAGATTTTTATCCAGTGCTGCATGTATAAAAGAATCAACCCATCTGAATATATCGTATCGGCGCACATTACCCCGCATCCACCTCATCCTACGCTGCTTCTCTTCAACGGGCATGTGAAATGCAGTATTGATGGCGTCTGCAATTGCCTCAATGTCATACGGATTAATCAGCAATGCACCTCTTTGAAGTTGAACTGCTGCACCTGCGAACTCGCTTAGTATAAGCACCCCGTCATTATCAATTTTACAAGCACAATATTCTTTTGCAACCAGATTCATCCCGTCAATAAGAGGTGTAACCAGCCCGATGTCTGCAACCCTATAATGTGCAAGTAGATCGTCCGGATCAAGCGAACGGTAGATATAATGTACCGGCACCCAACCTGAGTCCGTAAATTGTCCGTTAATTTCACTGACCAATCTCTCGATCTCTGATTTCAATGACTTGTACTGCGGTAGCTCTGCCCGGCTCGGTATAACAATCTGAACGTATGTTACCTTGTGGAGAAGATCCGGATACTTCTCCAACGCTAATCGGAATCCTTTAAGTCGGTGGATTATCCCTTTCGTATAATCGAGTCTGTCAATTCCGAGTATAACCTTCGAACGACTCATAGTAGAGCGAATCCAATCCGTTCGTAGATTAACATTTTCACTGTTTGCGCGCCTTGCGATGATGTTAGAATCTATGCTTATCGGAAATGTACCGATCCGCACTTCTCTATCGCCTAACACGACAGTAACCACTGCTCCTCGCCCTTTGATCTTGATATTCGGTATCAAGTGGAAAAGACACCTCAAAAAGTGTCGCCTGTCTCGGATGGATTGAAAACCGATAAGATCATATTCAAGGAGTGCTTGCAGTAACTGTGCTCTCCAAGGCAACCTCACAAAAATCTCCATCGCAGGAAACGGAATGTGCAGAAAGAATCCTGCTCTACGATGAACATTCTTCGTTCGGAGCATCTGTCCCACGTTTAACAGATGATAATCATGAACCCAGATAAAATCTTGCTCACCGCTCTTGGCTACGATCACTTCTGCGAATTTGTCATTGACTTCAAGATAATACTGCCAAAATTGTGGATCAAAATTACATAAGGAAGAGAGGTCGTGAAACAGGGGCCATATGATTTGGTTTGAGAATCCGTTATAGAATCCTTCTACTTCATCTTTAGTGAGTGAAACCGGAAACAGCTCAAGCCCTACTTTTAAGGAAGCCTGATGAAATACTTCTACCCAATCTTCATTGTCAGTGGTACCATGCCAGCCAATCCATGAACCTCCTCGATTTCTGAGTGCTGGTACTAACGCAGAAACCAGCCCACCGGAACCCGGATATACAGCCCACTCAAACCCGTCACGTTCTAATCTTATCGGCAGCCGGTTGGACACCGCAATAATGTGAGTCTTTGTATGATCAGACATTCTATTCTCCGCAGACGGTTCTCCATTTTTGTAAGAATTCCAACAATTGTTCAGGTGGTTTTAACCAGATTGAGGCTTCCGTTTCCCTAAACTCCGATCTAACCAAAACGCCCAATCCATGCTCTTTAATCGCCATAAAAGCATCTTCATCTGTCAAGTCATCCCCGAGATATGCTGTCATCACAATGTCAGATTCTTCGCTTAGAACGATATTCACGACATCCCCTTTATTCCGTCCGTTTGCCCGAAGTTCCACTCCACCATCAAAATCGTGCAGCTTTAATTCTTGAGTGACAAGCTTCAGCCACATCTGAACAATCTGCCTTTGAGTTATCTCCATCATACTTCGATCCATTCCCCGCCAATGAAATGCAACGCATCCATATTTGATTTCACACCGCTCAGCAGGGAAATTGCTTAGTATCCAGTCGGATGCACTGTCAAGTTGTTCTACAGTCTCACCTGATAAAGGGTACTTTTTAACAGTTCCATCGGATATTCTTCTTTTGAGACCGTGCGATCCCCAAACTTCAATATTATGAACATTCAGCAGTTTCCGAACGTCCTCGATCTCCCTTCCACTGACTATGACCAATCTGGATCCGGCAGCAGCAATGCCATCCAATAAATCACACACTCCGTCGTACGGCACAGCTTCGTCTCGTTCAACCCGAAACGGTGCCAGCGTTCCATCATAATCCAAAAACAGTATTGACCTGTCGGACGGGGTAAACTTTTCCCAGAATTCATCGGGCACACTATTTTGAATTGAGTTCAATATGATTCACTTAATTGGAGGGCATTAACTTTGTAGTCGGGCTTGTGACAAGCCCGACGTCGTGGTTGTGACAACCACAACTACAAAATCACTACTTTGTCAACACTATCATTAGCGGATCATGAATTACTTCCACGACCCTTAGGATTACTGGAAAAGTGTGTGAGTTGTGCTGTGCAGGAGGGTCAGTACACTTACAAGCTGTTCAGTTTTACAACTGCTTCTTTCATCTCATCAGGTGATACGACGGTAAAGCAGATTCTCGCCCAATCACCATACACATCACCAAAGCTGCTGCCTGGTGACATCACGATTCCGCTATCCAACCATCCTTTAACTTTCTCTTCGGATGACATAGATCTCCATTTATCAGGCAATTTAACAAAAAAGTAGAATCCGCCAACTGATGGAAGAACCTCTAAAGTCAGATTTTCTTTCATCCATTGCCAAGTCTGAATATAGCTGTCATGCAAAGGCTTGACCGCCTCGTCAAACCGCACCATTCCGCGCCATGCCATAAGTTGATCGTAACGACCAACCTCATAATATCCTCCGACAACACCTCGATTCAACTCAGCAATCACTGGAGAAGCACCAACCGCATATCCAACCCGCAAACCGGATGCTCCGAAACATTTTGAAAATGTATAGACAGTAATCGTTCGTTCAAACATCTCCGGCAATGAACCTATGCTGACATGCTCCTCACTGTTCCAAATAAAATCCTCATAAGCCTCATCGGCAAACAGCCATAAATCGTTATCTTTGGCAAATTTGGCAATCTGCTCTAACATCGCACGATTCAACAACATTCCGGTTGGATTAGATGGAGTGTTCAGGTATATTGCAGCAGTCTTGTGTGAAAGATACTTCTCCATCTGTTTGATCGGATCAAATCTATCCTCCAACATAAGATCGAAGAATGGAACCTCAACCAATTTAATATTAGTATGATCAGCCACAATCCGCAGAATTGTCCAATACGGACTCAGAGTTAATATCTCGGATCCCGCTCCTACAATCCGTGAAAAACCGGAAGACAACGCTCCTGTAGCACCGTTACTGATCTGTACACAATCAATCCCATCGGCAGGAAGTTTGTTTCGATTTCGCACCTTTTCAAGCAGAATTCGTCGAAGAGGAGGCTCCCCCATCGTATCACCATAGCGATTCAGCATGGATCCGAACAAACTCTCCTCATCGGGAATAGGATCGGTTAACTGAGTTGGCAACGGGATATATGTATCACCGATGTGCAAGGCTTGGATAGCTTGACCTTGTTCGGTACGCTTCTGAACTTCACCACCGATCTGGTTGAAGATTGTAGGTGGTCGTTTCTCTCTCGGAAATTTGGATGGTTTTAGCATATTTTGGTCTCACGCAAAGACGCTAAGTCGCAAAGAAGAATTATGTATTGTATTTATTTTAGTTTGTTGACTACTCTTGATATGCCATCTTTAATCAATAGAGCACCGAAGTTGATTAGTAAACCAAGACGCTTATCAGCTAACTTTAGGTATGTTAGTAGCTGTTTCTTATGAATTTTTGACACGGCTTCAATTGACTTGAGCTCTACTATAATCTTATCCTCAACAATCAAATCTGCTCGATAACCTTCTTCAAAACGTACTTCTTCATAAACTATGGGAATTGCTTGTTGTTGAACAACCATTAACCCACGTTTCTTCAATTCATAAGCCAAGATCACTTCATAAACAGTTTCGAACAGCCCCGGACCCAGAGTAGTATGAATCTTATACGCTGCATCAACAACCTGCTTGGCAATCTCATTCTCTGTCATATTTTATTCCCTCACACAAAGACGCAAGACACAAAAGATATAAAAACTCTTCTCTTCTTTGCGACTTGGCGTCTTTGCGTGAGATTATTCTTAAAACTTCTCTGTAACCGACTTACCCTGTGTAAACAACAACAGATAGTCCCTTCCTCCGGCTTTGGAGTCTGTGCCGGACATGTTGAATCCACCAAAGGGTTGAACACCTACGAGTGCTCCTGTGCATTTGCGGTTCAGATAAAGGTTGCCACAATGAAGCTCACGCCGTCCGATTTCGAGACGTTCGCGGATATTGCTGAACAGTGCTCCTGTCAACCCGAATATGGTTGAGTTAGCGATTTTAACCCCATCTTCAAAATCTTCGCACTTGATGAACGCCAATACAGGTCCGAAAATTTCCTCTTGAGCGATCCGGTCATCACCTTTTACGTCAGCGATGATAGTCGGTTCTATGAACCATCCGCCTTCACCTGCTGGATTGCCACCGAGCACAAGACGACCTTCCTGTTTACCGATTTCAATATAATTTAAGATGCTTTTGTATGCGCTCTCGTCAATGACCGCACCCATGAAGTTTTCTTGTTTATCTGTAGTGCCGACTGTGATCTTTTTGGCTTTCTCTACGACCTTGTCCAACAGTTCGTCATACACATCCTGATGCACAATCGCACGACTACATGCAGAGCATTTTTGTCCCTGGAATCCATAAGCTGCTGCAACGATTCCAGCAGCGGCTTCCTCCAAATCGGCGGTCTCATCAACGAGGATGAAATCTTTACCACCCATCTCAAGGATGTTACGTTTCATCCAGATTTGACCTTCGTTGACCTTAGCGGATCGTTCAGCGATACGCAGACCGATTTCCATTGATCCGGTAAATGCGATTAAGCGGGTCTTAGGATGATCTACAATTGTATCACCGATAGCACCACCCGGTCCCGGTAAGAAATTGACTACACCATTAGGCAAACCAGCTTCCTCAAGCACTTCATAGAACTTATATGCGATTGTCGGTGCGGTTGATGCCGGTTTCAGGACAACAGTATTACCCGCAACGAATGCAGCGGAAGTCATCCCTGCCATGATTGCACCTGGGAAGTTCCACGGTGGGATGACAACACATACACCGAGCGGAATGTATGAGAGGTTATTCTCTTCACCTGTATATGATACTACTGGTTGCGGTTGTGAAATACGCATCATCTCGCGAGCATAAAACTCCAAAAAGTCAATCAGCTCAGCGACATCACCGTCCGCCTCAGCCCAACTTTTGGAGACTTCAAACACCTGCCACGCTGCAAACTCAAACTTGCGCCGTCTGATGATGTGCGCCGCACGTAACAGTATCCGCGCCCGTGCAAACGGATCAACTTTGCGCCAACTGTCAAAGTTCTCATTAGCGGATTCGACAGCGTTCAGCGCATCCTCTTTGACACCTTTAGTGAACTCTCCGACCAGCAAATCACTGTCAAAAGATGCGAATGATTTGAACGTATCATCGCGATAGATACGTTCACCATTGATTATGATCGGGTATTTTTGTCCTAATTCTGAGCGGACTTTTTCAATTGCCGATTCCATCGCCGTTTTATTTTCCGGCAATGTGAAATCGGTAAACGGCTCATTAGTAAATTTTGGTAGCATTGATATTCCTGTAACTATGTTTAGATAAGATGTAATTAATACTAAAGATTTCGTTGCTGGGCAATTCTAATCAAATCTTCCGTTGCAACTACAAAGAGCCCACTAAGAGACTCAGAAAAATTGTTTAGTACTTTGTTGATTACGTTAATTTTATTAGCGGAACGTTCATCCCTTAATCTGAGTAATATCACACCACAATGTGCCTTTCCTTGACGAAATACTAATTCACCAAAATCTTTGTCATTCGTGATCAAGATATACACCTCCGTTGCGGCTTTATGAATGATTTCAATATCACTCATTCCTTTTGCTTCATCAAATACTGAAAACACATGATACCCATTGTTATGCAACCAATTTGCTACAGCAGGTCCAGTACACTCATCCACTAAAAATTGCATCAAGCAAATTTAGTTTCAAGTGGTTGAAAAACTGTGTTTTCCAGTGTTTCCTTTCCGAACCATATACAGGCAAGTATATCCTCGTGCTCCAGCCCGTCATATTCGTCAAGAATCTCATCGAAAGTTGCCCCACTCACAAGCAAGCCGAGAATATAAGGAACTGTTAACCGAGTCCCTTTGATAACAGGCTTACCTACCATGATTTTTGGATCGAAGGTTATTCGATCTATGTAGTTGATGCTATCCATACAAGTATTCCATTTTAACCTATCATTCCAATCTACAAAAAAACCCGCCCCTTTTCAAGAGCGGGTTGTGAAATTCGTTGCAGCCTACTTGACAATCGTCAGCTTTATCATTCGCGATAATGATTCTGTTTGAAACTTCAGGTAATAGCTCCCAGATGCTAATTCTCTGCCATCAATCAGGTAACGATGATTACCCGCTGTGAGCAGTCGCGGTGAGATAAGTGACACCTGTCTTCCCAGTGGATCATGTAGTGACAAACGCCCATTCATTAATATCGGAACAGTGATATTAACCGTTGCCATCGAATTGAAAGGGTTTGGAAACAGCGATATTGAGAAATCATCAGGTTGAAGCCGATCCTCAGGGACGCTGAAGACATACCTCTCATCCGCCTGATAGATAGTGATCGCATCTATGAGCCAGCCATCCTCTTCAACCGAGTTGTCTGAATCTACAATCAGCTCCAGTGTCAGTTCACCTTCATCAAGCCTGTCCAGATTTACCCACAGAGTGTCCCAACCGTCCGGAAATTGACTGAAACGCGCAAATGTCACACCCTGTTGTCCCGTCCAACCGCGGATGATCCCCTCATCCTCACCAGGCTCAAAGTATGGACGATGAACAATCTCAAGCACCGAGCTGTAGTCGTCATTCAGAAACGTATTGGTGTTCAGCGTGAGCCACAGTTCAGCACCCTGTGAATAATCACCGACCTGACTCTCTGTCAGCGAAGTCCTTCCATCATATCGGATAATCCCCCAATCCTGGTTTAGCCCACCACGCTCCCATTCACGATCAACATCAAAATCCTCGACGAAACTAACTTCTGACTGGAGCAGCTCATACTCTAAAATATCCGGTTCTTCGACATCCAGGTAACCGACATAAGGCAAACGATCCGAAGATAGTATGGTAATGCTGTACGAACCGGGCTGCAGCGAAACATCTATCTGACCGCCGTCCACATCAAGGTCGTAACGTAGTGCACCTGTGTCATCCTTTAGAAGTATTCTTCCGGCAACAGGATCACCTGTGACACTATCTAAAAGCCTGAACCGGTATGGAAACGGATCAATCGGAGCCATTCTCGTTTCAAGTGTTGTCCGCTGTCCGGTGACAATTTCGGTTTCGAGCAAACGTTGAGTCTGATACCCGAATTTGCTGACAATGACATCATATTCATCCTCTTCAAGCAGCCAATCAAACCGACCGGTCTCAACCGTTGTTTTGCGAGGTTCAACGATATCAGCGTCAACTTGTTCAACCTTGATGGTAACTTCCAACGGTTCGCCGTTGTGCGCATCAGTAGCAAGCACTGTCAGGATTCCAAAATCTTCCAGCTCATCAATGCCGAGCGTTAAGTCCATCAGATACCATACTGCATCGAGGTTGTCGTTCACCACGCTAATCATTGCTGCAGAATCCGGTTGAATCTCTGCACCTGCTTCAATCATGTACTGAAACGTACCAACAGCCTGATAGATCCAATCCTGAGACTGACCGTTCCGTTGAGTTGAATTCACCTGACGATAATACCCGCCGTTCTGTCGGGGGAGAAGCCCTGCCATTGCGGCACCAAGCGCATCAATTGCATCCGAATCAGGTGGACGCTTGACACCTCCTCCCCAATACCATGGAGCGATGACTAGTTCAGCGCTGTTACCTGAACGAGAGCCGTGATAGACTATTGATGAGAAGAACCGATACTCATACGCCAGATCCCGCAACATTTGAGTTTCCGGCTCAGAGAATGGAATAGCTCCCCGATAATAATTGTATGCATACTGTTCATCACGTCTTTGAAACAGCGAATCACCTCTATCCCAGTGAAGTCCGAAATTGCGGTTCAAATCCACACCGGAACTGTCCCAACCGGGACGATCATCAAACCTGAACCGACCGTCACCGAGGTTGTCTCTGCAGTTCTTGCGGAATGTCACATCGTCGGAATGAACGACCTCCAGACCTTCCGGGTTTGCGGTCGGGATGAAACATAGCTCAATCCTTTCCAATCGTCTCCGGTAGTTAATGTCGTCAATATTTTCCAGCAGTTCACCAATCACCTTCAGAGTAATCTCGATACCGATAACTTCTTCAGCATGAACCTGACCGACAAACAGCAGCGAGGGTTCGGGTTCGCGCAGGTTCGGATTGTCCGAAAGTTTTGCCATCAGAATTGGAATGCCATACTCCGCACTGTGACCGACGGAGTCCACCGTTATCCAATCGGGATACTCTCTCTCAAACTCTCGCAGCTCATCATAAATCTCGTCAAGATTATGATACAGGTCGTGAAGAGGTTGTGCGATTAACGGTTCATTCAAAAAAAATGCCACAAAAATTACCGATCCGATAGATAGTAATCTGTGGCAATGTCTTATAATATCGTTCTTAACCACTGGATATTAAGAGTTGTTAACAGATATTCACATTTTATTATCAAGTAAGGTAGGGGCTTGATTTATCAAGCCCTCATTGAGTTTGACTGAACAACAGGCGCGATAATTCACGCCCCTACCATGGAAAACTACTTAATCAGGTTCAGCGTTTTCTCAAGCCTGATGTTTTCAGCTTCAAGACGGACAATGTATGTGCCGGATGCGAGATCGCGTCCATCTATTAACATTGCGTGTCTGCCTGCTTGCAGGCTGTTCTGACCGATTCTGCTGACCAATCTGCCGTTGATATCGTAAAGATTCAGCTTTACAAGACTTTCATGCGGTGTGGTAAAGCTGATGATCGCTTTGTCATTGAACGGATTCGGATAGATCTCGTTTAGTGCAAATCCGGTCGGATGCTGCACAGGCTCACGATCTCTGACCGGAACAGCGCCGTGAATCCTCTGCGTATATAGGTTGAATAGTTCTTCCTTACCGGTTGATCTCTTATCTTCAAACAGTGTAACAACACCACCTTCACCGTCATCATTGAGCAGTGCGAGCTGTGGCTTCTCCTGACCGTGGTATGCTCTCGAAATCCAGACACCCTCATCGTAATCCGCCCAGTTGCCAAACTGCTCACCGGTCAGATCAAGATGCTTTGCAAAGATATCCGCCCATAACCCTTCGTTGTAGCGATAATCTTCCCAGAATATCCACATACCCGCTTGATTACCACTCAGTCCGTTAGCGATGATTGAAGGACGCAGCTGGTTCTTGTCCTCACTACATACCGGAATGCCGTTTCTCGCAAATACGAGTTCACCGTCCGGTAAAAGCTTCTGCATGAAGATGTCAATTCTGCTGTCACCCTCTTCAATGTTGCGATGGTCTTCCCATACTATCCAGATATTACCGTCTGCGTCAGCCGCTACAACCGGGTTATCGAGATCGGTTTCCTCATCACAGATTGTACGACCGTTTTCGCGCCACCGAACCGTTCCGTCCCATTCAACAAATTGAGCATAAATGTAAGGAAGGATTTCTTCCTCAGCATCGCGAGAGTCAACCCATGCAACGACAATGCCGTCTTCGTGGATTGTGGCTGCTACGTTGCGTTGATTTTCAATGTCATCGCAGACAATTAACCCTCCATCGCCGTCATCAAAGTTGTCATCAATATTCCCGTCCAGGTCCACTCTCGTCATCCATATATCATCATCTGTGTCGCGATTGTCCGCTCTCCAGATTACTATGGCACCACCGTTGACCGGATCATGCAAAAGCTGCTCAACTTCCTGATCCATATCGTGGAATGTCAGCCTAATCCCGTCATCACCCCACATCCGGTTGCCGTCAGCGTCAAATCTCTGCATTGTCAGATTATTTGTGAAGACAAAATCATCAGGTCTCCCTTTCCACACAGTTATAATCCCACCTTCACCATCGAGACAGACGTGCGGCAGCAGCTGTTCCTGCCCGTTAGGGAATCCTGCAGCCTTAACACCTCCGTCACCCCAAAGCAGTTCACCGGCTGAATTCACTTTCTGTGCATAGATTGAATAGATCTGCTCGATCCGGTGATCTTCCCACACGACAAAAACATTACCGTCATCGCTTCCAACCGCAGCCGGTGACTGACCACCTCCGACCAACGATTCGTCACCGAGAAGGTCCATTACAGGTATCCCGTGCGCAGGCAGCAGTGTATCGGGTGCGTCACCACCATCCTCGATAAACTGGACGAATGGCACAGAACCCCAATGTCCAAACCTTCCATCTGACCAGACAGCACTGACCAAACCACCACCGTGGGACATTAAAATTGGGTCCTGTCCATTTCCACCGAATCCTTTGATGCTGGAGGCAACTATACCGTTCTCAGCGAAGATCGGCGATCCATTATTCGGGTTCAGTCTCTGCAAGTAGACCAATTGACTTCCACTGCGGAAGTCAGCCCATATTATATTCGGCGCTCCATCAGCAGATATTCGCACCAGTGCCGAGTGTTGAAGGTGATCGGAAGTGCAGACAGGGACACCATCTTCAGCCCAAACCGGTTCCCCGCTGATACTCAACCGCTGTGCCCAAATATCTACTTCGGGTGTTCCGCCGTCACGCTCGTCCTCCCAGACAAAAAATGCTCCACCTGCCCCATCAGGGAACAGTCGTGCACCTTGCTGATTGTCCTCATTAATGCAAACAGGCATCCCCTGCGGCTGATTCCACTCTTTCACCATATCATTGACCCCGCTGATGCGCATGGCATAAATATCGCGAATATCGGGATCGCTGCGGTAATCTTCCCATGATACAATTGCCTCACCGGATCGAGAAGCCACAATGCGGTTGCTGGTCTGCTCTCTATTTGCTGTGCAAAGCTCAACACCTGTACCTTCGTTATCATCCCACATCAGTTCACCGTCAGCATTCACACGCTGGACAAAGATGTCTTTTCCGGTTGCAGGGTCGCCGCCTACATTTCTCTCATCAACCCAGGAGACGAATATCCCTCCTGCGCCATCGGGACAAAGTTTTGGAGTTCCCTGATTTGAGGCTTCTCCGCACACGATTAATCCCTGTCCGTTGCCCCACATTAACTCACCCTCGGGGTTTATTCGCTGCACCCATATGTTGGCATCACCTTCTTCTCTGCCGTCTTTCCAGCCAAGCATCATACCTCCGGCTCCGTCAGTATCAGCGGTGTGGCTTAATTGACCTCCGGGAGCGCGGGCGACAGCAATTCCGTTTGCTGTCCAATTCGGATCCGGTCTGCCATCGGAGCGAATATGCTGAGCGTACAGATCACCCTGATCACCGTTGCGCAGATCTTTCCAGGCGATGATGCAGCCTCCTTCACCGTCATCCACAATTCTCACACCTTCCTGAACGCCGTTCTGCACACAAACCGGCACACGTTCGGGTTCGTCAGTTCCCCAGACAATTTCATAATCCGAGTTTATCTTTGTGCAGTAGATGTCACCGAGTGAATCAACGTCAAAATCTTCCCAGGCGATGAACCACCCGCCATCGGAAGAGGGCCACACACCGGGGTCTTCCTGGCGCCCGCGCGCATTAGCGACCATTAAACCACCGCGTTCGTTGCCGAACACAACTTCACCGTCGCTGTTGATGATTTCAATGAATACACCACGGTCACCTTCACCGCCACGAGTCCAGCGGCAGTCCGACCATACAAATGCGGTTTCTTCTTCACCGCGATCCCATCTTCCTTCGCCGCCGCGATACCACTCAATATGATGACCTTGGCGGATGTAAACCCCGTTCTCCGGTGTCCACTGCAAATGTGCCAGCACCGTGGTCAAAGGTGTCACTGTAATCAGTAAGATTAATAAAAACTTCAGCTTGCTGTTCATGAGGAATTTCTCCTTTTTCGATGCTTTTCACAGGCACAGCGATCTGTAACCGGATCACTGAGTTCCGTGTCCAATCTGTTGTGATGCCATTTCTAATGATAAGGTTTGAAACAACATTCAAATGTTATACGTTCATTTTCTGAGGGAAATAATGATCCCGGATAAGTTTAGTTGCTTTCCGGTGAATCAGTTTCTTTGGGATCATCTGATGATTCCGCTGAATCGGGGCGACCCTTTTCATCTATGTAGTTAAGTTTTAACTCAGACACAACATGTGTCAATAGTTTCTCTTCTTCGGGAGTCATATTGCCGGCGCATTTTTTCAGCAGCATGTCAAGCATGTCAATTGTCATGGAAGCTTGAGTCAAATCTCGCTTGATTTCTCCGCTCTCCTGTTCACCGATTTTACCGAGATGCTGCATGGTTGCAGCCTGAAACATCAGTATAAGTTGAGTGAACAGTATTGTGTCCTTTTCAGGTATTTCGTTGCTCATAAAAGGGGAATTATTCTAATTAACGGTGAAAAAGTTATTCTCAGCTATCAAGACACCGCTCCTGATAACTATCTATTTGGTATTAAATGTGTTATTGTGTCAGCCATGGCGGCTGACACCGGGTTCTCATACCGACTATACCTTTTGCTCAAGGGATTTTATCTTATCGCGGATCTTCGCAGCATTTTCGTACTCTTCATCTTCAACCGCCTTGGTAAGCAGGTCATTCAATTTCTTCAGTCTCGATTCATGCTGATTCAACTGAGTATCAGAGATAAGATCGTCACTCATCCCGGCAGCGTTCAGCACCGTACTATTGACAAAGATCTGTGCATCTGTCTTCAGAGCCAAAGCAATTGCATCAGAAGGTCGGGCATCAATTGTTTTTCTGCCATTCGTTGTCTTGATGACAACCTCCGCATAAAAAGTGCTGTCCCTGAGACCGGTAACAGTCACCTTCTCTACCGCAGTGCCTGACTCAATAAGAAGATTGGAAAACAAATCATAAGTCAACGGTCTTGCGTGCTGCACATTTTCCAGGATAATGGAAATAGACTCAGCTTCTAACTTACCGATAAAGATCGGCAGCCACCGGATCGAACCCCTCTCCTTCAGTATAACCATATATCCCTGATACGGTGCGCATACCGAAAGACCTTCTACATTAACCGGAACTGCATGCATAACTTACCTCAAACTCCGACAAACTCCAATAACAATGTCAATATAGTATATTAATGCCACTGAATCAAGAGAGTTGCTACGCTATCATTATCATTTACATTCGGACTTATCGGTCTGTCCGAAAATACAAACCCCGCTGTCATGTCGCCGCACCTGACAGCCACATAATTGATAATACACAATTTGCCGTATCAACCACGGCAGGCTGACACCGGAAACTCTCCATTCCCGGGCAAACTGCTATGGTCACGTATTGACAATTGTGCAATTCATTGATACCTTTTGAAGAACCTGAGCTGTTAGATTCCCTTACAATAATTAACGGAAAATCTTTGTATGAGTTTGCCGAAAGACCGGATTCACAGAATCGCAAGAAAAATCAGGATGATAGCTCTTGATGTTGACGGTGTCATGACAGACGGTATAATCACCATGAATCCGGACGGAACTGAAGCTAAAGGATTTCATGTTCGTGACGGTTTCGGGATAATTCTGGCTAAACGTGCAGGATTGGAATTCAGCCTCATCACCGGAAGGTTGTCGTCAACTGTTGAACATCGCGCTCGTCAACTGGAGATTGAAGAACTTCATGGAGGATTTGTTGACAAGAGAGATATTTTAACGGATATATTGAAACGACACAACCTCAAATGGGATCAGGCTGCATACATGGGCGATGATCTGTTCGATTTGCCGGTACTGAGAAAAGTTGGGCTGTCAGCGGCTCCTGCTGACGCCTGCGAAGAAGTCCTTGCTGAAGTGAAGTGGGTATCAGGCAAGCCTGGGGGATATGGAGCTGTTCGGGAGCTGATCGAACTTATCATGAAATCTCAGGATTTGTGGGACTCCGTTACCGACAAGTTCACAGGCAATTGAGAGATGAAAACAGAATACAATTTACTGATAATAACACTGCTGCTGTCAATTAGTTGCTCGGAAATTACAGAGTCCGAATCAGTTGCTGAAGCGGAGCGGAAGATCCCCGATCAGGAGTTATACGATGCCACAATCCGCTTTGATAACGACGGAACTCCGAGGTTAAGGCTGAAATCGGCTAAAATCTCTCGCTTCGAAGCATTGGGATTGGTTGAGATGGAGGGAGGTGTTGAAGCTGACTTTTTCCAGAACGGTAAACATTCTGCGGTTATGAATTCCGAAAGACTGACCGTTTTAGAGCAAAAGGACATGTTGACCGCTATTGGAAACGTAGTTATTAAATCCGACTCCGGCATGGTGCTTAGATCAGAGTATTTGCACTATGATTCCGATATCGAACGAATAGAGACAGATAGTTTCGTCACCATGATCTCGCTTCATGACAGCCTGTCCGGTTACGGATTCAGTTCAACACCGGATCTGCAGGAGTGGACAATCAAGAAACCGAGCGGAGCGACATGGCGACAACCGGAAAGAAGTGAGAGATCTACTCCATGAACTGTTCACCCTTCATTCAGTCTGTTCGGGAATACAAATTATCTACTGCAAGGTCGCCGTACCTGACAGCCATATTTTTAATGTTACACAGGTTATGCTGTCAGCCACAGCGGGCTGACAGCGGGCTTCACTTTTCTCGGACAAACTGTATTGCACTTATCCTGCTAATCGTCACTCTATTTACGTGTGGAGAAACAGTTGCCATAGAAAGAGCTTCTACACCAATCATTCTTGAGTATGCCGACACGATGAAAAGCAAAGACGGTATCCGCGAGGTAATCGGTAATGTCCGCTTCAGGCATGGGGACAAGATTATTCTCGCTGAGCACGGCATCTATAATCCGCTCACCGGTAGAGTGACCCTGACAAATGCAGTCAGGCTGATCGAACCCGACAGGATAACACTAACAGATCGGGCAATCCTGAACGAACGAACCGGCAATTTTGAAGCACTGGGAAATGTTGATATGTCTGCCGGAGACAGCATTCAGATACGCTGCAAACGCGCCTATTATTTTGAGAAGGACAGCCTGATCCAGCTCTATGAAAATGTAATCATCAACAGCCTCAACGACAATGTTCAGATCACCGGCTCTAAGGGTGAATGGCAGCAAGGGAGTGATGTTGCAATAATCAGAGGATATCCGGTTTACATGTATCCCGATACGACGGTTGATCCTCCGGATACACTGTTTATCCGGTCTAATCAAATCCGCTTCGACAGACATACCCGTTCAGCGATGTTCACCGGAACGGTCAGGTTGAATAAGGGAGAGTTACGCTCTAAATCCGATACTCTATTCCATCTACCGGACTCAAATTTTTCCTACTTATCAGGTTCACCGACCATCTGGCAGGATCAGGATGAGTTGTCAGGCGGATATATAGAGTTATATTATAGTGGTAACAAACTTCGGAAAATTATCGTACTGAACGATGCTCAGGCTCTGTCACGGTCGCAGCCGGATGATCCACGTCGCAACCGTCTTTCGGGTGACAGTCTGTCTATTTCAACAGTTAATGACAGCCTGAGAGTAATCCATGTCAACGGGAATGCTCAAGGCTACTATCATCTGTGGAACGAAGATGCGGTTTATCAGGGGGTGAATCTTTCAGCAGCCGATGTCATCGAGATTACCATATTGAATGAAGAAACAGAGGACATTTTGCTGCTCGGAGATGTTTCCGGAACATTCTATCCACCTGAATTGGCACCGTATATGGACAGATTCAAGGTTTTCAAAGTGGACAAGCAGGATAACCCAATAGACGAATGAAACTGGCAGCAGAGGGATTGGTTAAAAGATACGGACGACGAACCGTTGTGGACACTGTATCTGTTGAAGTCGAGCAGGGTAAAATCGTCGGATTGCTCGGACCGAACGGTGCCGGTAAAACTACATCCTTTTACATGATAACCGGCATGATCAGACCGGACAAAGGAAAGATCACTCTGGATGACAAGGACATAACCAAGCTTCCAATGTACAAAAGAGCCCGTCGTGGAATCGGTTATCTTTCTCAAGAGCCATCGGTCTTTCGCAATTTGACAGTTGCGCAAAATTTGACAGCGATCCTGGAAACTCTGCCGATGTCACGCACTGAACGATGCGAAAAAAAAGATCGCCTTCTTGAGGAGTTTTCCATCACTAAGTTGGCAAATCAGAAAGCGCATACCCTGTCAGGTGGTGAGAGACGCCGCATTGAAATAGCTCGTGCACTCGTTACTGATCCGAAATTCATACTGCTGGATGAACCGTTTGCGGGCATTGATCCGATTGCGGTGAATGACATTCAGGAAATTGTCCGCAACCTGACCAACAGAGGTATCGGAGTGCTGATTACAGATCATAATGTTCATGAGACATTAAGTGTTACCGACCATGCTTATCTGTTGTACGAAGGTCAGATATTGAAATCAGGCAACGCAAACTTTCTCGCAGAAGACGAGGAAGCGCGGAAATTATATTTGGGGCAAAGTTTCAGGCTGTATGAAAAATAACTCAATCACATATTATTTTATGTTTGACTGTGCATTTGGAGATGTAATATGCAGGGCTTAGCGCAAAAACTGGCACATCGCCAAAAGCTTGAGCAGAAGCAGGTTCAGATCCAGAAGCAAATTCTGAAGTCTGAGATGGTGCAGTTGACAACTCTCGCACTTGAGCAACGTGTGAAAGCCGAGCTTGAGGAGAATCGATTCCTTGAAGCCATTGAGGACGAACTCGAAACAGAGGAATCGGTTCAGAAAGAAACTGCAACTGATGCTGACAATTCCGAAGATGAGAAGATTCCGGCTAAGGAGACTGCAGCCGATGACAAAGAAGTTGACTGGGATGCGTTCCTGAATGATTCCGACCACTTTGAATACCGCAGATCATACCACGGAGAGATCACCAACGACATGCCGCAGCCAGATACATTAACTCTGTCTGACCACCTGTACGAGCAGGTCAGAATGGAAAGTTTCTCAGAAAGTGAAACTGCAATCGCTGAGGAAATCGTAGGAAATATTAACCGCAACGGATACCTCGATGTTTCACTCGAAGAGATTTCGCTGATGTCAGGATCACTGTTTGAAACGGTTAAGTCAACGCATAACCGCATTACCCGTTTTGATCCGGTTGGAATCGCTTCGCTCGATTTGCGTAACTGTCTTATGGTTCAATTAGAGCATCGTTACCCAGATGATAATATTACTTTTCGCATATTGGATGAGTATTGGGATGATTTTGCGAACAGGCGATATGAGGCATTGGCGGATACACTTGATGTTGGCATGGATTCAATACGGGATTCCTTTGAAGTTGTGACCAGATTGAACCCAAGACCCGGTGAAGGATATTTTGACGAGAAACAAAATTACATAATCCCGGATTTGATTGTTACGCAGATTGGCAAAGAATTCGAGATTTATCTTAACGACGGCAGCATGCCAAATTTCCGCATCAACACGGCATACCGTGACATGTACCTTCACAAGGAAAAAACTGATAAAAAAGTAAAGGAATTTCTCTCTAAAAAGTTAGAGTCCGCCCGGTGGTTTCTGGCAGCCGTTCACCAGCGACGAACGACTATGGTCAGAACTATGCGAGCTATCCTTGAACGGCAGAGAGCATTTTTTAACAAAGGTCCCGAATACCTGAAGCCGATGATTCTCGATCACATTGCCGGTGACATAGAAATGGATATCTCTACAATATCTCGTGTCACAAGAGACAAGTATGTCCAAACCGACTGGGGCGTTTTCGAGCTTAAATACTTTTTTAGCGAAAAGATGACTACCAACAGCGGTGATGAAGTTTCCAACCGAATAATCAAGCAGCAGTTGAGTGACTTAATTGACTCTGAGAACAAACAAAAACCGTATTCTGACAGCTCACTTACACAACTCTTGGTTGAGAGGGGATTTCAGATAAAACGGCGAACTATAGCAAAATATCGCGAACAGCTACAAATCCCTGTTCAAAGGCTTCGCAGAGAAATATAGCCGACTCTTACCAATAAAATCTATTACTCGTAACAAACTGTAAATTATTCCGATCCTTCAATCTTATTGACAGGATTTGCAATTTATTTCAAATACGCATGAAAGTCGGAAACAACTTGACCGATCAGATAGTCTAAATTATCAATAGAAGTAAAAATCTGAAAGTATTAACCTAATAAGATACCGTAGTCGTGGTTGTCTCAACCGCGACATCGGGCTTGGGACAAGCCCGAATATAAATGACATGTTGTCACAAAGTTAATACTTTCAATAATCTTATATCGGAGGAAATTATGAATCGTGCTGTTATCATTTTCACAGCATTATTAACATTGACAATCTGTGCATCATCGCTCGCACAGGTTCCGCAGTCGTTCTTGTCTCTGCCTCAGCATTCTGTGACGACGACCGACAACGCACTGGCACCTCTTATCAATCCGGCGGGACTCGGTGTGTCCGGCGGTGAATCGTTCTTTTTAATGGCACCTTATCTCAAGCAGGGTGACTTCGGTGATTTCGGGTTTGCAACAGGTGGGGATGGATTTGGTTTTGTAGGTGAATACCTGCGGAACAAATCTCTCACTACAATGAAAAACATGAACCGCTATACTTGGGGTCTGGGATTCGGCACAAAGGGTATGTACTTCGGTGCAGCATTCTCTTCAACCAGCGGCTTGGACAGGGAGAATAACTGGGACATCGGCATGTTGTACCGTCCGTACAATTTCTTCTCTTTCGGTGCGGTTGCACGAGGAGTGAACAACCCCCGCATAGGCAGCCTGAATCAAATGGTCGGATGGGATCTCGGTATTGCACTCCGTCCTTTGGCACTAACCGAGCCGATTGGTGGCAAACGTGGGCACCGCTTAACTCTGACTGCTGATGCTTCTCTGCGTGAATTTGACGCAATTGCAGGAGTACGTGACAGAGACAGGTATAGCGACAACATAGCCTACAAATTTGGTGCACGGATGGAATTACTTCCGGGCATCACTGCCAATATTGACTATCTGACCAAGATTGATGAAGGAGTGCTTGCACCCCGCGATAAACAACTGTGGGCAGGAATCACATTTGGATTTGGCAACAGTGAAATCGGAATGCATCAGCAGGAAGGCACCGGTGTCGGGTCTGCCTGGACTGCTCATTACGATCTGTTTACACCGAGCATTCTTACTAAATTGAATCCCAAAACAAAACCGAAATTTGTCGAAATCAAGCTAAGAGGACCTATCGTAGAATACAACCAATTCTCGTCATGGTTCCGTCCCGGATACCGTACCGTTCACGGTTTCACCAAACTGATTGACAAGCTTGAAGATGACGATGAAGTATCAGGTATCCTGCTCAAACTGGAAGGATTCAACGCTGGTTGGGCGAGAATTCAGGAGATGCGGGATGCGCTTGAAGAGTTCAAATCATCCGGCAAACTGATTGTGGTGTATGCCGAGTATCTGTCCAACGGTTCCTTCTATCTTGCGTCTGTGGCTGACAAGATCTATCTCGCAAAGGGCAGCGGTGTAGGCTTGTCCGGTCTCGCTGCAAACATGATGTTTCTGCGCGGGACACTCGATACACTTGGGATCAATCCGGAGCTGGAGCATATCGGTGATTACAAATCAGCTTCCGATATGCTGACTCGTCGCGACATGTCAGACTCTCAAAAGGAAGCCACCGATGCGATCCTTGACGGGCTATATAACGAACTGGTTAGTGCTGTCGCAGACGGGCGCAGCATGACAGAAAGCGATGTGCGCAATCTGATTGATGAAAGTGGTGACTTTACTGCTGACGAAGCCTTCTCAGCAAAACTGATTGACAGTCTGGTTTACGAAGATCAGTTGGAAGATCTGGTCAAGGAGTTAAAGGAAGAAGATGACGAGATGAGCCTGCTTTCTGAGAAGAAGTACAACATGAAGCACGATGCTGAACTGGAATGGTACGATACTCGAATGAAATCCATTGCTGTTGTGTACGGTCTTGGTGCGATCACAAGCGGAAAGAGTGGGGACGGCGGTATGTTCGGTGATCAATCCATGGGAAGCGAAACTATAGTTGAAGCACTTCGCAAAGCGCGCAACGACAAATCTGTCGCAGCTATCGTATTTCGTGTAGATTCACCCGGCGGATCCGGTTTGGCTTCTGAGATGATTCTGCGTGAGGTTGAACGCACCACAACCGGTGATGACGCTAAGCCGCTCATAGTTTCAATGGGTGATGTCGCCGGTTCGGGCGGATACTATGTCGCCTGTAAAGCGGATACAATTATCGCTCAGCCAAACACTATCACCGGCTCAATCGGAGTCATTTCCGGTAAATTCTCATTTGCAGAATTTCAGAGGAAGATAGCACTAAATACAGAGACGCTGAAACGTGGTAACTTTGCCGATATGTATTCCGGTAGTCGCAGTTTCACCGATGAAGAGCGCGCAAAATTGCGCGATCAAATCAATCAATTTTACGACATTTTCCTCCAGCATGTTGCGGACGGACGTGATATGGATACATCGGAGGTCAACAAAGTTGGACAGGGTCGCATCTGGACAGGAACCGATGCAAAAGAGAGAGGATTGGTTGATCTAACCGGTGGCTTGGAGTTAGCCCTGGATGTCGCTGCCGAAGCCGGTGGTATCGAAGAAGGAGAATCTTATACTATTAAGAAATTCCCTAAGAGTCATGGCAAAGAAATCATGATGCAGGATATGCGCAGTATCGTCCGCAGTACTCTTCCTGAAGAAGTTGTCAAACTCGCAGACACATTCACTAACGAGACCAAATGGGAAGACGGCGAAATATTGCTGCTGATGCCGTACAGGCTTGATATTCAATAAGCCTGATCGATTATTATCACAAAGCCACCCTTTCGACAGGGTGGCTTTTGTTTTTGAAGTAGAAACGCTATCGAAAAAATTATCTCATAGCAATACCGTTATGCTTGCAGATTCCGGTAAGCATATCCCAAAGAGCATCCAGCACAATATCGGCAGAACGGGAAACAGCCTCAAAATTGTCATCGGTCATTAACTCACTCAGCAGCTCTTTCTCGACGGCTGAATGTTCTTTATCAGCCTCGATATGAACATAAAAATACGCAGTTGTAGCTGGATCATTCAGATCGTAGTGTCTCTTCAATCCGTCAATCTTTGATTCCGACACCGCAGGGATCTGGCTCTCATATGAATAGAGAGCTCCAATACCCTCAGCAGTTTCTCTATCAAGACAAATTGACTTGAAACTGTTAATAAGGTTATCGGTTTTCTTGTATCTCTCGACAAACTCTACTTCATCTTTGGAGATGCCCAACCCGTCACAGAACTGTAACCACAAATCGGGGTGATTTGGATTGCCCGCTTCCTCATCAATGAGGTTCTGCAGCAAGTGGCACCTGACACGCTGATCGTCCGTGTGTGAATGCAGTGCAGACAGATAGGTCGGAAAAGCTGCGACATGGTGGTAATACTGCTTTGCATAATCTTGCAGTGAACTCAACGGCAATTCACCCTCGGTCCACGCCTGATAGAAAGGGTGTTTGAGTAAACTCTTTGAGGATATCTGCTCATTGAGAACAGAGATATATCTATTATTAGTCATTATGTTATCAGAATTTATGGTGTGTAACTCTCGGTAACTCTATCTCAAGCAATGTCACCGAGTTTGATTTGGATATGATACGGACGGAATTGGTACAAATTGCGTGATAATCTGGCGTTAGTTGCTTGTAGTAAGTACGAAATTGATTATTCGGAAACTATCTCGACAGAATCTCCTACTTTGATCTCACTACCGCTGATAACTTTGCCAAAAAGCCCTTCACGTGGCATGACGCAATCACCCACAATCTTAAAGATTGCACAGTGATCATGACACTCCTTGCCGATTTGAGTGATTTCCAGCAAAGAATCACCGATCTTCACCTGATCTCCGATTTGGAGTATAGATAGATCTACTCCTTCAGTGGTGATGTTTTCAGCAAAAGCACCAGGCCCGACCTCAGCACCTTTCCCCCTCATCTTGTCTATACTCTCCAGTGCCAGCAAGCTGACCTGTCTGTGCCATTCACCTGCATGTGCATCTCCCTCAATTCCCCACTCTGACTTTAAAGCCGCCATCGGCACATTCTTCTTAGGGATGCCTTTCTTCTTACTGATAGAGATTGCGTTAATTTTTCCGATTGTCATAGCTGTTAGAAATTACTCCAATGAATTAGTTCAACTTCAACTGTTGAGTTCTTTGCGATGAAACTCTCATCTTTTGGGAAATGTATTAAGCAATTCGCTTGAGCCAACCCACTCATCTTATGCGAGCCTTGTCCTACCGTCGGTGCGACAGTCAGATCACCGTTTTTATCTCGACTCAACACTCCCCGAATTAACGTAATGCGTCCTACTTTCTTCTTTAAAAAATCCTGACTTAATCTGGCAGATAGCATGATCGTTTTTTCATCTATCTGACCTGACATACGATTTATCGCTATCCGTGGAAACATATAATACGACACCATCACGGAAACAGGATTCCCGGGAAGACCAAAGACAAGTGTCTTCTCCCGTTTTCCAAAATAAACCGGTTTACCCGGTTTCATCGCTACTTTATAAAATATGGTATCCACTCCGAGTTCTTTCACCACTTCCTTCACAAAATCAAAGTCACCAACTGAAATTCCACCTACACTGATTACTAAGTCGGATTCACCTATCACATTTTCAAAAGCCATTTTAAGCTTTTCTTTACTGTCCTCTACTCTCAAGACCTTATGGGGAATAAGCCCGATTGAGTTCAGTGCTGCGGTGAGAGCATAGGAATTTGATTCACGTATCTGACCTGGCTTCAACGATGCAGACACAGGTTTCAGCTCATTACCCGTCACAATTACGCTGACTTTTGGCTGTTGATACACCTCAACATCATCATAACCAAGCGTAGCAAGCATTCCCATTACCGGTGGAGTAATCCGCATTCCTGCTTCAAACAGTTTATCACCAACTGAACACTCACCACCGATTCGTCGAATGTTCTCATATTTCTTCGCACTTCGCTTCACTAATGCGTAATATCCATCCCTGTCAACATACTCTTGCATTACAACAGCTTCAGTCCCTTCGGGTATCGGAGCACCTGTAAAAATCCGAATGGTACGTCCGGCTTTTAGTGACATTTCCGGCTGGTCACCAGCCTGAATCATTCCCTGTTCCCTTAACGTGACGGGAGAATCTGTCGTAGCACTCGCAATATCTCCAATCTTTACCGCATAGCCATCCATCGCAGAATTATCGAAATGTGGAATCGGTCCCCGCACAATGACATCCTTACTCAAAACTCTCCCCAGGCAAGCTTTGAGTGCTAATTGCTCTGATGGTAATAACGGACAGTTATCAATAACCAGCCTCTGAGCTTCTTCAAGTAACATCACGATTTCTTGTCGTCCTCATGCCCACCACCCCAGATCATCTTATATGCATGCAAAACCGCAGGGAACAAGGCATCCAGTGATTCTGCCACACCCTTCTTGGATCCGGGCAGATTGACAATCAATGTCTTACCTCGAAGTCCCGCTTTAGCCCGAGACAGCATTGAATAAGGTGTCCGCTCAAGTCCGTGCACCCGAACAGCTTCTGGAATACCAGGTATCTCTCGTTCGATCACTTTTATCATCGCTTCCGGAGTTACATCACGAGGGCTGAAACCTGTTCCACCTGTAGTAATTACCAAGTCAAGATGTAACTCATCGGCATATCGAATTAAGTTTCTTGAAATCTCCGTCTCTTCATCCGGAATAACGTTATAATCAATGATTAGAATCCCTTCAGCTCTCAATCGTTCAATAATAATCTGACCTGATTTGTCGCTCTTCGTACCTCCTGAGATTGAATCGGAAGCGACCAACACTGCAGCTTCAAGCTGTTTTTTAGGCTTCTTCCCGAATTCAGATTTGCCTCCTCTCTTTTCAAGTAGTTTGACACCGGTTATCTCCATCTCGTTATCAAACATCTTCATCATGTCGTATAGCGTTAAAACTGCCACAGAAGCCGCAGTCAGTGCTTCCATCTCCACACCGGTGCGATAAATTGCCTTCGCTGTGACGATAACGTCTATGCTGTTATTGTTCAAAGTGAAATCCACTCCTACGAACTCAATAGGCATCGGGTGGCAATACGGGATTATTTGACTGCTGTTTTTAGCAGCCTGTACCGCTGCAACCTTCGCTATCGGGATCGGATCTCCTTTAGGAATGTCCCCCTTGCGGATTCGTGAAATGGTGTCTTCGCTGCACGTTAGTGTTGCTTTGGCGACGGCAATGCGAAGTGTTTTTGTCTTTTTTGATACGTCAATCATGCGAGATCCTTATTTAGTTTGAGTTGCAGGATTATTCTGCATAAGCCGTTGATTTAATTCCCATAACGCTACTTTATTGCTGTCATATTTTAGTATATCATGTGCCTTATCAAAATTCAACCATCGGAAATCAATATGCTCTTTAGAGATCACAACTTCATGATCTGTAGCATCTACGCCGAAAGCATGTTCCGGAATTACCAATATTTCACTCCCCCATCGGAAGGAATCACATACTCCCAGTACTGGAATTGAAGCTATTGAATCAAGCACAATATAATTACTGTTTTGAGGAATACGAGCCTCTTCAAATGATTCACGCCGAGCAGTTATAACAGGTGTTTCCCCGAATATTCCTCCACCTGCGATTCCTTGCCAAAATCCTCCTGAAGAGGGTGCCCTTTGAAAAATAGCATATTCGACTCCTCGTTCTTCATCATAACGAAAAGGGAAAACCAGCACTTGGAACGGTGCCCTGTTTGAGTCACTCATTTGATTCTAACGAAGGAACTTATTAAAGATAAGATTTCCAATATCGAAAGGCAATGAAGGCGGCATATAGACAAAGCTGATTCCGATCATTAGTCCGCTGGCATTGACCGACGGACCTGGAAATGCATCCAACCACTCCACGTCTTCACGATCAAGATGAGTCGTACTCATCAGCTCCCAAGAACCTGAACCGGTGTATGCACGCCAATCAATATCAAAAGAAAACGAAGTAGCCGGACCGAGCGCAAGTTCCAATCCGGTTCCAAAGCTGAATCCCAGATTCACATTTTGAAGATGGAGATTTTCCGTCCATATACCGCTAAACAGAGGCCAACCTGCTTCAAGATCAAGCATCTGAAGTCCAAAAGTTGCCTTCAGAGGAACGGAAAGTGACCGAAAGCAAAGTTTTTTCATTGCACCACCTGAAATCGTACGATAAAGAGCAGGAGACACGGCTTCTCCGTCACCTCCGATAGCATCTATCCCGACAAATCCCATCCCTCCTTCAAGCAGAACAAACAAATTGGACACATCAGTGATCGGTGCAGTATTGTAGTTAACAGAAATTCTCCCTCCAAAACCAGGTTTGGAATGTGAACTGCTCACATTTATAAGATACCTTCTGTCTGCAGGAGTGCTTTCGTACCTGACATTATAGCTCATTAAGCCAAATCCGAGATTCAACCCCAAGCGTGGAAACTCGATTACATTCATCCCCTCTTCAATAGTCAATCCACGAATGATGCGAGCCTTGCTGAACTCTCCCTGACTGTCAGTCAAATTCTCATATCCATATCCGCTATAGCCTACATTCGTAACTTCCACAAATCCGGAACATTCTTCAATTACTTCATCGCCATCTTCCACAAATCTGGTGATTAGAAATCTATCGTTCAGACTTATACCTTCCCGTGTGCCAAGATTGAAACTGACACCATCCCAATCCGCTTCTTTTACGATCCCCTTCAGCATGAAATCCGGCAGTTTCCTCGTCGCAACCCGCATATTCCGGGCAAAGTTGTCAACCGCCGATTCATACGCCTGTGATATTGCCATTTCAATTGCATACTCTTCACTGTAACTGTCTTCAATACTACCAAATCCAATAGATGTTGAAGACACTGTCTCATCTACCTGTTCAATGTGTGCGTTGCTGTCGCCAACCAATATCACCCGATACCACAAAACCGAGCCTCTGATAGTCACAATCACCGACTCGTCTTCCCCGTCAATATTCTCATGGTAATGTTCCAAAACAGGGAAGTATATATATGCCGAGTTCAGCACCTTCTCCATCTCATTGACCGTGATTCCGAGTGTTTTGGCTTTAGTAACAGCAAACGATGCTCTTTCTTCCGACGAGACATAACCCGCTGCGCGCTGTTCAAGGTTTTCAATCAGAACCGCTTCAATCTTGCCTACTACACTTCCCTCAAGTATATCTGTTAACTCCGTGAGATTATCCGCTGCACTAATATCATCCTGCACTCTTTCGATCAGACTTCCAGTCAGTAGATTGTGGTCAAACCTTTCCATCAGGAGTGCATCACTAATTGAAGAGATAAAATAGTCAGCGTATCCGCCGCTGAAATTCAGTTCGCTGTCAGTAGTCAACATCGTATTCAGGTAGGAGATTGACTTTCTCTCATAGCTGTATGGCTGCTGAGCAAAACCAGAAGTGAAAGTCATTAGGATAAATGTCGTGATAAAGATGCGCAATACTGCCTGCTGCCTCGTTGTTTCTCATTTATTGCGGTGATATTCTAAATATACGGAAACCTTCTCAATCCGGCAACATCTGCACAGCAATAATTTTTCACCGAAAATTAACTTGACAACCGCTCACAGAGAACTTATATTGTCGCTCATTACACCGCGGGGTGGAGCAGTCTGGTAGCTCGCCGGGCTCATAACCCGGAGGTCGTAGGTTCAAATCCTGCCCCCGCTACAGGTGATGAAGAAGACCGACTCAATTGAGTCGGTCTTCTCACGTTTTATTGATTATAGACAAATTCCGTGCAACTCCTGAATATACCCGATAGCTATAATTATGAAGACAGTCTATACCATTGGTAAAAGTGCAATATCTGCACTAATCCGAAAATCACCTGTTCCACTGCCTATTCTCTCTATTCCCTGCAAGCAAGTTAACGTCGCATTACCACTCCCCAACACCGGATCAGGCTCTATCGTTGACAAAAACGCCTGATCTATCAATTGCTCAACTTCCAGCCTCTTAGTGCCGGCAGATTTCAACTCCGTTCCGATCTGAGGAATCGTTCCATCCATCTCCTCAGCAACCATTTAGCGAATCTGTTCAAGAGTTTATTCAGACCCAAATAATCCTTCAACATTGCTTGATTTTACCAACTAACTTTCCAACCACTCCTTGTGCATTGCATGGGCTTTTGTTGTTTTGGCACCTTTCGTCATTACGAATCCAGCGTGGGTGGGATGAAGCAGATGAGAGGAAACAAGGGATAAAGTTGGCAAGCATTCAAGTTTACAAGAAAGAAAAGTGTGCGGTTGTTAGCTTCAGTAGGAATGATGGAGAGAAATTCTCAGCAGATACAGCGGATGAAGCGGATATGGGGATGGAATCCGGGTCAAGCCCGGAACGACAGCAGTATGACCCGGTTTCGGAGAAACCGAGCTGCATCTTACCGATTTGGCGGGTACTGGACGCTGTTACGGCATTTCATCTCGGCATCGGCAACAGCTTCAACTTCAGACCACCACAGTGCGGTCGCTTCAATATCCCGCTCATCAATGTATTGTGCCAGCTCGCTGACTGCCGGGCATCGCATGAACCACGGAGCTATCACAAACATAAACAGCCACAGCAGTAAAATGCTGCCTGCTACTGCAGTCCATTTCCTGATGATACTATGCTTGTTTGACACTTTAATCTGTTCGTTATTGAAAATATTGGCATTGTACTAATGCTGCTGACTCAGTCGGGTTGCATCGAGTCCGACTACAGTCGTGTCTGGCACATAATTGGTTTAATATTAAGTATATAGCTGTCAGGTACGGCGACCTGACAGCATGTGGCACGGACTACGGCTTCTTTACATCAACCAATTCAGCAAACCTTCCCCCATCAACCGAGAAGAAGACCTCTACATAGCCGGTTTTGTTTCTGTACTTGTGATGATTATAGCGGTTCAGCTTCCGGCTGAAATCTACGTAGTCAACCACCTTCATTGCGGTTTTATATTTCATCAGAGCTTGTATTTTTCTGTGGAACTGATCGGTGATGCTGCCTCGGAAAAGAGATATTGTATTTGACGATCTTTAGCAGATGGATTGTCAACTGTTGTTATTGCGTGTCCCGAGTCTGAAAACTGATTGTGTAGATCAGTCTTGTCATTCCCGAGATACAGCAGTTTGCTATCGGTTGCCGGGATAAGTTTATTATTTAGCGTGGTGATATGTTTGGAATTCAAATCAGTCCTTCATTTCAGCAGCGTTATCTTGTTCGTTCTAATCTCATCACCCGATGCAAGTTTGATGAAGTAGCTGCCGCTCGGCAGTCGCTGCGGTGACCAGATGATGCGGTGGTGTCCCGCCTGATAAGACATCTCTCCCCAGCTTTGCACTCTCCGGCCGGTGAGGTCATAGATGTCAATGGATAGACTGCCCTGATGGGGTAGGGAGAATGATAGGGTTGTTTGGGAATTGAAGGGGTTGGGGTAGGGAGTCTCAAAGGAGAATTCTAATGGTAGAGTTTTTTCCTTATCCACGTCGGTATGTCCAATTAAAACTACCCACTCCACTTGGCTGACATCATTTCCGTCAGTTACTTCCCCCATAACACGATAAACACCGCGATCCTCAAAATAGAACGAATCTGCCCATTCAGTTGAAAACTCATCATCATCTACTACAAATCGTGCGTATAACGAGTCATCCTCCTCATCTTCAGCTTCTATTTCAAATGATGCCCAACCAAAATAGGGTCGTTCTACAACATCATCATTAGGAATCTGACGAAAAATTTCAGGAGGTTGATTTCCCCAGTCAAGCGGTCTATAACCAATATCGACGACCGTTGTGTCCGGATCAGATGGACTATCCGGATCCCCAGCATCTATTGCTGGGGACGTTGACCGTAATCCGGCCGGATGTGGTCCGAAGTCAATAAGTTCTGCATCAAGAAAAATGTTGCCAAATGCGTCTGTTGAATCTCCATTGTCATTGATTCGGCTAAGTTCACCAACGCTTTCTACCAAATCTTGATTAATATCTTCATTGAAGAGAAAATCACACTCTGAAATCAGGTTATGGTGGATGGAATACGGTTCTTCGGCTCTTGATGGGGAATAAAAGGCTACAAACGAATTATGGATGACATTATTATAAACGTTTGCAGATACATGAGGACTCAGGGTAATTCCTGCATATGCCCAGTTATTTATAATTGAGTTTGAGAAGATATCAATTTCAGGTTCAGCTTCAAAATTCAGATTAATCCCATAAATTACCGTACCCCTACAATTGTTAAGCAAGTTGTGATGTATTAAAGATTTCTCATAAACGATAACGCGAATTCCACCGTTTACACCAATCTCATTCCAGCCCACTTCCACACTATCTCCCCATGCAAGAATCCCTGCGTTTTTATTATACCTAATAATTGAATTGTTGGTATTATTAGTAGTGATAGATTGTCCCGTGTTATGCTCAATTAGCGCATTACCTCCGTAGATGTTCATGTTCATATTAGAGTGATGGATATTTGTGAATTGTGCTGATTGAACATCTATTGAGCTACTATTTTCTCTCGTTCCATTCATATCACAGTATTGGACAATTACGGTATCGACATCACCCAATACATCAATACCAACACCGTATAGGTGGTCTGTACGAAAGAGCGCCCTCTGATCCTCAGTACCATTGATGAATAAACTTCCATACGAATCTAATTGAGGGGTTATGTATTGATAATCGATACTTTCGTTAACGATTACTTCAACGCCTGCTCCTATACGGAGTTCAGCATCATCTGGTACAATTGTATGCTCAACAATCCTATAGGGCGAATCTTCAACTGTTAACTCACCAGAAATAGCACCCTCCAAAATAGTTTCATTGTAAACAATTACTTCAATGGTGAGAGTGTCTGATGCCTCCTGCTGATCGCTAACTGTAGCGAGGAAAGTGAAGTCTTGCTGGTCTTCAGGCAGGATGCCCGATATGACTGTTGAATCTGCTTCTTGATGTGCGTCAATTCCTTGTGGTAACCCTTCAAACGATAGCTCAAACTCTTCATCTTCATCATCTACAGCGCGAAGAACATACCGAAAAGGTTTCCCACGACCTCCGAAATCATAGTATCGTGAATAGATGACTGGGGGATTATTTATGTCTTGATTGAACCAATAAGCTCCAATATCCGTTCGAGTTCCGTCCGGATCCTCCTCATACTCTGGGTTTCCGGCGTCAATACAAGGACTGTCCGGTCTTAGATAGAATTCATATGGTCTGCCTCCAACTAACAGCGGATCCACATAAATATTATTTCTAGCAAAGAGTGTATCCCCTTCTCGTCCTCCCGTAATACTTCTCTCATAACCGTAAAAACAATTATATTCAAAATCAGAAATACTACTGTTGCTCCTCCATAGAAAAGAACCGCGGTGGTAATTTATTTTACCTACTTCGGTGTCAAAGACAATATTGTTTGAGAACCTAAATCCGATTGCATTTCTCAGTGTAAAAAATCGATTGACATCAATGAATGTACAATGGTCAAATTTCGTCCTTCGGCTATCTCCTGAGACTTCAAAATCACCTGGATTCAAGAAGATACACTGTTCAAACGTAACATCATCTGCATTTTCTACAAGGCTTTCCCCTAAATTTCTAAATGTAGTTTCCTTGACGGAAACGTCCTCACAATCAATAACTGAAATGCCATACTTGAACTCACAATTCTCAGCGATTGCTTGCTCAGCATATTGAAAAAATAATCTGCCACCACCGAAACATTCACTTACACTAATATCTCTGTGCTGGTCCTGATTTTGTCCGCCAAAGTCACCTCCAAAAATCACACTAAAATTAGTCAAATTGTGAATGTCTACATTTTCACAATATTCAAGGCTGATACTACATAGACCTTCACCAATTTGACCAGTTATCTCTTTATCGGTGAGACGACCGAAAATAGCACGAGCGTTGACGTAATTGTTTGTACCCAATTCAAAGTCTTCAGGCTCATTAAACAGTTCGAAGCCTCCTCCATCAAGAAACAGATTGCCAGACATACGAAAATCCTCACACCCCCAGATCCACATTGCACCTAATGTTGAATGGGTAACGTAAAGTTTAGGATAATATCCTGCCAAGATAAATCTATCTTCTGGAATTATATGAACATATTGAAGTGCAATTGAAGCGTTTTCAGGTTCATCACGACGGAAATTTGAGAGACCGTATGTGCCAACCTCCTCTAATAATATTATTGAATCCTCTTCTGTGCCTTCTGCAATTAAAGCTCCATAGATTAAAAATGGTTGTTCATTAAAATTGCATGTAACACCCGGAAGGATAATCAACGTATCTTCAGCAGTAACGCAAGTAGTATCCACCAACAGATACGGACTACCTTCGACAGTCCACTCACCCGACACTTCACCAGATACTTCGGTTTGGGCAAATAGGCACTGAACTGCCAGTACAATTCCCAAGATTGTCATAATTGTTGATAATTTCATCTATTTCTCCTACAATAGCTTCTCATCCTGTTTTCAATATAGCTACAAAGCTATGATGTTACAACAACCTATTACACTTTCCAACAGACCAACTCCCCACGCTCGATGGGCACTACAACAGCATCAACTCTCTCGTCTTTCATCGCCATGTCCACAAACGGCTGCAGGACATCTTTATGGCTTATGGCATTGTCGCATACCAGCAGCCCTCCTGACACCATGCGCGGGACGATCAGGTCGTAGCAGTCCTGATAGAGTTCCTTCTCGATATCGAGGAAGCAGAAGGCGATGTCTGTATAGTTGCTGATATGGTCGCGGGCATCACCGTGTATCAGCTCGATCACATCCTCGACATCAGCAGCTTGAAATGTCTCTTTGGCGATCTCTATCTTCTCTTTGCTGATCTCGAAGGTGGTGATTTTGCGGTTTATGGCTTGGCAGGCGAGAGCCAGCCACAGAGTCGAGTAGCCGCCGCTGGTGCCGATCTCAAGCATTTTGCCCTCAGGTGATGCGGCAGCCATTATCGCCAGGAATTTGCCGGTTTCAGGTGGAATCTGTCGCAGTCGCTGGAAACGCTCAGTGCCGTCTGCTCTACCCTTTGCATCGAGCCATTGCAGAGATTCCATGCGGTCGAAGATTTTATTAGGGATGTTGTGGAACATAGGGGTGATTCCTGATTTTGGTGATTAAGTGATTTTGTGATTGCTGGCGGTCACAGACCTTGGTATTTTTAAGAAGGAGTTGTGAACCCGGCTTCGGTGAAGCCGGGCTACATAAGAGACTGGATTCCCACCTTCGTGGAAATGACGAATTCAATCCAGTCTGTACTAAGTACTACGCCTTCTTGTTTACGATTTTCCAAAGTAAAAACATCATCGTACAGAAGACTACAGTAGATATAAGCTGAGGATAAGGTAGTTCACCGATGATTGGGATCGGTATGCTGCTCATCCAATCAACCTTATCGCGCGTATAAACAAACAGAGCGATCAGTACGCCCATCGTCGCATCTCCAGCTACCAGTCCTGACCCGAACAGTACACCGTTTTCTCGTTTGCTCTTGAGAGTATCTTTGTCTTCTTTGTGTTTCCTTTCGATGATTCCACGCAGCAAACCACCCGCCATAACCGGAACCGACAAACTGACGGGTAAGTACAAACCGACAGCAAACGGCAGCGACTGAATCCCAAGCAATTCGACCATTCCGGCGATTACCACACCGACCATCACGAACGCCCACGGTAGGTTCTTGTCCATCACGCCCTCAACAACCAGTTTCATCAGAGTCGCTTGGGGAGCAGGCAGTGCCTCCGAACCGATCTGGAATGCTGCATCAAGCAGCAACACTACCGCACCGGTGACTGTGGCAGCGGTCAGAACCCCGATGAACTGCCCCATCTGCTGACGATAGGGTGTCGCTCCGATCAGGAAGCCTGTTTTTAAGTCCTGCGAGATGTCTCCTGCAGATGAGATTCCGACACATACGACTGCTCCGACAATAAGAACTGCAAACTTGCCCTCAGATCCTGTCCAGCCGAATGCACTGAAGATCAGAGCTGTTCCGAGAAGTGCTGCTATTGTCATCCCAGATACGGGAAGCGATGAACCGCCTACCAGACCGACAACCCGCGATGCAACCGAAGCGAAGAAGAAGGTAAAAATCACAACGAGCAAAGCTCCAACGAAATTGACCTTTAACGCCGGAACCAACCAGATCATCAAAGCGACCAGCACTGCTCCGCCGATGACGATGCTGCCGGGGATGTCGCGCATGGTACGTTTTTCACCTGCATCCACCTTCAGGTTAAATCCCTTCAGCGAAGCACCGAACGAGCTGATAATTGTCGGGAGAGCTTTAATCAGGGATATGATACCACCAAATGCGACACCACCTGCACCGATGTAGCGGATGTATCGGTTCCAGATGTCACCTGCACCCATCTCACTTATCAGTACGCTTGATGGGTAGAGCGGTGAAGTCAGTCCATCTCCGATAGTCGCTATAAGTGGGATTAAACCGAGCCAGGCAAGCGCACCACCTGCCATCATCAATGCAGCGATTCTTGGTCCGATGATGAACCCTACACCGAGCAGAGATGGATAGCTGTCGAAACCGACGACTCCTTTGTTCAGTAGAGGTACTTGGAAAGACGGTGTTTCTCTCCACAGTCCAAACAGGTTTGCATCCATCGCCATTTTATACAGAGCACCAAGCCCAAGCCCCTGAAACACAATTTTGAACTTGGAACCACCCTCTTCTCCTGCTACCAACACTTCAGCGCATCCCGTTCCTTCGGGGTAAGGGAGTGTGCCGTGCTCACGGACGATCAGGTAGCGACGCAGTGGGATCATCAACAGAATTCCGAGAAAACCGCCTAGTGCGGCAACCGCAAACAGAGTCCAGATGCTTGGTTTCATGCCCATCAGCAACAGTGCGGGGATGGTGAAAATCAAACCCGCAGCGATTGACTCTCCCGCTGAACCGATGGTCTGAACGCTGTTATTCTCGAGAATAGTGCCACGTTTGAACAGACCGCGTAAGATACCCATGGATATAACCGAAACCGGAATTGATGCAGTGACTGTCAGTCCGACCTTCAAGCCGAGATAGGCATTTGCGGCACCGAAGATTATTCCCAGCACAACGCCAATAATAATTGAGCGAAGTGTAAATTCAGGAATCAGGGCGGATGGGGAGATATACGGCTTGTATTTGTTGCCGTCCATGACTTTGTAGGCGTCAAGGCTCAGACCTTTTTTATCTGGAGGTTTGTCGGACATTGTTGCTCCGTGGTTTGGGGTAAATTGATCGGGCTTGATAAATCAAGCCCCTACCGTTCTAAGATATTAAGCTCTCCGAGCTTCGGTGAAGCCGGGCTACATCGGGATTACATCAGAAAATTGCTAATCAAATATGCCGTCCAGCAGCCCTTCAAACTTACCGAATTTGAAGGAGACTACTCCTGACAGACCGTCTATGTCATCGTCAGTTACAAATTTATTTTCCAAGCCGTCTATGTATCTATAGCTCGCACCGATCTCTATGCGGAAGAATTGTGTCAAGTTAAGCTCTATGCTTGCGGTTGGTTCGAGCACTAAAAATCCATCACTTAAAACATCATACCAATATTTATCGCTGCCATAAGTATCTTTACCGGGATCGTGGCCAATTGTGACTCCACCACCACCGGCAAGACAGTAAATGGTAAAATGTATCACTTCATCGGAATTAAATATGTAGCCGAGCTCAAGACCACCGTATCCCATGTGCAGTGACAGATCGTACTCATAATCAGGGAATGTGCCGAGATTGATATTATTTGCCAGACCGTAACCACCACCTCCAACAGTGAAAGAGGAATTGATCACTCCTCCACCTCGTCCCCCCATTAGAACAGAACTCTCGTCCATAATTGAGGTGATTTTTATTGTCGGTCCGCCGAAACCTCCGAGGTCGGAATTTGAATCGAACAGCGTCTTTTGCTCGGCTGATAGAGGAACTGCGAACAGTAGTAATGCACTAATGGGAAATAGAATTGTTTTCATGATATGTCTCTAAAATAAGTATTGGGTTCGCGACTTCGGAGAAGCCGGGCTACACAAAAGTCATTGCGAACCCGCTCTGGGGTGTGGCAATCTCTACATTAAACATTGAGATTGCTTCGTCACTCCGTTCCTCACAATGACAACAATATACTTACTTCTTCGGTGCTACCCACATCATCGGGTTGGCTGCACTGACCTGGCTGATTTCCTTGTGGATGTTTTTGTCACCGTCGAAGATCATCATACTGTACTTTCCGTAGTGGGGAAGCTTTCGGGTGCCTCCGATTACATCAGCATCCGGCAGGGAAAGGGTGAATATCATGCACTCGCTGCTCTCCTTCGGATGTTCCGTAACCAATGTTGCTGTCAGAGCTTTGCCTTTGAATTTCAGCGTATCTATCCCGATTCCTTCGATGCCGTTGTCACCAAGCAGTTCAGTGATCTTAGTCCGATATGCGAAATTGCCCGCTTGAGTAAGCAGCTCGATCCACACACGGTTCTCAGTAGGACCTCCGAACAGCCAGGCGGATCGCTTTTTGTGTTTGGAGCTCCATTGGTCATCGGTGATGACTTCCTGATCTTCCGATTTCAGTCCTTCTGCTACTTTTCGCCACGCTTCTGTCCTGCCTCCTGACGGAATCACCAGCAGACCTTTCTTGTCACCCATAAACTTGGAGAGGGTCAAAGGCATCTCATCCTGATATATATGCCGAAAGACGTTAAACGACGGATCAAGGTGAATAGTTGCCAGCTCACCCGGACCGTCAATGCGAACCTGCTGCTGACCACGCTCAATGAACGTTGCGGTCTCAACTTTACCTCCGTCCTTCATCTTAGCAACTACCGGCAGCCAGAACTGATACGGACGCTGCCCCTCCGGTGAAACGGATGAGACGTCCATTACCGCAGTCCAATAGTAATAGTTTGGATCGTCCGCTACTTCAACATTGTCAATAGAGAGCTTAGGTGCTCCTGGCTGTTCGATCCACTGCTTTTGGTACCAGTCAAGTTTGTTGCGCATGTCCTTTTCAAACGACTTGCGCCACTCAGTCCATGACACAGGCTGCCATTTATACTCGCTGTAGGTGTCCTTTATGATGTTCATAAACAGATCGGGGCTCTGCAGCTCGCACATCCAGCGGAGCATGTGAAAGATCATCATGACTTTGCCGTAGCCAATTGCACGGTCAGCGGAATTACTGCGGGAGATGAATTCACTTACAGGATAATCGTTCTCGGGTGACACGTATGATGCGTAATCCATCAACGCACCGCGCCGATATTCTGCGGCGGAAGCGCTGTCTTTGTCAGCTTTGTATTTGTAATCTGAGAGGTAAACCGTCAGACCCTCGCACCAGTTGCCTTCGCGGTAGTCAACGTACATAGAATTGCCAAACCAATTATGTACGTATTCATGTCCAAGCGAGATGCTCTTGATGAACGGTAACCGGATGACCTCACTGCCGAGCAACGTCCAGCCGGGCATACCATAACCGGATGGAAGGAAGTTGTCAACCACGACGAATGCCTCGAACGGATACGATCCGAGGATTTTGTCGTACATGGAAACGTAATTTTTACATGCATCGAGATAGCCTTCCGATAGATCCTGCTGCTCAGGGAGGAAGCAGGTCACCAATTCAACTCCTTTGAATTTCTCACCCCCGACGACATACGGTCCTGCCGCGATATATATCCCTTCAACCGGAGACTTAGATGTGTAAGTCATCTCCGTTGAGGTGTCGCTGTTTTTCTGCTCGTGACTGACTCCGGTTGTGACAAAGCTCCATCCTTTCGGCAGCGTTGCGGTGACTTTGGTTGGACATGGTGAATCCGGAACTTGTGGATACCAGAATGCTGAGGGTGATAGATAGATGCCCTCAGGTCCGATAGTCCCCATCACTTCAGCGGCGATCTTCTCGCGTGAAAACTGTCTGCTATCGGGTGGTGCGTACAGCTTGCCTGAGAATTTTGCGGTTATGACAAATTCGCCTGCGTTCTTTGCTGCTTTCTGAGCGAACTTCGGAATCTTGACTGACCACAGGTTAAGGTTGCGGTTTTCCCATTTGCCGTAAGCGCCGTACAGAGGCGAAACTTCGGGACCGTCGTACAGGTTGTCGCGCTCCAATTGAACACGTTCTCCGGCGAACTTAGCCCATTTGACTTTGAACTTTTTGTGCAGCATGAATCCCGCATGTTTAGCTCCTTTTAGCGGAACGGTAATTTTGGCAATTCCTTCAACGCGGTTGTTTTCGACATCGAAGGTGAGATTCAGGTCAATGTGTTCTGCGGGCCAACGGATGATTGATTTCGGCTTGGCATAGAGCAGAGTAGTTCCAAATAACAGTAAAAGAACAAGAGCGGTTTTGAGTCGCATGGGTGACTCCCGGTTAGATTTTCAATTTGAATAGCATTGCCTCGATGAGGTTGATCAGTCTGAAGCGTGCGGCAATCATACTATTTATACATTAGCGGGTTGGTTGTCAAGTTTCAATCCGTATTGAGCCCACCTCCTCTAAGATTGTTCAATCCTCTTTTATCGTGTCCGGTTGTGTCATTTTAGGATTAAGTCCATGTTGATGTCTTCGTCCGTCATTTTCTGAGACGATGTGTTCAGAGTTCAGGTTTCAGGCTGTGCCCGAAGCAAACACGCTGAAGCGTGAACTCTAAACTGTCCCAAGTATGGGGATAATATATAATAATATTGCCTTTACCATGATTACAATTGGATGCTGTTTGATAATCACAAATTATTTGCATTATCTTTGCAATTATACGGCAATATGCTTGACTTTAATTAATTAATTCCGTACATTGACAATCAAACAGTGCAATTGGAGAAAATATGGTTAAACATAATCTAATGTTCGACTGCAATCCATTGGAGATTGATGTAGATCAATTGATGGAGAGCAGCACAAAGGAAGAACCTGATAAGGACGTTACCGTTCGTAAGGTCGGCGATAATCTGATTGACAACAGCCGATTAATGGGGGTATCAAAATCACTTAATCGTCCGTCATGGGGCGGTAAACTCGAAGCAGACAAATTGACCGTTCCGGATGAAGGTGCAGACACCTTCCGCTGCGGACGGTGACCAAACAGTAAGGAGGAAGAATAGATGAGTAGTCCGTTTCAAATTGACAACAGTGGAATCGGCGGGACACCGTTCCTGACATTCAGTGTTGACACAACTGCAGACAGAGACTTCATCCAGGATGATCTGGACAATAACCTTTCGGCATGTGTTATCTCCGATGATAACGAAATCGGGATGGGAGCCGCAGGTGACAAGCTGTTCGGCAAGGTTGTATGGGTGTCACAGCAGCTACAGGACGGGACAACGGTTCCGTCGCTGTGTGCGGTTCAGGCTCGCGGTGTAGCGAGGTTCAAATATGCCGCAACCACTCCGGTCATCAATCAGATGGTCGAGGTTGACGGTGCAGGTAAAGTGAGGCAGGCTGCTGCAGACGTTGATATCGCAGCAGGTGGCCATCTGATGCGCGGGCAGGTAATTGCGGTCAACACGACTGACACTACATGTGACGTGTGGCTGGGATAAGATGAACTCACGCAAAGAACGCTAAGGCGCAAAGTATTTATAGTTGAGGAGCAGCGACATTCCTGTCGCTGCGGGACGGACAGGAATGTCCGTCCTCCCAAAGAAGGTGACTTTGCGCGAGGACAAGTAAACAACTAAACAATAAGGAATGATTATGAGTGAAGCAAATAAACTGGGCGAGCTGATTGTGCAGCATTCCCGAGCAGGGAATCTGTCACTGTATGCTGAAGCACAGGAGCAGAATCTGACGTTCAGTGAATTGCTGGAGCAGATTGATCCAAGCGAATCGGACAGCAGACTCGATGCGTTTGAAAGACAGCTCATGCTGAACGGGATTCTCGCGGAAGGATCAAAGTCCATCAGCATGGAGCAGTTTTTCGTCGGTGGTGGATTGATACTGCTGCCGGAGTACGTGCTGCGCGAAATCCAGCGTGGTTACAAAATGGTGCAGAATCCGACAGATCTGGTAGCATCCGTTTCGCTGGAAAGCGGTCCGACCGTTCGTCCGATCTATGTCAAGACGACCAAGGCAAAAGAGTCACTGGCGAAGAAGAGCGCAGGATCGGCATATCCGCGTGTTGAGTTGCTGTATCGGGACAAGGAGGCGAACATCATTGACCGAGGTCGTGAGTTTGACTTCTCATATCGGATCGTCCGCAATCAGAAGCTGACCGAATTTCGGGTGTTCCTGTGGTGGATCGGTGCACAGATGGCTTATGACGAGATTGACGAGATGTATAACATCCTGCTCGACGGTGACGGCACGTCGGATGGAGCGAGCGATGTATTCGACGGCAACGCCGGGACGTTTGCGTATAGTGATCTGGTGCATCTGGCAATGTCTTTTGACGTTCCGGCACGGATGACACACATCATCGCCACCAAGAATGATGTCGAGACCATCATTAATCTGTCACAGTTCCAGGATGCTCAGGCGTGGCGGGAAAATGAGCTGTTTACCAAGACTGGTAACTACCATTCGTTCCTGCCGGTGAATGCAAGACTGGTGATTGCTCCGAATGCGACCGCTACCAAAGTCATCGGGCTCGACAGTCGGTTTGCGGTGCGTGAATCGGTCACGCAACCGCTGATGATTGATGTTGACAAGGTGATCAATCAGAAGCTGGAGCAGGCGGTGGTGTCGAAGGAGTCGGTTTACACCATCATGGTGGATGACGCTGCGTTGCTGTCGGATTACTAAGCATAAATGTGTCAACCGCGGCGTGTTGACACCGCAGTTAAAGAGTTGTGTTGACCGGGGTGGGTTGACGCAGGAAACTGTTCTTCAGGGGACATATAGAGGAAAAATTTTAATAAGCCTCTGAGCTTCCCCTGAAGAACAGATGCTGTGAAGGATCGGGATTGAATGCATAGAGAAGCATCGGGATCCTGAACGGCAAAAAAAGTGCGGGACGGTTAAATTCCGTCCCGCACGATAATCCGTGATCATTTGAAACCTCACGGACAGCTCGATTCCAAAAGGCTGGTGCCTCTTGGTGTTGCTTGATACGATTATAACGTAATAATAAATAATACCGTTGTCAAGTAAAAAAAGGAATTATTTGACTTTTCTTCGGAACAAGCGGAGGGCAGGGGAATCGAACCCCGAACTTTTCAGTCCAGTTGTGTATCAAGCAACGCGAAGCCCAGCTTCTTACCCTCCGCATGCAATGAATATAAAATGAAGAAGTTTAAAGTGCAATTGAATTATTATAAATTAGTTAGCAACAACAGATACGTAAGGATCAAACATGTCACTAAACCGAACACTCAGCTACCTGCTGTCAAAACGACAGAAGATGCTGCTTTGCTTCTCGGATGCAGTTACCACATCATCCACCTATCTCAAAGGAGCAGGTGGACAAGGAGGGGACGGTTTCCCGTTACCTCAGAATGCCAGAATATACCGGATTGATTGCTGGGACGGATCGGGAATTCTGTCCGGCAGCGGTAATATAGCTGCAGCACAGGGAGACAGAATCTCACTCTATGCACAAGTGAACGGTGGTAATTTCGACGTTTATGTACGGATAAACGGAGTTAACTCAACTCTTGTCGCAGCAGGACTATCTCAAAATTCGAGTCTGTATGCAACCGTACATATACAACTGATTTAAGGAGGAGTAGATAATGTCGTGGACAGATACAACAAGCGTCAGGAAACATCTGATAGATCTGGATCAGGTTTTGACCGAGTTTAATGATGTTCGAATCCAATTTGACAATGACGGTAATGCGCAGCTCCCGCATCGTGGTATAGTTACATCGAGCGAATCGGTTAAGAGACTAATGTCGGTTGAGCCGACAGAACAGTCAGGTGTGACACTTAATGATGAGACCTGGGTGCAGCTAACCTATGACAACCTCGTGCCGAACCAAGCAGTAGTGGCAGAGGATGACGGATTACAAACTGTCTATCTCGAAGGTGTTGACTATGCGATCAACTGGACAGATGGCAAAATTCGTCGAATTGATGGTGGGGCAATATCAAACGGCTCTGCAGTGCAACTGTACTATCAGCGATATGAGGTGATGACCAAAGATATTGATTACACCATTGACTATGCGACGGGAGAACTAACTGTCAAAGTAGCCGGATCATTGGAAGCGGACACCACAGTATTGGTTGACTATCAGCTTTCAGCAGCGTCCGGTGTGGATGACTTGATTTCGCAGGCAATTACTCAGGCAGAGGATAAAATTCTGGCGCGTCTGAAGGATGACTATAACGACTCATCGAGCGATCAAGGCTTGATCACCGGGGCTACTGAGCTGACACTCTCTGTTCTGTGCAGGGCTTTGGCTTCACGGGCAGTTTCTGACGGCGGAACGTCTGCTGAAGGGCGTGCGCGCGCATGGCGCGAGTTGGCTCTGACATATCAGACCGCCGCATGGCACACATTAAGACCGTTTATGAAGATCCCGGCGATGAACTCCGGTGCTAAAAAAGCGAATCAAAGCTGGGAATGGTTCTAAGAAATAAGAGAGATATCACCACGAAGGGCGCGAAGAACACGAAGTTTTTGTGAATGCTTATGATTGACGCTGAGACAGTTTGGAAGTGGGTAAGATCAAGCGTCTGCACTTTGGATGCTGTTGGGGGTGTTAAGCCGTTTCCCGATTATCAGTTTACACGGGAGTTGGTAAATGTTCTTGCGGAACACCGTATTTTAATGGTCGCCAAGTCGCGCCAAATGATGGCAACCTGGACGGTGTCAGCATATATCCTGTTCCGTGCGCTGTACGATGATCCGGGTATATATCTGCTGCTGTCAAAAGGAAAGCGTGACAGTGGAGAATTGATAAAACGGCTCAAAATAATGATTAAAAATCTACCGGATCACACGGATATAAAAGTAAAGAGCGAAGAGGTGGTTTTTCCGTCCCAAACGAGAATTATTGCGCTGCCTGCTACCGAATCAGCACCTCGAATGCACAGCCCAACTTGTGTTTTCTGGGATGAGATGGCTTTCACACCGTACTCGGAAGGAATCTGGACAGCGTTGAAGCCTGCGATTGATTCCGGTGGAAGTTTTATCGGTGTATCCACACCAAACGGAACGGACAATATCTTTTACAGCCTGTTCAACGACGATAACGGCTTTGGGAAACAGACGCTCCATTGGAAAGAGCATCCTGAAAGAGATGAAGCATGGGAGATAGAAGCGAAGCGTGGACTATCGGAAAACCGTTGGCGCCAGGAGTATGAGATTGATTTTGATGTTCTGTCAAATCGTGTGTTCGATGAGTATGATCCGCAATTGCACCTTCTGTCAATTCCATTCAAGTGGAGGCGTGATTCGGGCAAGAGTTACCGCGGGATAGATTTCGGCTACCGCCATCCATATGTGGTGTGGGTGCATCGGTCACCGGACGGATCGCTGACACTATTCGACGAATGGGAAGGTTACGATGCGACTGTCGATGAGATGATCGTAGCTATCAGAAATGTTGACAGGAAGCACGGAATCAGGGAGGATGACGTAGAGTGGAGTGGATGTGATCCTGCTGGTGCTGCGATGACGGACAGCGGTATATCAGCAGTTGAGCGGTTGAAACAGCGCGAATTCAAGATCAGATATCGCAAATCTGAGATCATGACCGGCATTGATCTGTTGAAATCTCAGTTGAAAGATGCTGCAGGACGTGTAAATCTGCGATTTTCACCGACAGCACCCAAAAGCCTGCATCATATCCGACACTATCGTTGGGACAGCGGCAAGGATAAACCACTCAAGGACGGTGAACATGACCACGCTGTTGATGCGCTCAGGTATCTGATAATCAATCTGATTGAACTGAAACGAGGCGGCTGGTCGAAGGCGCAGGTGGTGGGATTGCCGAGGTGATTTTGTGATTAGGTGATTTTGTGATTCCCGTGCCGGATTCACAACGGATTGAACTGATTAAACAAATGTATCGGGGAGTGCCGACATTCCTGTCGGCAAAACATGGACAAGAATGAGACCTTTGAAATATTCATAAATTTGCCCATTCACGTCATTCCCGCGCAGGCGGGAATCCAGTGATTCCAATTATTTACTGGATTCTGGCTTTCACCAGAATGACAAAATAGATGATAAATCAAAGAACTCATTCCTGTTCCCGCTACAGCGACAGGAATGTCGCTGCTCCCCATTGGATAATTACACCAACAAAAAATCAAGGAGACATAAATGCAGCTTTGGAAAAAACGTAAACGAGGTGCAGTACTTGATCGTCTAATCAAAGTGCGTGGAGGAACGAACCTCGCATCGGGACCGACGGTCGCACCGACTGAGGCAACCCCATACACACCGCGAAGGAATTGGCAGCCGAGGGCATTAAGACGAACCATGACAAGCTACGGTTCGCGTCCGTTCTACTATAGCGGTAGCAATCAAGGTGATTTCTACCGATGGATGCGTGATAATATCCCGATTCTTTCATCCGGTATCTGGGCGTGGGTCAGGCTGTGCGCAACTAAGATGACGCAAACGGTTGAGGGCAACAGCGAGGAACGGCAGCAAGCCGTTAAACTGCTCAACGATCTTGACCGTCGGATACTCGAAATGCCGTATGGACGCGGTTCGGGATTGGTTAAATTGACGGAAGGCTATTTCCTCGAGCTGTTCACAACCGGGCGATTTGCGGGAGAAGCGGTACTGAGTGCGGACGGCAAGTCTGTGGATCATTTCCGCTACATTGATCCCTTCACGGTTTCATGGGAGCATAGCAAGCGCGGTTGGATTCCTTATGTCACCGATGAAGATGACAACAAGGAGAAATTCGATCCTGACCTGTTCTTTTATGGTGTGATAGGATCGGATCTGTCCAATCCGTCCGGTGTTGAACCTCTTGCCTGCATCCCGTTTGTCACTGAGGTTGAACAGATGATGCTTGAGGATATGGCGCGTTCGAGTCACAATTCGGGCACCCCCAGACTTCAAGTCAAGGTTTCCCGTCCGACTCAATTTGACTGGGAAGAAGATAACGGATATGCTTCACGAGCGAATCAGTATTTCAATGATGTGGTCAAAGAATTTCAGTTCCTTGAACCGGACGACAACATATTCACCTGGAGTGATGTTGAAGTGACGGTTGTCGGTCAGACCGGACATCAGGCTGCATGGAGGCTAAACCGCGAGCAGGTCATCGAGGATGTCATCACCGGGCTGCGGTTGTATCCTTGGGTGCTCGGCAGATCTCACAAGAATGCGCGTAATTGGATGCGGTCGCAATACGACCTGTTAATGCAGATTGTGGCATCGCATCAGAAGTCGGGAGCTGATTTGGTTAATTGGATCAGCAATCTTGAGCTGCAACTGCGAGGAGTCAAAGCATCAGTTAAGCACAGTTTCGATTCGCATCCCGACCCGTTCCGGTTGGATAGGGCGAAGACGCACAGTATCGAACTACAGAACATAGATATGAAAGTAAAGAACGGCTACATCTCGAAAGATGAGGGAGCGAGGGAGATGGGTTATCAGAGAGCGACGGGGTAAGAGATTCACAACGAATTGAACGGATTAAACGGATTTAAGACTGGATTCCTGCCTTCGCAGGAATGACAATTTAAAAGGAGACAAACAGATGGACTGGATATACAGAGAACTTTCAGGCGTGTTGCTGCCTGCACAGACTCAGGTGCTGAAATCGGATATTGAGGCTATCAACAGCCTGCCAAATCCACCGCTGATGAAAGTCACGGCAAAGGACGTCTATGTTCGTCGGTGCAGGCTCGCAGGAGATGCTGTGGATGCGGGTTTCGGACGATTCCGCTCCGAAGACATGAGCAAGCTGCTTGAACTGGTTCAGGGTGCTCCGGCTTTGATCGGTCATCGAAAGGACACGCTTGGAATTGCTCGGTTCTTCGGTGGTGAGCTTGAGCATGACACTGACAGCGACATCACATACATAGTGCCGAAATTCTACTGGATGAAGAATCATTCCAATGCGGAAGACCTGCGGGTTTCAATTGATGGAGGCATCTACAGCGAAGCTTCATTGGGATTCACTTTCCGCAAACCGACCTGTGTTATCTGTGACAATGACATTCGTCGTTGTGAACATATACCGGGACGAGAGTATGACGGACAACTGTGCTACTTCCATTACGATGATGTGCTCCGGGTGACGGAAGGATCGTTTGTGTACAGAGGTGCTCAACCCGGCACCGGATTCGAGCTGTCTGAAGCGATGATTCACCAAAAGGACAATATGCCTCGCTTCCGTTTTGGAGGGATTGTCTATCGCGGGATTCCTGAGGAGAGGGAATTCACAACGGATTGAACGAATTAAACAGATGGAATCCGTGTGGCATGGGCTACTCGTTGCCCATGTTTCTTTAAGTAATGATACACAGGTAACAAGTAACCCGTGCCACACGATATAACTGGATTCCCGCCTGAGCGGGAATGACGGAATACAACTATTCAAGGAGATATATCAATGAAACAACTAATCATAGCATTGCTGATATTTGTCGCAGTCATACCGGCATTCGGGCAGGATGTTACCGGTCTGCTGACCACCATGCCCAAAATCATGACCGGAGTTGACACGGTCAAAGGAACATCAGGTGGATACACCACATCTTGGCTGCAGGTCGGATATTCGCCGAACGCATCAGATGGAGACAACCATAATATCCGTCAGTACAATCCGGAGTCGTTCACGCTGGCATTGCTGTTGACCTCTGTTCAAGGCGATACAGCACAGTTGAGTGACGCATACTTTGAGCAGATATACGACACCACCGCAACCGAGTTCTGGAATGCGGACTCATCCAATGTCTTCATAGACTCCGGAACGTTCACGCATTACCAGTACGGCAACTGGCGATTTGAACCGTTGGAAGACACCAACCGTTACTACCTGTATCCCTTGCGGCTATTTGTGGGCGGGTATGTGCGCATGGTTTTCGCAACCACTGTTGATGACACGTTTGAAGTTGAGTGGAAGTTGATATGCGAACAGTAAAGATAGTAACACTATTTATCTTCCTGATCGTCCTGTCAGGTTCGGGAAAGTGGGGACGAGATAGTTCGTGGGGTCGAATCCAACGGGATTTGGGGACAGAGACAGCGCTCGAATGGACCCCTGCAAAACTTGGAAGCGATGTGGTTCAGATCTGGTGGGATGCGTCAAGCGGAGTTTATACCGATGCGTCCGGTCAATGTTCGCTGTGGACAGATAGATCCGGCAACGGAAGTGACGGGCAGCCGCCGAGCGCCTCCAAACGTGCTCTGTACAACATCAACCAAATCAACGGTCGTCCTGCTCTGCAGTTTGATGAGGTTGATGATACTTATCAACTTTCAGACGGTGCTGTTACGTTGTCGTCACCTCATCACTTCATAGTGATCCTGTTCACCAGCACGACCTATGAGCGTGCATTCATTTTTGCGGATGGAGATGTGAACGACACGATGATACGCCAAACCGGAGCCGGATCGCTGGACATGAGAAGCGACGGAGGTGTGTACAGAACGATGACAGGTGTTACTCAACCGACTACTTCTTATGGTCTTCTGGAGTTTCAGGCTGAAGGCGACAACCTCAACCGATTTTGGAACGGGACTGTTGACGGAGTTGCGACAGGTTATAGTGGAAAATCGTGGAAGATGGATTACTTCGGCTCAATCAGTTGGACGAACTACATCGGTGGTTATCTCGCTGAATACATCCTTTGTGACGGAAGCAAGCTGTCTTCTGCTGATGTGAAGCGGATTCGCAGCTATCTGAACCGAAAATACAGGTTATACCAATGAGATATGTAGTTACAATATTGATCTTAATGTTGCCACTAATAGGTTTGACCGAGGATGCGCAGACGTTTTTTATCTATTCGAACAATGAAGTGCATGAAGCTCCTGCTGACGTGGCGACAGTTCAACTATGCACACTCGCAGACACGACAACAGTTGTAGCTTACGCCGGCGCAATCTGGGGCGAGTACGATCTTTCGGATAGATTGTACTGCATTGCTTGCTCGACGGGGAGTGGGATGGATTTTGATGAATTCCTTGAGGTGAATGGGTATCGGTTTTTGTCTGAAGGGGAGTGACTTTGGGTGGCACGGGCTATTCATTGCCCGTGTTTCATTAATAAAGAAACATTGGCAACAAGTAGCCAATGCCACACGGCACGGGAATAACGAAATCAGTAATAAATCAAAGAACTCATTTCTGTCCGCTCTGCATGGACTTCTGTCATTGCGAGGAAAGGATTGACGAAGCAATCTCTTACATAATACGAAGAGATTGCTTCACCCACTACGTGGATTCGCAATGACTTGATTGAAAATCACACAAATCAACAAACCATGAATAACGAACTAATACAGATGATCCACGATAATGTCAAAGAGGTGAAAGATGATGTTAAAAACATCTACAGGATGCTCAACGGCAACGGTCACGATGGATTGACTCACAAGGTGGATAGAAACAGCGCATTCAGAGTCAAGATAGAACGGCGTGAATACAGGCTTTGGGGTGTCATGGCGAGCCTTGCGGTCGGTATCGCGGTTGCTCTGTTCAAGCTGTTTATTCAATAGAGGACAACGACATGACGAGAAATATTAATCGAATTATACTTCATTGCAGCGACTCACCTTACGGGAACGTTGCGTTGATCGACGAGTGGCATCGCAAGTGTGGGTACGACCGGATCGGGTATCATTATGTGATTATGAACGGATATCCGACAGAGGAAGTGTTCAAATTAAAGCAACCTCAATTCTGGTTGGATGGAACTGCGCAGATCGGGAGACCGATGGAAGTAATCGGTGCACATGCGAAAGGATACAACAGCAGCAGCATCGGCATCTGTCTCATTGGAAAAAAGCAGTTCACGATGCATCAATTTGAGACTGTGACCAATCTGATCCGGCGATTGAGGAAAGAGTATCCCGATGCAGAGCTGATCGGTCACTATGAGCTGTCCGGCGACAACCGCACCTGCCCGAATATAGATATGGACTGGCTACGTGAGTTGATCTGAAGTTAGAATGTTAGAACGTGGGAAAGGAAGAAGGATGTTATGGATTATTTTTCTGATTGTTAATGATATTCACGATTTCTTCCTCATTTGCTAATGGCTGCAAAGTCGTAGGATGAAAAGCATAGTATTTGTTGTTTTTGAACTCAATAATCCAAATACCGAACGTTCCTATTGGCTTTGGGTGATCGAAAATTATTATAGAAGTCCAAAATGCGCTGTCTGAAGCAATTACCGTCAATGGAATTCGGTCACCGATTCCGATTTTCGTGTCCGGTAATGTGTTTTTGAATACTCTTGACACTGTAATATATGCAGTGTCTTGCATTGTAGGTCTTTGGATTAGTCGCTTCTCCCCCGTTACCATTGCGTCATTTTCCGGTGATGGAGTATTTGGAGAATTAATAATCTTGGTTACTTCTCCAACTACTATAACGGAGCTCTCACTGATCAATTTCTCAATTGCAATAGGTCCCCAGCAACCCGCAGCTTTCTGTACTGACAGAACAAATCCGGCTGCAACTATGCTGACCACAACCAAGACTCTTCTTACTTGGAATAGAATAGTTTTGTTTAACATGTGTTGAAAACAGTAACAGATTGTAGCAGAGTATAAATTTAATAATAACAGATGACAAGCGCAACTCTTGTCTCATGCGTTCTTTTGACGGGTGAGTTGGGATATTGTTGCTCCTGCAAGAGAGGACGGGGATGAGTTCACTGAAATATTAAGTAGTTTGATATCTTTCGTCATTCTCGTGTAAACGGGAATCCAGAAAGTCAATGTAGGACTGGATTCCCACCTTCGTGGGAATGACGCGAAGGTTTTCTGAATAAATCAAAGAACTCATTCCTGTCCATGCAGACGGACAAGAATGTCCGCCATCCCCGCTTTAATCTGCTTAATCCGTTTCATCTGTTGTGAATTTCCTACGGCACATACACCAACTTAACTGTTCCTACCTGATCTCCAGCAGACAGGCGCGCAAAATAGACACCCGCACTGCCCAGCAATTCACCGCTAACCGTTATCTTTCCGACCCCTGCTGTGAAGGTCTCTCGTTGTGATTGGATTTTCCGTCCTTGTAGGTCATAGATTGTTAACCGAGCAGTCTCTGAGTGAGTCAGAGTGAATTGAACCGTTACAGTGCTGTTGAACGGATTCGGCGATGCTGTTACTCTGAACTGATCCGGAACTGTCGGCGCGTCCGATACGCTCAGGTTCCGATCACGGTAGAATGCGCCGATGTCAGCTCGTGTGCTGTCCGGATCATGCGGTGAAGCCGGGTCACCTGCGTCAATGCAGGGCGAGTTCCATGCAAGACGATAGTTGTCATTGCGGGGATCAATGAAGCGAGGAGTGACCGATATTGAGCCCTCCCCCGGCTCACAATCTATGTAATCACCACTGCGGTTGCCGTAAACATCGCAATACTCAACGGTCGGTCGGTTCCAGTGACGGTTGACGATGCCGTAGCGGTTGTCACTGATGATGTTATTGACGAGTCGAAGGCTGTCAAAGCGATGAATCTCAACTCCGGCTGACCTGCCGCCTGATATGGTGTTGTTAATCAGTTCACCGTTGCGGAGGTTGCCTGTCAATGTGATCCCATCCATGAACAATGACCTGCTGATTGAAACATCATCCCATGCAATGATGCGTACTTGTTCATTGAAACGACTGCTGTTGAGTGTAACATTCCCTTCAAAATCGGCATCCGTTCCGAATTCGCAGTTATTCACAACGATGCTATTCGCCTGCATTCTGACCGTGACATTCCGGCTAAATGTAGCATGGTTCAAATCAATCAGCGAGCGGTTATGCCCGTTGACCGCAATCCTGCTCCTTCCGTTTTGTAGCACTGAGCGAAAAGTGACAGGTTCTTCCTCCGTTCCCTCAACGATCAAACTATCGCGCACGGTCAGCGAATTGCCACCCATCAGGTTGACCTCGACACCACGGCGGATAATGACCTTTCGGGCGTGAGTGTTTTGCAGTGTATAAGGACCGACGAACAGGTCAAGTACGTCATAGTTGCCGCTGACATCAGGATACTCACCCGGTGCAAATCCCGGCGGTCCTGTTGTCTCTAAGCGGTAGTCGTACATGTAATCTTTGCCATAACCTGTACTCTGATGATTTGACCGATGCACATACCCGCGCCGATATTGAGTTACACCTCCGGTCAGGTGGATTATGCCGCGGTCATCCGGTGTAGGTCCCTGATAGCGGTTGAATCTATCGTTTTGGTGCTGGAATGTGAACGACTCATTCAACGCTATCAATGCAGCATTGATGACGATGGAATGCCTATCAGTTCTGTTGACCTGTCCACCAAAAGCCCATCCATTCTCACGACCGTTTGCAGTTGTGTTCTTGATGATAATATTCTGATCCGACACCAAACCCAGCACGTGTGGGAAGTCCCGCATTTCTTCTCGTGTCCTGCCGAAACGTCCGGTTCGTTGGTCAGCACCTACATAACGGATATCATCAACCAGCCACATTTCGCCTGAGGAATAGATTGTCACTCGACCGGCAAGCACTCCTTCAACTTCCACCTGACCATCTACATAGATAATTCGATTGTATGGTGCAGCAATTGACATCACCAAACTGTCACCGTGAGGATTACCCAGTGGATGTTGATAGAATTCTATTCCTCCATTACCATACATTCTTATCCGGGTCATCATTCTGCCGTTTATATCTGAAATGCGAGGACTGGCTCGATGCCTCAGATGCGGATACGACTCCGGGAACTCGTAGGGGGGAGCGTTGAAGATATGCTCAAAGTTCAGGTTTTCATTATTCCCAATGAAACGATCCTGCGACGTAATGACCAATCCTAACAGCGGATTACCCATAATTGCGATATAATCATTAGATCTGATTGTGCCAAATGATGAATCCCTTTCCCAAAACCTTATGTATTCATTGAAGCGAGTCCGCTCAAAGTGGGTCAACCACGTGTAATACGTCGGTGGTTCAGCGAAGGATTCACCTGACCACAACCCAAGCAGAGCTACAGCTATCAATAGTAATTTAATTAGCAGTTTCATTGTTTCTTGTCCTTTTGCATGTATTTTAGAGATTCACAACTGAAATCAAGGTTTTAACCACGAAGAGCACGAAGGACACGAAGTGTTTAATCTGTTTCTTCTTCGTGCGCTTCGTGAACTTCGTGGTGATAAATGATTTTCTTACTTTCTCATCTTCTCCCTTGCTCCCTAATAATCTGCTTCATCCGTTCAATCCGTTGTGAATCTCAATGCCTCGTCATCACCACAAATGCAGGATTGGCGAATACATCGTCGTAACCCTCTACATTCGCCTCGATCTGGACTGTCACCTCCATACTGAACGGATCGAGGAAGAAGTCGTCCATTATTCCTCTCAGCCATACTACCGCATGACCGTCCGGATCATCGTCATTTTGTCGCTCGTTGGGATTGCCACCGTCATTGACAGGTCCGGTGTGTCGTCTGACAGGTCGAGGTTCAAAGATCTCAAAGTCCACCTGATCTCCGGCGCGATTGTCATACCAAAACTTACCTCGAATAGATGTGAACAGTATCGGTGCATTGTTGATCAAAACTCCGTGTCCATCATGCAGGATCGCCCACACCCGGATATCACAAATGTTATCCGGCTCGTCTCTGTCAAACATCCAGTTGTTCGGATCAACATGCAGCTCAAGCTCGCCACCTTGGAAAGGCAACTGGAAGGTCAACGTCTGTCCGAGTGAGTCGTCCTCGGTCAGAAGATAAGCGGTGACTGTAACTTCCTCAAAGACATGCTCGCTGTGATATGTCAGATCAACAACAGCCCGTCCACCGTTTGTAAATGCATGACTTTCGATAGAACCGACCGGATCAACTCTGAAATTTACGACGATTTCATCCCTCGCGGGGTTACGGTATTGATCCGTTATATGTGCTGATACCGGAAGTATCCAGCTTCCTCCTCCGGCATCACGAACGTCATTTTCCCAGCCAAGTGAAAGAATAGCCGGAGGTCCGCCGACGACCATCAGAGTACTAATGGTTGCACGAACTCCGGTTGGATTTCCATCCTCATCAAGAGTATATATTCGGATCAGTTGTGGTCCTATTCGGGTTCCTGCATTGAATGTAAATGTTGCTATTCCATTTGAGGTGTAAACGGTATCGCAGTAGAATGGATCATTCCCATTTATGTTGCCAGCTTCCGGTGGCACATCATTTGTCAGCAGAACAATAACAACCTTAGTCGGTACTTCAATGAGGTTACCGTTAGCATCGCGGACAGTAGCATGGATTCTGGTGAATCCACCAATTGGAATCTGTAAATCATCAACACCGAGATTAATAGAACTCCCTCCTCCGGCGATGAATGACACCGCCGTTTCAGCAGGTTCTAATCCCAAAACGGTTGCACGGACAATAGCTACTCCTGCCTCGACACCAGGACGAAGGAATGCGATTGCATGACCCGAATCTGTCGGAGTTGACGGTGGATCAACCGTTCCGAGAGTTGTTGAGAACTGAACGAGAACCGAACCGTCCCTGACCGGGTTGCCGAATGAATCAACGACAGAAGCGAGAATCATTGACTGCTCACCCGCTTCACCGATACGCAGAACCGACGGGTTGGATTGAACATAAATGCTTGCAGGCGCACCGGGGATCAGGTCAATGATTACTTCATTGCTGTGAACATACTCCCAATCTTCATTCACTACAATAGCTCTAATTATGGCTTGCCCAACTTGAGTACCTGCAACATATGCGGTTTGTGCAGTACCGGTGCGTCCTACCGGAACTTGTGATTGCGTGAATGACCCCATCCAGTTATCCTGCTCGAAGTACACCATCGTACCCTCAGGGGCTAACTGAGTTCGAGAACGATCAAGGAAACACGTAGCTCTGACCCATGTTGTATCACGACTGCCGGCATGCATCGTAGCTTTTCCGGCTGCCAGCACGATGTTGTCCACATGTTCCTGTGGACGGATATCAATTTCGATGGATTCTGCCAAACCAAGGCGGTAATAGTAGGCTGTTACCGTGCACGGTTCCCTTTCTCCGAGTGCGTTCATCGAAGGGATACCGATGTCGGTGAATACTGAGAGTGCGATTCCCAGTGAATCGGTGGTATGCGGTGAGCTAATCGCGCCGTTGTTATTGGATGAGAAGATAATCTCTGCCCCTTCAATGGCTTGATTCGACCTGTCCTTTAATACCGCGCGAACAATGGCATCTGTTACACCGTTATCGGCATAGATGTAGTTCTCACTTGCATTGAGAAATAGTATTCCTCCCTGCAAGGGTTCAACGATCCTGATCGCCACCTCATCCTTGACATCGAGAAAGTCTTCTCCTTCATCCACCGAACAGCGGATGTGTATGGTTCCGTGTCCGCCCATCGAACGGAAGGTGGATTGAGCCAGACCTTCTTTATCAGTCGTTGATATCGGGGTTAACGCTCCGTAAGTGCTGTCTTCTTCCGTTTCAATCAGCTCGAAGAAAAGCTTCACTCCGGCAATCCCCATTCCGCGCTCGTCAGTCACCGCAGCGGTCAGGTTGACTTCGACAGATTCATTCTCTTCAGGAAACAGCAGCGTCTCATCCGCAGTCAGCAGCAGCTCAACAGGTCGTGTCGTGCCGTCAAGGACAATGATAGCGATAGTGCTCTGCTTTTCCGCCGTGATAAATATAGGTGTGGTTGATTTACCGGACGGCATGTCGAAACTGTACATCGCTTCGACGGTTCCGTGCACATCGGTGGGCATGGTTTGCGGTGTGATTGATCCCTGACCGAGTGGAACGGCAAGAGCGACGGCTGCTCCTTCGACCACTTCGTTGGTTGCGTTGTTGATGACAGTGACCTGAAAGATCACTTCATGGCTAACGCCTTCGGGGGAGGTGATTGATGTCGGCAGGTTGGTGATTTGAATGTCATACTTCGGCACAGGCGGCGCGACGGGGTTGTCGTCATCCTGGCAGCCGATGGTCAGAAAAAGTGCGATTAGTACATAGATAGTTGCTCGTAACATGTTTCTTCTCCATAAGTTAGTGATTCGCTTTTACCAAAATATATGGTTACCAATATCAAAATTTTCAAAGTTTATTCACATAGTCACAGTAGTAAGAAGTAATAAAGTGAAAAAGTTAGCAAGTTTGCAAGTGAGTTAGCCAGATTGGGAGGACTATTTTAAGTTTCCTCGCTATTCTGTGTTCAGAGTTCAGGCTTCAGCCTGTGTGCGAGGAAGACACGCAGAAGAGTCTGTCCTGTAATACCAATAGTCCGCTGTCAGGTCGCCGCACCTGACAGTCACCTAATTGATATTCCATAAGTTAGGCTGTCAACCGCAGCGGGTTGACAGCGGTTACCCGCATTATCGGACAGACTCTGAAGTGAAGACTCTCACCACGAAGATCATGAAGCCTTTTCTCTTCTCTTCTTCGTGATCTTCGTGTACTTCGTGGCGAAACAGCACTATTTTATTGTACGGATGGGTTCTATATACTACTGTTAACCGTAATAGCCCTTACACTCTTGACAATCTTGCTCCTCCGTATTACTTTATCTAACTATCCTTTAACACAGTGAGGTTCCTGTGGCTGATTACGAATCACATCTTCGCCCTGATAGAGGGCTTTTCCCGTTAAGCGAACTCGCAGAGCGTAGTGCGAAAGACTTTGGTCCTCATCCCGCAATGCGTAGATGGGCTAATGACGATTATGAGGTCTTGACCTTTGACGAAGTGAAAGACAATGCTCATAGTATTGCTCGCTGGCTAATAGGTCAAGAGATCAAACGAGGCGACCGTGTTGCCGTTCTTGGAGAGAATCGTCCGGAATGGGCGTTTTGCTATCTCGGAGTCCAGACATCCGGAGCGGTTGTGGTTCCGGTTGACAGGCTTATGCCGCCTAACGGTATTCGACATATACTGGCAAATTCCGGCACAAAAATCCTGTTTGTTTCCGGACAGTATCTGTCAGTGATTAATGAAATGGCTAAGATTGATACCTTAGAAAAGATTGTCTGTTTCGACGCAGTTCCTGATGATAATGACACTATTCTCTTAGAAAATGTCATTCAACAGGGACGTGATATTGAGGTGAAATTCCCCAAGCGTGAATTGGACGAACTTGCTGCTATTCTATACACATCAGGTACAACCGGTCACAGCAAAGGGGTCATGCTGAGTCAGCGCAATATCATCTCAAACGTAGCTCAAGGTTCGAGAGTGTTTCCAGTTGGGACAGAAGACACGTTTCTTTCTGTACTACCCATGCACCACGTTTTTGAAGCGACATGTGGATTTTTGCTGCCCTTGTATTGTGGGGCGTCGGTCACATATGCAAAGAGCTTGAAAAGCAGTGATATTGTCAGTGGCATTAAGGATACAGAAGTAACCTTGATGGTTGGAGTTCCGCTGCTATACGAGAAAATGCACGCAGGCATTCTTCGCGGTATTCGTAAAAAAGGTAAAGAGAAAGCTTTCAACACTATGTATGGTGTGGTTTCTGCTGCTGAAAAGATTGGATTAAAACTTGGCAAGAAGATATTCAAGGGTCTGCGTGAAAAAGCAGGATTTGGTACGGTAAAGATATTTGCGAGTGGTGGTGGTCCGCTTGATCCGACTACATATAGATTCTTCAATCGTCTCGGTATTACAATGTTACAGGGATACGGTCTAACAGAAACCAGCCCTATAACACATCTTAGCCCTCCTTGGAAAACCCGCGATATAACAGTTGGTCCTAACATTCCCGATGTTGAATGTAAGCTCATAAACAAGAACAAACAGGGGATCGGTGAAGTATGCGTAAAAGGACCGAACATTTTTATGGGTTACTACCAGAATCAGGAAGCTACCGATGAGGTGATGGATAAAGATGGCTTTTTCATGACAGGTGATCTTGGTATGATTCATCCCGATGGATACTTGCAGATCATGGGTCGAGAAAAGAACATGCTGGTGACAGGTGGTGGGAAGAATGTCTATCCTGAGGAAGTGGAACATTACCTGAATCAGAGCAAATTCATCGCTGAATCGCTGGTTCTCGGCAAACCGCGCGAGTCAGGGTATGGTGAGGAAATCATCGCACTGATAAATCCTGATTATGAGCAGGTTGATCTGCACTATGAAGCGCTAGATCAGAAACCGTCTGATAAGGACATTTATGAACTCATCAAGGGGGAAATCACCGAAACTCAGCAGGACATAGCTGATTACAAACGGGTACGACGGTTTAGAATCGTTGAAGAGGAGTTCCAGAAAACCTCAACCCGCAAGGTCAAGCGATTCCTGTATAAGGGTGACGAGATTGAGATAGGTTAGAGGCGTAAATCTGCCCTGAACCGTAACAAATATAGCAGGAGCACGGTTCGTATCTCTTAATGTCCCAATTGCCAGAGTCTCCGTTGTCAACCCGCCGCGGTTGACAGCAGGAAACAAGCGGTCATTCCTGCGAAAGCAGGAATCTCCAACGATATATAGGAGATTCCGGATCAAGTTCGGAATGACAAATTTTCAGTCCATCTACCCATGTTGCAGCAGTGTGACGAAGGTAAAGGTTTAATCATGAATGAAAACAGTTTATTTATTCACAGAGTGTTTTTAACCGCTGTAGTGGTGGCAGTTTTGTCAGTTACTACTCTTACGGCTGCACCTGCATGGCATCCCTTAAACGGAGACCCCAAGCCGGCAACACCTCAGTTAACACTGCTTGAGCAGGATGAGTCGCATCTGTTGGTCAGGTGGGATATCAGCGGCTTTTTCGTCAGGACTGTTCAGGCTGACGCTGAGAAGTTCCACCGGATTTCGTTCAACGGTTCCTCTTTCTACGGTTCCGGAGCTATCGGTGCGCCGGAAATTCCATTTCTGAGTGAGATGATCCGATTACCTGATGGAACCCAAGCCACCGCTGAGATAGTCAGCGTAAACTGGGTGGATGCAGGACAGTTCAATCTATACCCCAAACAGACACCTCGCCGTGATGATGGATCACCACCACCACCGTTTCAGAAATCGTTTGACGCCTATAAGTCAAATCAACCGACTCCATCTGAGAACTCCTATGTAGGCAGAGCCGAGGGGTGGGGCGGGGTTTACGTCACCGGAATGTCGGTAGCACCGATCCGGTATGTCCCTGCATATCAGCAGTTGGAGGTTGCGAGCAGCATCACTGTCCGCATTGACTTTGTGCCGGGGAATGTCCAAAACATCGTCCGATCACGCTATCCAAGCAGTCGGATGAACAAGTTGCATCAAACCGCACTGCTCAATCCACCGGATCCGAGACAGCTCGATGCCGATGAAATCGAACCCGTGAGGATGCTGTTTGTCATGCAGGAAGATGCGCAGGAAGTCGCTCAACCGCTTATAGACTTCCATCATAACACGGGCTTACGGGCTGATGTGTGGCTGGTTGATGACGAAATCGAACCGGAAGACATTCGCGATGAAATTCGCGACCGCTTTGAGGATGGGCTTGAGTACCTGTTCATCATCGGTGACGGCGACGAAGACGATCATCATGTCCCGATGTTCTTTTGGGATCCGGAAGATCCCGGCTGGCAAGATCCCGTACCTGTCTCCTCACACAGTGACAACTGGTACTGCTGTCTCGATGAGCAAGTCGAGTTTCGCGATGGTGACCGGTACGACGATCATCTGCTTGAGCTGGCAGTTGGAAGATTGACCTATGAGCGAGATGAGCTTGGAGAGTTGGAGGTTCAGGTTGACAAGCTGATGGACTATCTTATGTGGTCATTTGAAGATCAGGATGACAGCGAATGGCTGGAACGAGCAATTCTGGTGGGACATCGAGAGCTTGAAGATGGTGAGCGGCACTATATTGAATGCAAGCGTAGAGTTGCGACCTACGAATATCTTTTCCCTCGTCCTGAGTGGACTGAGCTTTACGGTATTGATGACGTAGATAACGATGACATCATTGAGAACATCAACGAAGCGGGCATTGGGTTCTTTAACTATCGAGGGCACGGTAATGCAGCAGGAGGAGTCGGTTGGCGACAGGGTCAGAATATCAACGGTGCTCTTGTTAACAGAATGGCTAACCGTAATCGTCCGTTCATCTACGTCTCATCAGCCTGTCTGAACGCAAACATCGCGACATATTTCACCGACTGTCTGATTGAGAAATTTCAGAAACATTGGAATGGGGCTTCTGTCTCTGCTCATGGAAGTGTGATATCAACATACACCAGCGGGAATCATTTTTTTGATTCAACACTGTTTCGTGGATGGTTCGATGAAGGGAATTTCGATCTGGGGTATAATGCTGTTTGGACTATGGCTCAGATGGTGCCTTTTTTTGATAATGTGCATAGGAACGGTGCTTATCCCGTCATCGGTCGGATGAACACCCGCGCTTACATCTGGCTCGGTGATCCTGCGCTGGAGTATCGCATCCAACAGCCTGAGCAGCTTGTGGTGGACTTTGACGGTGAAATCGCCGTCGGACAGGATGTTATCAGAGCAACGATCTCAGCGGAAGAGGAGCCTGTCGAAGGTGCAAGGCTTTGCGTCCGCAGCGAGGATGATGCGATATACTATGTCGGGGAGAGTGACGCTGACGGGCTGGTGGAGCTGGAACTGGATGGTCCGCTCGATGAGCCGATTGAGCTTTTCTGGGGGATTTACGAGCGGAACTCCATTCCCGATTTTGGCAGTTTTATAATCGAAGGTGATGTCGGAGCGATCAGAGGACAGGTCACAGATTTCGCTTCCGGTGAGGCGGTAGAGGGTGTGCATCTGTCAATCAACGGTTTTCGGATAATCACCTTCAGCGATGCCGACGGGAATTTCATGATCGAATCATCTCCGGCTGGTGAACGGACTCTGACCGCCCAAATTGACGGTTGGCTGACGATGAGTCAGGTCATCAATGTCCCGGTGGATGATACCGCAGAGGTTAACTTTGCACTGCGATTCAGCCAATTCGTTTCGGATTCAGCCTGGATGAGCCTGCAGATGGAGGTTGACGATTCTACCGGTCGCGAGTTCACATTCAGCAACAGCGGTAACGGACCGCTGCGCTGGAGTGCAGAGCTTGACTTTTTAGATCTGTTTGAAACCATTGCGGATCATGCCGTTAACAGCGATGACCGACGGTTGAAGGGTGTGGTGCTTGTGGAAGATCATTTCTATGTTGCCGGAGGCAACAACAACGGTGATCCGAACTATATTTACAAGATCGCACGGAACGGGAACATAGTTGAAAGCAGAGTTCTCCCTGATGAGATTTCAGGTGTAGGACTGTATGACCTCGCCTGGGACGGTGAGTATTTATACGGAAGCTCAAATGCGACCATCTACAAACTGACCCTCGAAGGTGAGATTGCTGATCGAATTGACGGTCCCTTTAACCCGAACAAATGTCTTGCGATTGATAATGACGGCAATATCTGGGTTGGCAAGGACGATGAGTTACCCTTGCTGATTGATGCTGAAGGAAACATGCTCAATGTCATTGACAGCGGGGATATTACCATACGTGGATTGGCATGGTACGACGATCCTGACAGTGATTACGATCTGATTATCTCAGCGGGATTGCAGGCGGGGGATCTCGACATATACCGCGCGGATCCGACCAGCGGCGAGGTGGAATATGTGTCCTCGGTTGCCGCTGCTGAAAACGAGATATTGGGTGACGGGCTCAGTGTAACTGACAGCTACAGCCCGATGCAAATCAACCTGATCGGCATGGTACAGAACGGTGATGAACGCTTGATCCGCGTGTGTAACATCGAGAGCCCGACCGATTGGATCAGCATTGTCTCAGCAGTAGAAGGCAGCCTTGAGCCGGATGGAGAAAGTAGTCTTGAGCTGTCGTTCAGTGGTATAGGTTTGGAGAATGACATCAGTCTAAATTCAACACTTGTCTTTAATACAGATGGACGGGGTGGAACGGTTGAAATACCGATCATTCTTGCGATTGGTGATCCGCAGTCTGTCTCTGATGAAGCCGTGATTCCACAGACATTTGAAATCGGTCAGCCGTATCCGAATCCGTTCAATGCGGTGACCATCATACCGATAAACTTGTCTGAAAGTGGCTTTGTGACAGCAGCACTGTACGACCTTACCGGACGCTCCGTTCGCACGATTGCTGAGGGACGCTACAGCGCAGGCAGGCATACACTGTCAATTCAGGCTGCTGACATTGCAAGCGGTGTCTATCTCATCAGAGTCAGCGCATCCGGCAGGCATTTGACACGAAAGGTAGTGTTGCTGCGCTAGTTAAGCCGTCAGCGGCGGCGAGCTGACAACAGTGAGAACTGGAGCAGTGACATTCCTGTCACTGCAGGATGGACAGGAATGTCCATCCTCCCCGACAGTATAGATAAACGAAGTGAAGAATCTATCCTCTATTGACAGGTTCTTCACTTCGTTTTATATTTAGTAGAAACGTGAATTAAATCTGAACGGAGTAATCTCAATGCGAACAACTTTTATCATACTTGTATCATTGGCTCTTTTTATAACTTCCGCACTTTCGGCAGAGCGGAGTGCCCGCCGGGTCGAAAATCCAGATTACATAGGCGAGAAAAGCGACAGAATCACAGGAATAGATGAAGGTGATACAACGCTGTACTATGGTGATCCGATGATTACCTCATTCTTTTGGACAATTCCTGACATTGATGAATTGGGGGACTCCCATTTCAACGTCCGCTATACACCTCCGTTCGCTCCATTTACAATTGTAGAGGCGCATATTCCCATCTTTTACCTGTTCGGTGAGCAGGGAACGCCGGGTATGAGTGTACATGTTTGGCAGAGTGGAGAACAGAACAGGGAAGAGGGCTACCCCGGCGAGTTGATAGACTCGATCAATATCGCTTTTGATGATATTCTGTTTAGCGATGAGATAGCAGGTCAGGATGATTCGGTGACCATAGTCCCGGTATGGAATGTCATTGATTTTACCGATCTGGAGATCTCATTTAATGACGAGGTTGATTTTCATGTCGGTGTAAACGCAATCCTCGATGATGAGAGAGACAGTCTGGCAATTATTTCTGATGACGGGCAGGAGCATCCGACCAACCGCAGCATATTCTGGAACGGCGAGGATGAAGAGTGGTCGCGGATGATTGATATGAATTTTGGTGACCTCGGAGAGGACATCGGGTTCAACTTCACATTTCGGGTTGTGATCGCTGATCCTCTCGGTGTCCGGACAACATTGACACCATCGGGATACATACCGACAGCAGTTGTGCTAAATCCGGCTTACCCGAATCCGTTCAACAGTCAGACACGCTTCAGCTTCTCGGTACAAAAAGGTGAGCCGTACTCAATCTCACTACTTGATGTAACAGGCAGATTGATGTCAACAATCGAGTCAGGAGTCGGTAACGGTTCTGATGAGATGAATTTCAGTGCCGGAAACTTCCCGGCAGGATCATATTTTCTGCAACTAAATGGGGGAGGCGAGACGGCGGTTCAGAGGATAATGTACACCAAATGAGACGATAAACTACTGAATATGAAGAACCCGCTGTCAGGTCGCCGCACCTGACAGCTATCATATTGATATTACAAAAGTTGTGCTGTCAACCACAACGGGTTGACAGCGGATACATCAAAAAACCCGGTGTTGTTCCAAACTCGACGTCGTTAGGAGTGTGAAAACTGTAGTCGGGGTTGTCCTCAACCCCGACTACGGTGTCATCTAATGGAATTTCAGCTCCACCTTTTTCCTGCCTCTAAAACCCCGTCTCAGGAAGTTCAGCAGGACAATAGCCACAAATGCGGCGACTCCGATCTTCCATACGGACGGCTTGAATGAAATTGCAGACAATGTCTGGTTTTCGTTCAGCAGATCCCTTCCGTTGAAGCTCCAAACCAGCCAACCGTTTTCCTCAGTTCCGCTACTCTCAGTGACGCTTCCCGGCAGGTCAACCTTAAAGTTAAAACGGTCATCTTCGAGGTCTTTTGTTATCTGATACTCATTTTCAAGAGCATCGCTGATGTTGGCAATTTCGCTCTTTAACTGATCACCCGTAGCTTCTGTCATTTTTTCCACGAAGATAGTTCTGGTTTCATCCCACCAATTCAGATCAACCACAGTCGGATCATTAATCTCAAGATTGCTGAGGAATTTGTGAAGATGTTTTTCCCATTCGACTTTAGATTTTTCAAATATGGAATCGTCAAAGATTACCGTGTCGGGTTGAACCGCTTTGATCTTCGCCCAAACCTTGTCAAACCGCCGTTCAAACCTGGCTTTGTTCCACTGCAGAATACCGAGTGCGAATTTGTCTTCGAGCAGTTCAACTTCTTTTGCCGTCAGGTTTTCCTTTGCCTGATCATCTTCAAGCGCCCCGCATTCCTCCGGCACATGTTCCCAGATACTGCCGTAGGAATCATCAAACCGACGTGAAAAAAAGGTCATCTCAAAGCTCCAATTGCTGCCGAACAGAGTCTCTTTCTTCTTCAATTCGGCAGTTCGGGTCAGATGAACAGTGTCAGATGTAGAGCGATTCCAGTTCAAAACCTGATTCAGTCGCTCCAGCGGTTGAGGCGGCAGAGAAGCTTCAAGGATATGTACTGTCTCGTCGTCCTGCTGTTCTTCGCGCCGGTGTGACGTCCACACCAGTGAATCGGGGAACAGCTCACGACCGTCCTGCAGGTCCATGCGATCACCTCGCGCTTCGTAGGTCAGGTTAAAATGATCCTGAATCACCCGGAGATTGTAGGTATGCTCAATGCAGCCGGTGAAGACGACCGGTAATGCAAATAGTAAGAGGAGTTGAATTTTGAATTTCATAGTAATCGTTATTCTTGATGTGGTGTTATCTACCAAAGTTATATACAAATCCTACCCAAGGGAAGAAGGGCCACCCTTCATTCATCTCGGTCAGAAATATAAATCCGAGATCTGCAGCTAATTTATCGCCAAAAAATCGCATACCGAACATGCTCAAAACAGACTCTGCACCGGGCGGAAACCAGTTCTCTGAAATTAGCTTGAAACTATTGGAAAGCTGCACTTCACCCCCAACCATCACTGTGGGTTTATTGACTGCCTCTTCCCCTGAATATGCCCAGCCAAACCCAACTGTCACTCCGGCGGTTTCGGATCCGAATGTGCTGACGCCATACAGTATTCCGAACCCATCACCTTCGTCAAACCCCGTTATCCCCATATGCATAACACCTGCAGCGAGACAGATATTGTCTGCGTTCAAGAATGTAACTTTCGGGGAGAAGTGATAAACTTGAAATGGACCGGGGAAGAGGGTGATACCTCCGGCTAATGAGACGACATCCCCGATTCCCATTGCCAGTGTAGCGAAAAAAAGCTCATACACTGCGAAGTACCCTTTTCCTGCTTCCAATGGTCTCGCTGTCGCAGAGAACAATAGTCTGCTCCGATTCGGATCAATCCGACGGAATTTCCCTTCGACTATTGCTCCCTTCAGTGGTGTTATTTTTTCGATCTGACTTCGCTGAATTTCCATATCAAGACCTGACAGAGTCTTAAAATAGACCTTGCTGCTGTCATCGTCGGTTATCTCACCGAGCAACTCCGAACCGTCGGTCAGAGTGATGCGACAATGATAAGGTGGTGCATTTATCTCTTGTTCTGCAATTGAACAAGCGGGAATGGACAAGAGAACAAAGATTAACAGGAGCTTTTCCAAACGCATAGTTCCTCCTCTTCACATTAATGTGATAATTATCACCGGAAGATCGCCCTGATGTCGTTACTGTGGCAGCACTGCTATCTAAAAGCTATAATACGAATAAATTGCTCCAAATGCAAACATCACAATAACAAATGAATCAGGAGTAAGCTGAATCATCAGATCTCATCCGATTCAATGGATTCAATCAGAGGATCAATCCGGTTCAGGTCGCATTTCCGTTCGTGCTGCACAGCAATCTCTCTGGCATCCTTTAATATTCTTAAAGGTTCATACTTCTTCACAATCTTCGCCAACAGGATCATTCCCTGAATGGCGGTCTCTGCATCACGCGCTTCCTTAGCCTCCTTTATTCCCGCATCAATCTGTGTTCTGCTGCCGGTTCTAATTAACTCTATTGCACCGAGTCCGATTTTGGCTGCAGCGACACCGGCTTTGTCCTTCAGTGTTTCCGCTATCTCTTTTGACTTTGCGAACTCCTGCTCAGCCGGTTTAAGCTCGTCGAGGTCGAGAAGCACGAATCCAAGATAACGTCGGGCGAAGTCTTCTGCAAATTTGTGGTCGTTCTCAATAGCCAGCTCAACTGCTTTTTCCAAAGTTGAGCGTGCTTTTATTAGCCTCCCCATAAGGTGTTGAACCTGACCGATATTCAGCGTCAGTCGCGGCTCTTCCTGTTTCAGTCCGGTCTCGTGGATCAGATCCAATGACTGCCTGTAATAGTCGAGTGCCTTGTCATTATCACCCTCAAAGGCGTACCAGATTCCGATGTTGCTGAGCGTGTAAACCTGACCACGACGGTTGTCCATCATCTTCTCGACCGACAGCTTCTCATTTTGCATATCGAGAGACTTCTCACGCTCCCCCTTGCGGAGATACAGTGTAGCGATATTCCCAAGATTCAATCGCTGAATCTCCTTAGAGCCAATCTGACGTCCCAGTTCGTATGCCTGCAGTAGTGCTGCGAGAGCCTTCTCAGGATCACCCTGACGGTGATACAGTGCACCGATATTGCCCATCGTGACCGCTTCGGATTTTTTATTGCCCGACTTCCGATCCACCCTGAGCGATTGGTTGTAGAAGTTCACGGCATTGTCCACATCACCCATCGTTCGATACGCCAGACCGATATTTGTCAGTGCAGCCGAAAGCCCTGCTTCATCCTTATGTTTCTTCGCCTCAATCTCACAGATTTCCCACTGTTCCAAAGCCTTTTGATGCTTATTATTCAGGAAATGCCATCTGCCCAGCTTGCTGGTGATTCGGATGCTTCCGATAGGATATTTCACTTTCTTCAGCACCCGCCTCGCGCTGTCAATGGTTTTCTTCATCTGATCAAGATCATTGATGCGGGAGTAGCGGAAGATCATCTCATCGAGTGTATCAATCTGCCATTCACTGTTTTTGCATGATTTAGCAAGCTTCAGAGCTTTCTCAAGGTCATCCTTCTGAAGATCCAGTTTTCCTGTTACTGCGAAAACCTTTGCCCTCATTGAGTACAGCACATACCGCCGTTCGGGATCTTTCCGTTTTGGACACCTGTCAATTGCCTGCGTGTAATATGTTTCGGCACTGTCGTTTGCGAAGATGTAAAAAGACTTGTCACCGGACGATCCAAGATATTGAGTTGCCCGGTCGCTATCTTCAGAGTGGTAGAAGTGGTGCGCCAAAGTTTCACTCCATTCCTGCAAGTTTGAAAAGTGAAGTGTTTCAAGACAGAGACCTACCCGGCGATGGTATTCCCGCCTGTGAGCAAACAGCAGGCTGTCATAAGCAACATCACGTGTCACAAGATTCTTGAAGATATAGTCATACAGATCCGCTTCATCCCCCGGCATGATAAGCTCTTGCTGCTTAAGATCATCCAGTGCTGCATTGATCATCCCGCTGTCAGCTTCAACCGGATATGACTCGTTTACCATCTCCTGCGAAAACTGACGTCCAATGACGGCAGCCAGCTTCACTGTCAGTCCTGTCTGGGCATCGAGACGATCCAATTGACTCATTATGATACCGTTGAGCGAATCAGGGATGTCAATATCGGAGAGATCTTCATCAGCAACCACCTGCAATCCTGACTTGGACGGGATATGCTTCAATTGATTGGAAGCCTGCAAAGTGTTTATCAGCTCAGTAGTAAAGGATGGATTGCCGTGACCATAATCAAACATAAAATCGAGTAGTTTGGGGTCAATAGAGTCAGCCACCAGTTTTTGGAGCAGAAATTGCTCGGTTTCATCCTTGGTAAACTCTTTTAGGTCAAAAGTTGTTACCGCCCCTTTTCCGGTAATGACATTGAAGTGAGGTGACTCTTCAGCAGTTTGTGGACGTTGAGCCATAACTATTAACAATGGACTTTCACGCAGATTGCGCTTCAGATAAACCAACAGTTCAAGAGAACTTTGGTCAATCCACTGTGAATCCTCAAACAGCAGCATCAACGGTTGTTCTTCCATCAGTTGCTGAAGATACATCAGCAAGAAGTCAAACAGATTCTCCTGTCGTAGCTGCCCGTCAAAATGACGTGTTATGTTGTTGTCAGGGCATTTAATCCCCAGCAAATGAGCAATTATCGGCAGCCTGTATCCGAGGTCAGGATTAATGCTTGTCAGAATCTCTCTGATTTTCGTCAGTGCCGACTGACCACCACCGACTGCGGGCAGATCCATCAATCGGCGCAGAATCGAGATCCACGGCAGGTAAGGCGTATATGTGCCGAAACTTAACGCTTCACCCGCTGCTATCTGAAACTGTTCAGTCCGTGACAATCGGACAATTTCACCGGCAAGACGACTTTTACCTATGCCCGCATCACCCCGCAGCAACAGAGTTTGTAGAGACCCTTTCTTAACATCCTCGATTGCCTTTTTAATCTGCTTCAGTTCAGTTGCTCTACCGATCAAAGGCTCGACATCGCTTTGTACTGTACTGTCATCGGTTGTCTGCACTCCCAGTGTCTCATAAACCGCTGTTTTTTCGCTCAATCCTTTGAACTGTACTTCGGAAGGATATGAGAAGTGAAAAGATAACTCCGAAATTTTCTGAGTCGGGTCATCAACCAAAAGCTGACCGTGCGACGAATGCCCCATCATGCGTGCGGACAGGTTAACGGTTGGACCCATCACCGTGTATTCCTGCCTGATTGCCGATCCGACCTCACCGGCGAAGACTGTTCCGGTGGCGATGCCCATCTTCTTCTTTACACCCCATTCCATAAGTTGTGCGTTGCTTGCCGTCAGTTCAAGCCCGCAATAAACTGCATGTTGCACGTCAAACTCATGCGCCGTCGGTGCTCCAAAGGTGATGATGATTTTTGAGCCTTTGTCACCCATGTCAACCTTGTTTATGCTGCCGTTGTATCTGAGGGCAACCTCGTTGACCCATCGGTAGAGATAGTCGAGTTTTTCACCGGCTTCGTTGTCACCGTCGTAGTCGAGTCCGGTATATGACAGGAAGATTACCGACACGCGGCGAATCTCACCGACCGAATCGAGACCGAGTGACAATCTACGGTAGATGGAACGGTCTATGAACGGTTTGGCGAGTTCAATGTAGCGTTCGACTTGAACATCCGATAGATCTTGTAGGTGAGATGCTGTGATTTTTGGCTTGGCATCTGTCGAGCCACTCTCGATATCCTTTTCCAGTCGGATGAAGCCATCCTCAAGCTGAGTGCCGATCTGACTCGGTTTCCCGCATAGCTTGACAACATCTCCTGATAAAATCACTTCACCTGCTTCTCCCAGATGTTCCGCATCAGCGGCATGGTCAAGCGGCAAGCCTGCCAGCAGAAACTCCTTTCCGTTTTCATCGTCACCGACAACTCGGAACAGCACTTTTCCGTTTGCGATACCGATCTTCATATTAAGACTAAATTTACCGGCTTTGGTCTCGATGTCTCTGAATTGCGGCATCATCGCCTGAAGATCCAAACAAGTTTGAACTGCTGTGCGTGTGACTTTCGACCTGTTTTTGTCATCAGTCGGGAAGAAAATTGTGATAGCATCCCCGCCGAACTTTCCGACGAACCCACCACCTTGCTCAATGCGGGCGATCATGCTGCTGAAGTAGCTGTTTAGGATGGTGGTAAGGATTTCGGCACCCTCTTTGCCGATTTCGGAGAGGGTTTGCGACATGGCGGTAAAACCGGAAACGTCGGCAAATGCAACTACAGAATCAAATCGCATCTCCTCTTTGCCTTGTTCGATCCATTTGAGAAGAGGTATCGGTACGAATGATATTGCTTTTTCGATAGCTTTCATGACTGCCCCGTTAGAATAGAGTGTGCGCAACAACCAACTTGATAATTTAACTATTGGATAAATCACTACCAAATGAACTGCGTCACACGCCAAAGCACGATTTAAGTTTGCAAGTTGACGAGTTTGGAAAGGAAGAAGGAACTCAATCACCCAATCACAAAATTACTAAATCAGAACTATATCTTGCAATATGATACTATATTTTATTATCTTTCAACATGCGCATCTCTAAAAAATCTAAGCTTTCCGCTTCACCACACATTGATTCAACTGTCAATAGGTGGCAAACGCTCCTTTTACGACACCTTGAGGAATGGGTTGAATAAAACTATCTTCATAGCGGATGACGATCAAAGCCTGCGCGAATATTACCGGATAATCTTTGAGCGTAAGGACGATCTCGGTTTCGCCGCTGAAGCTTCCGATCCTTTTGATTATGAAATCCATACCTTTGATGACGGCAAATACCTGCTTGAGCAATTCTGCGAATTCTATGATAACGGCAGCAAAGTACCTCTCTGCATCCTTGATCTTCGGATGCCGATCATGGACGGATTAAAGACTGCATCCGCACTGCGCAAAATTGATCCGGAAGTCATCATTATCATCGTAACGGCTTATCAGGATGTCGCCTCAACCGAGATACGCAAAAGTCTTCAGCAGGATATTTACTACGTTAAAAAACCGCTGGACGAGGAAGAGTTTTATTCACTCGTAGATTCATTGCTGAAGAACTGGAACTCGGTGATGAACATGAGAAGCTTCCAGGAAGAGATTGAACGGACGCGAAACTACCTGCAGAATATTACCGATTCAATGGGCGAAGGAATCTGTGTATTGGATCATGACGGATATGTGACTTTTATGAACCCAACTGCTGAAAAATTGTTAGGCTATGACAAAAATGAGTTAATTGGAAAAGAGCTGTATGACAACGTGTGGTTTTATTCCGGACAGAAAGCATCCGGATCATTTACTTACAGCAAAAACGACCTGTTCATTCGCAAAGACGGCACACCGATAAGCATCTTCTGTACTGTGACACCAATGCAACAAGGCGATTTTACCGGCAGTGTGATTGTCTTTCGGGACATCACCCAACAGAAAACAACTGAGGACGCTCTGCGGGACAGCGAGGAGATGTTAAGGGACTTTTTTGACAATGCGAGTGATTTGATCCAGGCGGTTGCAGCCGACGGTGAGATTCAGTATGTGAACAGTACCTGGTTAAAAACACTGGGATATGAAGAAAACGAAGTCATCGGTAATTCCATATTCTCGATTTTGCACGGATCTTGTTTAGAACATTGCCGACAAGCGTTCGGTGAAATCCTTAGCGGGGGTGCTACCAGGCGTCTGGAAGCGAAATTTGTGACAAAGAATGGACAAGTTGTTGAGGTTGAGGGCAGCGTTAACTGCCGATTTGAAGATGGTGAGCCGATTTCAACGCGTGGTATTTTCAGAGACATGACAGCGCGTAACCGAACCGAGAAAGCGCTGAAGGAAAATGAGGAGAGATATAGAACCATTTTCGAGTCATTTCAGGATCTTTATTACCAGACAGATCTGAAAGGTTACCTGACCATTATCAGCCCTTCGGTGCGAGTATGCGGCTATGAGCCGGAAGAGGTGCTTGGGTGTCCGGTGACCGATTTCTATCACAACCCTGCCGACCGAAATGTTCTAATGCGCAAGCTGCTTAAGGATCACGTTGTCAAAGATTATGAGCTTCTTATGGAGTTTAAGGACGGCACGGTCGTTGATGCGTCACTAAATGCAAAGATGCTTCTCGATGAGAACGGTCGTCCGTGCGGTGTACAGGGAGTCATGCGCGACATCACCGAACGAAAGGTTGCCGAACATCTGTTGGAACTGGCAAAAGAAGAAGCTGAAGCAGCTAACCGAGCCAAGAGTGACTTTCTGGCACGAATGAGTCATGAACTTAGAACGCCGCTCAATTCAGTGATCGGATTTGCAAATATATTGCTCAAAAACAAGGCGGAGAACCTGCGAGAGCAAGATTTAACTTATCTTGACCGAATAGCTGTTAACGGCACGCATCTGCTTGAGCTGATCAACGATCTGCTTGACATCTCGAAGATTGAAGCCGGCAGGATGGAGCTGGAAATCGGAACAATTGAGCCCGATCAATTGTTTGAGGGAATCATCCCCCAATTTGAGCAGATGGTGAGGTCGAAAGACATCTATCTGAAGCTAAAAATGCCGGATAATATTCAGCCTGTCGGGACAGATGAAGCTAAACTGAAACAGGTGCTGATAAACCTGATCGGGAATGCAATCAAATTCACGGAAGAAGGCGGCATAACCGTCAAACTGATAACTGATCCGACAGACGGTCAATTAATGAGGATAGAGGTATCCGACACAGGTATCGGTATCGCCCCGGATCGGATGGAAGCGATTTTTGCACCGTTTCAGCAGGCTGACACCAGTACATCGCGAAAGTATGGCGGAACCGGCTTAGGATTGGCGATATCAAAGTCCTTGTGCAAATTGATGGGATACAGACTGAAAGTCAGCAGCGAATTCAATAAGGGCACCACATTTTCCATAGTGCTTGACTTGAACGATGCCGAAATAAGTGAGTTGGATGAGGGTGAAGAGCACGTCCTGAAACTTGAATCCACAGAAAAGGTAGTCGGAGGTGAAATGCAATCTGCCGATCATTTGATTCTGATCATTGATGACGAGCCGGATTCAAGATTCTTATTGAAGCACTATGTTGAAGAATTCGGATGCAAAGCGTTAACGGCGCAGTCCGGCAAACATGGCTTAAAGATCGCCAGAGAACATAAGCCGGATCTGATTACTCTCGACCTATTAATGCCGGAAGTGAGCGGCTGGGAAACTTTGAAATCACTAAAGGCTGATCCAACACTTCGGCATATACCTATTGTGGTTGTCAGTATCGTAGCCACCGAAAAACGTGGTATGATTCTCGGTGCGGTGGATTTTCTGAACAAACCGATACAGCGTGAAGAGCTGTTAAATGTGCTTCGGCGGAATCTAACTGGTGATCGTAATAAACTGCTGATCATAGATGATGATCCGGATGCACAGGAGATAATCATCTCTTGTCTCGAAGATGAGAAGATGCAAATCACAACCGCTCTGAACGGTAAGATCGCACTGGATGCGATGTATAAGCAGATTCCCGATTTAATAATTCTGGATCTGATGATGCCGGTGATGGACGGAATGAGCTTTCTGAAAACGATCCGAAACGACGAGAAGCAATTCCAGCACATCCCCGTCGTGGTGGTCACATCCAAAGATTTAACAACTGACGAAATGCTGAGGCTGAAAGAACAGACTTCTGCTGTTCTCTCAAAAGATGATTGTTTTAATGACGACCTTAAAAGGAAGTTAAGGAGCGTAATAAGAGGATTGGATCGAAAACAAATTTGATCTGCACCGATCATTGCATCCGAACATTGATAAAGTAAGTAAGTAAGTAAGAAAGTGAGAAGGTGAGAAGGTAAAAAACAAGAAAGATGAAGCATTGATCAAATTCTTCCCTGCTTCCTTTCCCACTTTCTTACTTTATCACTTGTTAAATACAATTTAATGTCACAGGACATCTCAAATGGACGAGTTTGATACGACCCAACCCGGCAGCAACTTCGACGAAATCTGTCAGATGATTGACAGCCTGACCGCTGATAACCTGAAAGTCAGAAGCGATCTGATTGATGACGAGAGCAAGTTCAGCCGCATCAAGCGAAAGCTGAGCCACCTCTCTGAAAACCTGTCACTCCAAAAGAATGACCGCTTCAGAATTGAGGAGAGCATGATCGAACTGCTCGATGTTGTGATGGCAATGTCAAGCATGGATTTCTCCAAGCGTGTTGAAGTGCGGGGTCAGGACTACATTTTCGATGCAATCGCTCTCGGTCTGAACGGAGTGATGGACGTTCTGTCCGCATCCGCTCAGTCAATGCGGTATAATGACAATATGCTGAAATCGTTGACCGACATGGTTGTCATCTGCAATGAGTCTGGCACCATCCTTGCGATCAATGAGGTGGTTACCGCCGCATTAGGCTACAAGGAGAGTGAGCTGACCGGACTGAATCTGGAAGTGTTGCTTGATGAGGATGCCAATGAAGCCTTTGGCGTCGCAGGAATTGCTCAGCATAATTCTCTTGATGGAATTGAAACAACATTCATCAACAAGGATCAGAAAAAGATATACGTCTCGATGTCAACTTCAACCGTTAAAAACGAAGAAGGCGAGGTCGAGAGAATCGTCTGTGTGGCTCGCGAGATGACCGAACAGCGTCTGATGGATGAAGCCCTCAATAACTCAAACAGACGGCTGGTGAAGAAGGTTGATGAGTATCAGGGGATTCTGAGCAGCGTGACCGATGTGATCATGAAGCGAGATGACAACGGTGAAGTGTTGTTTGTCTCACCTTCAGTCGAAACTATAACCGGATATTCGATAGATGAATGGAAAGCGAGCTATAGAGATTGCCTGACAGATCGAACCGATAACCGAATTTTTCTCAACAAGCCAAGAAAGAAATTCACCGAATATGAGGTCGAATTAAGCGGGAAAGATGGGAAAACAATCTGGATTGAGGTCAAAGAATCTGCTGAGTTTGAAAACAAGAAGCTTGTCAGCCGGATAGCAGTGGCTCGTGACATATCCGAGACACGATACAGGTCAGCCGAACAGGAACAAGCGCAGCGATTCTTCAAATCAGTTGTTGATAAATTTCCCTATTTGATAACCGTCAAGGACGTGGAAGATCTGTCATATATTCAATTGAACAAGCGAGGCGAAGAGCTGCTCGGATTGAAACGTGATGATGTCATCGGGAGAAATGATTATCAATTGTTCCGCGAGGAGGAAGCAGAGTGTTCGGTAGCCACTGACCGGCAAGCTATAAATTCCGGAGAACTTGTAGAAGTTGAGGATGAAATCATCGAAACTCCGCACAAAGGTTCTCGCATCTTTAAGACAAGCAAGATATTAATCAAGGATGATGACGGACCTGACTACCTGCTAACTGTTTCCGAAGATGTTACTGAGCAAAAACAGGATATGGACAGCGTGGTCAAGGAAAAGGATACGGCAATTAACAGCAACCGATCAAACCTCAAGATGGTCACTGATCTGATTTCTATCCTGCAATCATCCTTAAAATCGAGCGTAACGGACAGTGATATTCTATGGAAACATTGTCTGTTTCGTCTGGCAAGACACGATATACAAGCTCTCAATCGTTTGTCAGCCAATGACCGCAGAGCGATTGGCATTTTGAAGGAAATTGCAGAGATCATTGAGATCGAGTCTGGAGAGATAGAACTGGACATCAAACCTGTTCAACTCACTGATCTAATCAGAGAAGCGGTGGATTATTCTCAAGGGGCAGCAAACAGCAAAGGTGTGTCACTGAACGTCGAGCTGCCGGATGATATTGATTCAATTGAAACTGACAGAGACAAGCTGTTTCAACTGTTGCTGCCACTAATTGATAATGCTCTGTCCTACACAGATCAGGGATCTGTCACGGTTCGGGTGGTCACCGGAGGCTCGGGATCAACACCGATCAGAGTAGAAGTACAGGACAACGGGTGTGGTATAAGCTCTGATGAGATGTTGTCAATATTCTCACCGTTCTATCGAGGCAGCGGACAATCTGCAAATTCGGATGGTGCAGGATTAGGCTTGACAACCGCTAAAGCGTTGTGTCATGCTTTAGGGTATCGGTTAAGAGTGTCCAGTGAAGTCGGTAATGGCTCCCTGTTTACCGTTTCGCTGAAAGATCGTTAAATTGTGAAAAAATCCTTCAAGGAACTCGTATTACTGCAGCAAGTTCAGCCTAACCGCTTTGATATGAATAGCCATGACTATATATTGTCACTGTTCACGAGAATAAAACGAAACAAACGGTACACAAGTGGCTAATAGCAAAACCGTTCAAGCTCCTTCGGCTGATCCTGATGCGATTTCGATGTCCGGTGATCTGCTGGTGGAGGTCAAACAATTAAAAACTCACTTTCACACCGAAGCGGGAACCGCAAAAGCCGTTGACGGTGTCAACTTTCACGTTAAGAAAGGCGAGGTTCTCGGTATTGTCGGCGAGTCCGGCTCCGGAAAATCTGTCACGGCGCTCTCTTTGGTTCGGTTAATTCCCAACCCTCCAGGTGAGATTGTTTCCGGAGAGGTGATCTTCCAAGGCAGAGACCTGCTGAAACTTCCCCTTGAAGAGATGTACAAGATCCGCGGACGAGAGATCGCTATGATCTTTCAGGAACCGATGACATCCCTCAATCCGGTTTTTACCGTAGGTATGCAGGTCGAAGAGATAGTCAAGCATCACGATTATGTCGAAAAGGATCAGGTCTTTGACCACGCTGTAAAGATGCTCGAGCATGTCGGGATACCGGATGCTGCCAAGCGGATGAAAGACTATCCGCACCAATTTTCCGGTGGTATGCGGCAGCGCGTAATGATCGCTATGGCACTGGCATGTGATCCTGCGCTGTTGATTGCGGATGAGCCGACCACCGCCCTCGATGTGACAATTCAGGCACAGATTCTCGACCTGATGATGGAGCTTCAGGATCGTCGTAAGGAAGCGGCGATCATGCTCATCACCCACGACTTGGCTGTGATTGCCGAAACCTGTCAACGAGTGATTGTGATGTATGGCGGGATGATTCAGGAAATGGCGGATGTCGGACCTCTGTTTGAAGAGCCGATGCACCCATATACGAAGGGGCTGCTGCATTCGCTGCCTCGACCGGATATTCAGAAACAGCACAGGCTCTATAACATACCGGGTACAGTGCCCAGTATTATCAATTTGCCACCCGGCTGCAAATTTTCTAACCGCTGCGATAAAGCGGAACCGATTTGCAGTCGTGAAGAACCAAAACTGACGCAGGTGAAGCAGGGACGTTGGACCCGCTGTCACCTGTACACATAGGAGGAGATTGTGGCAAATAAAACGAAACCTGTCATTCAGGTAAAGGATCTGTCGGTAAGATTCCCGATATTTGGTGGTGTTTTTCTGGGAAAAGTTGCAGAAGTTCGTGCTGTTGAGAACGTCTCTCTGGATCTGATTGAAGGCGAAACCCTCGGTCTGGTCGGTGAGTCGGGCTGCGGTAAAACTACAGTTGGCAGAGCGATTATTAACATCCTGAAATTCATTGCACCGGATGTGATAATCGAAGGAGACGTACTGTTCCATGTGGATCACAACGGCAAAGGTGTTGAACCGGTCAACATCACCCGGTTAAAGAAGAAAGCGATGCGACCGTACCGATCACTGGTTCAGATGATATTTCAGGATCCGTTTGCTTCGCTCAATCCGCGCCTTACAGTATCCAAAATCGTCGAAGAACCTCTGCTGATTCACACGAAGATGGATAACACGGAGAGACAGGAACGTGTCGGTTGGCTGCTGGAAAAGGTCGGTTTGAATCCGGAACAGGCGCAGCGTTACCCCCATGAGTTCTCAGGTGGTCAGCGCCAACGGATCGGTATCGCACGTGCATTGGCGACCAATCCGAAAGTCATCATCGCCGATGAGCCGGTGTCCGCACTTGACGTGTCCATTCAGGCTCAGGTGATAAATCTGTTGCAGGATCTGCAGGAAGAGCTTGGATTAACATTTTTGTTCATCGCCCACGATTTGTCAGTGGTTGAGCATATTTCAGCACGGATTGCGGTGATGTATCTCGGCAATCTGGTTGAGATAGGACCGTCTGATATGATCTACAGTGATCCGAAGCATCCATACACAAATGCCCTTTTGTCAGCGGTTCCAATTCCTGATCCAAAAGGCGTAGGCAAACGGGAGCGTGTCATCCTGACAGGAGATGTGCCGACACCGCTTAACAAGCCGTCAGGTTGTCCATTCAGAACGAGGTGTCCGATTGCGAAAACTACCTGCGCTGATGAGATGCCCGCACTGAAGGATTACGGCAGCGGCAGAATGGTCGCCTGCCCACACGTTTAATGTGACGAATTGATTTCTATTTAATGAGGAGCCCTGCAACGATTGTAGGGCTTCTCTTTAGTTGCTGGGGAGCATGGGCATTCCAGTGTGATTGAACCTGGAGGACGGACATTCCTGTCCGTCCTCCAGTGACAGGAATGTCACTGCTCCCCTTTTGGTTGTCTGGAACGGCAACCTGACAGCGGAGAATTTACACTCTCAGATAGTCTGAAAACGGAGTAATTCCAAAGCAATGTTCAGAATCCTGTTTGCATGTACCGGTAACTCGGGTCGGAGTCAGATGGCTGCTGCTTTTGCAGGGCAGTTTTGTAAGCCGGATATGCAGATGTTTTGCGCAGGTGACAAACAGCAGGAGCTTGATCCGATTGTTCATGATGTGATGAACGATCTGGGGCTGGATGTCGCCTCACATGTGGATTACTCGATACCGGAGCTTGAGTCTGTACCTTTTGACATTGTGATAACTCTGTGCGACCATGCAAAAGAGATCTGTCCCACATTCCCCGGTTCGCCTCCCCGAATTCACTGGTCACTGATTGATCCCGGTAAACAACAGAACGTGCCACCTGAGCAGATAAAAGCAATGTTCTGCGCTATCCGTGATGATATACAGTCGAGAGTCGGCAGTATGTTTGAGCACGGTTTTCTCGATGCTATCCGCCAAACGCGAATCACACTGGAATCTCTGATCAACAACCTCACTGACGGAGTGATGGCTCACGGTCTTGACCGAAAGATATATTTTTTTAATCAGGCTGCTCAGGCAATCACCGGATTCAGTGAATCTGACGTCATTGGGCGCGACTGCCATGAGGTGTTTCCTGGTCGGTTTTGCGGGGGTGACTGCTCATTTTGTATAGACAACATACAGATGCACAGCAGACTCCGCTACCCACAGACGTTTACAAAGAGGAACGGACAGGAGTGTGAGCTGGAGATGTCGGTGATTACTATTAACGACTCACATGACATTGTAATGGGCGCATTGGTAGTGTTTCGTGATGTAACTGAAGTTTCTCGATTGCGAAGGCAACTCGAGATGAGTCGTGACACCCACGGGATCGTCGGTCGTCACATCTCCATACGGAAAGTTTTCGATGCAATTCGCGAACTGTCGGATGTCAATGTGCCGATATTGATTCAGGGTGAGAGCGGAACAGGCAAAGAGATGGTGGCAAACGCCCTGCACAAATCGAGCGCAAGAAGGAATAAGCCTTTTGTCCCCGTCAACTGTGGTGCGCTGCCGGAGGGCACACTCGAGAGTGAGCTGTTTGGTCATGTGCGCGGAGCCTTCACCGGTGCAATCCGTGATAAAAAAGGTCGGTTTGAGCTTGCTGACAAGGGTACTATCTTCCTTGATGAGATTGGAGAAATATCTCCGGCAATGCAAGTCAAGCTGCTGCGCGTACTGCAGGAAAAGACGTTTGAACCTGTCGGGGGTGAGCAAACCAAAAAGGTTGACGTACGGGTTATCTGTGCCGCCAACCGTGACCTGCGGCAGTTGACACAGCAGAACCTGTTCAGAGAGGATCTATACTACCGTCTTGCCGTCATTCCTATTAACCTACCCCCGCTACGAGAAAGACGAAGCGACATACCGCTTCTCATTGATCATTTCCTGCAGAAGTACACAGCCAACAGTGGGAATATAGTTCCTGAGATAACTCCTGAAGCGACCTCACAACTGATCAGTTACGACTGGCACGGCAACATCCGTGAGCTGAGCAATGCCGTTCAGTTTGCCTTGATAAAGTGTCACGGAAATATCATTGACATCAAGCACCTTCCACCGGAATTGTGCGAATCCCTGACTACTGCCCAAGTCAGACCGGGTCGTCCACAGCTACTTACAGATGACGATGTCTCTTCCGCATTACGGCGTACAGGTGGCAATAAAGCTAAAGCTGCAAAACTGCTCGGTGTCAGCAGAACAACACTGTACCGTTATCTCGGAAACCGTTAACTGTTACGTAATACATCTCTGTACAGAAATTATAAGAGTACATTTTTTCACTCTTCCTATCTTTGATACAACTCCTATTCTTTATATAACCATATAGTTACTGTCGCAACGGATCTACATCAATTTTGATTCGTAATATTATGTTTCACAATTAAGTTGAAAGCTTCCGTTTACTCATTCTATTAATTTAATTAAGTGCTATAATAATAGAAAGATAATTGGATGGCTCGTGCTGTTCTCTGTTTGGCACGGTTTGTGCATAATTGCTCAAACAGAACTATCAAACTCATTTGATCTATGTCAAAACCATATAACAAAAATATCACCAAGGTCTTGCAGGTGTCCCGCGAGATGATGGTTTTGGCTGATGCCGGAGATGCCGCTCGTCAGGATAAAAGCTGCGGTATCCTCTACGGCACGCTGCGAGACGCCGCTTACAAACTCCGCTCAATGGCAGAGCGTGAGAAGCGTCAGCATCAAAAAAACGGTATTTGGGACGATGAAAAAAATTAACTGTTCACAAGGGTAATACATGCCGGAAAAATCTATCAAAATAAAAAACAGCACGGTCCGTCTGATCATGGGAGATTTAACCAATCTAAACGTCGAGGCAATTGTTTTTTATGCTCAATCCAATCTTGAACTTGGCAGTGGATTTGGAAATGCCATCTCAATGCGGGGAGGTCCTTCAATTAAAAAGGAACTTGCAACCTTCGATCCGATTAATGTCACAGAAACGGTGGTCTCTTCCGCCGGAGAATTGAAAGCTGACTATATCATCCACGCAAACGGTCCTAAATTTCAGGAACAGGACAGTGAATTAAAACTACACAGCACCATCAAAAGCAGCCTGAAACGAGCAGACGAGAAAGGGATTAAAAGAGTTGCTTTCCCGCCGATGGGTACCGGATTTTACGGGATTCCACTCCCGACCTGTGCAAAAATAATGATCGAAGAGTTTCGCTCACATCTTACCAACGGCAGCGGTTTGGAGGAGGTTATCATTGCTACTATGGACAACCGGGAGTACAAGCCGTTTGAAGCCGAACTTCAATCTTAGAAAACAATTTCCATACAATAAGGAACAATAATGAGTGACCTTCTGAAATTTTCAGAGCACATACTACAAGAGTCTGCTTTGGTCTTCATGGCGTGTGTTTACATATTTAGAATCTACTGGTTTACCAGATTCAAAGCCGGTAAGGAGCGACAAGCGAAAACAGGTCTTAGCAACACGACCCCACGAAAAGGGATACTGTATAGTTGGGGCAATGTCGGGATGCCGTGGGCAATGGAGAGCACCCGCAAGCATTTCTTTATCTATTTTCAATTCGTCCTGTTTCATCTCGGGGTGACTGCTGCAATTCTTCTGTCATTCGTTATACCGTACGGTTATGGAGAGAATCCATTACCTGCTCTTCTGAGTCTGATTTTCCAGATAATTATAGGTGCGGCTTTCATTGTCGGTGTGTATCGAATAATAAGGCGTGCTATTGATGTTTACATGAGAGCGATTAGCACTCCGGATGATTATTTCTCGCTGCTGCTGTTGACAGTTTGGTTCTGGTTCGCTTTTTGGGCGACACCGAACAACCTCGCTGCAGGTGAAGCTGTGTTGATGGTATATTTCATGCTGACCGCATTCTTCCTGGTTTACGTCCCGTTCAGCAAAATATCGCACTATCTATATTATCCCTTTACCCGTTACTACTTCGGGAAGAGCATGGGACATCGAGGTGTATTTCCTATTGTACGCGGATAAAATTAAAATTCGAGATTGCTGAAAAAATACAGAATTGTAGTCGTGGTTGTCTCAACCGCGACGCCGGGCGATACAAGCCCGATTGCAGCACTCCTTAACATATAATGGAGACAACAATGGCTAAAGCCAGATCATATAAAGCTGAGAAAGTACTGGAACGGATGAGTAAAAAGCTGAACCGCCAGATTGCAGGTTCATTGCTGGCTTGTGTTCACTGTGGGATGTGTACCGAGTCTTGTCATTACGTTCAGGCAAATCCGGGGGATCCGACATACGCCCCGGCATATAAAGGAGACATTCTGCGGAAGCTGTTCAAGCGCCATCACGACTGGACCGGGCAGGTGATCCCATGGTGGGTCAAAGCAAAGAGTGTCTATACCGATGAAGAACTTGAAGAAATTAAAGATACGGTTTTCGGTAAGTGCACCAACTGCCGACGTTGCTCAATCAACTGCCCGATGGGTGTTGACTTTGCAACTTACAACCGGATGACTCGCGGACTTTTGGTGTCTGTTGGAGTCATGCCGGAGGGTGTGGCGGTTGTGAGTAAGGATCAATGGGAGATCGGCAATCAGATGGGTGTGTTAAAAGAGGATTATCTTGATACACTTGATTGGATGTCCGAAGAGCTGCAGGAGGATTTGGAGGATAAGACTGCGGTAATACCTATTGATAAGATGAACGCCGACATAGTATATTCAATCAATCCCCGCGAGGCAAAATATGACCCTCGCACAATTGCAGATGCAGCAAAGATTTTCCATATTGCAGGCGAGAACTGGACGATGCCGAGTGAGGGCTGGGACATGACCAACTTCGGGCTGTTCTCCGGTGATGACGACCTCGGTGGTGCGGTTGCGAAGAGGCTGTATGACAAGGTTGAAGAGTTGAAAGGTAAGACGCTGGTCATCTCCGAGTGTGGTCACGGTTACCGTTCGACACGCTGCGAAGGACAGAACTGGGGTCAGGTTGATGTGAATTTTGTAATGGAAAGTTCCGTAGATACGATGCTCCGTTACATTAAAGAAGGCAGGATTAAAGTTGATAAATCTAAGAACAAAATTCCGGTCACCTTTCACGATTCATGCAACAACGCACGAAGCTGCGGCTTGTTTGAAGAGCCTCGTGAACTACTAAACCTTGTCTGTGAGAACTTCACAGAGATGTACCCGAATCGAGCGGAGAACTACTGCTGCACAGGTGGCGGTGGTGCGATGTCAATGTCGGAATATACGCCGCGTCGTCTGAAATCGGCAAAGGTCAAAGCTGACCAGTTGAAGGCGACAGGTGCTGAAATTGTCGTGACATCATGTCACAACTGCGTGGATGGTTTAGCAGACTGCATAAAACATTACGAGCTGGGCATGGAAGTTACTCAATTGGTCAATCTGGTTGCAAATGCAATTGTCATTCCTGAGAAACCGGTTGTTGTTGCCGTTCCGGAAATTAAAGAAGAGGCAGTTGCAGAAGCACTCGCCGGATTCAGAATATTGGTTGTTGATGACGAACCGGACATCCGCACCTTCTTCACCGCAGTAATGGAAGACAACGGTGCTACGGTGCTTGAAGCAGCGGACGGTGATTCAGCAATTGAAATAGCGTCAAAGGAAATACCTGATATGATCACGCTTGACCTGTCAATGCCCGGAACGGACGGGACGAAGGTTTATGAAGCGTTAAAGAAGAATCCTGAGACTGAAAGTATCAAAATCTGTATCATAACAGGCAGACCCGAATTGCGTAAATTGATCTATGATCGCACATCCATACCACCACCGGAGGGATATCTGAACAAACCTGTCAATGAAGATACTCTGCTGCTCAACGCTCGGAAAATTCTCGAGTTGGCATAATTAATCTTAGATGATAGGAGCTAAATGCTCCTATCGTCTTTTTGGGAGACTGACATGGAACTGCCGTACCAACAATATTTCGAGTCAATGCCTTGCTACTTGACCGTGCAGGATCGCAACCTGAAAGTTATCAGTGCAAACAAGTGGTTTGTTGAGGATTTCGGATCTTATGAGGGGCGATACTGCTATCAGGTGTACAAGAATCGTCCTGAAAAGTGTGAAGTCTGTCCGGTAGAGAGGACTTTCAGGGACGGTCAACGGCATTCAAGCGAAGAGCATGTCCGTTGTCTTGACGGCAGTGAAGTGTCAGTCATTGTTTACACCACTCCGATTTACAATAAAGCCGGTGAGATTACGGCGGTCATGGAGATGTCAACCGACATCACTGAGATAAAACAGCTCCAGAAGCAGAACAAAGAGAGTCAGGAGAAATACCGGCTATTATTTGAGGAGGTTCCTTGTTTTATTTCGATTCAGGATCGTGATATGCGGATCGTCCACGCCAATCGGCTCCACCGTGAAGCATTTGGACCAAACTATGGTGCTAAATGTTATGAGGCATACAAACATCGCACAGAGGAATGTGTTCCATGCATCGTTCGTCAGACTTTTCAGGATGGAGAGATGCATGTCCACGAAGAGGTAGTCTCCTCAATTGATGGCAAGATGATGAATGTGCTGGTTTACACATCTCCGTTGCGCAATGCTGAGGGTGAGATTGAACAGGTCATTGAGATCAGCACCGACATCACACAGATTCGCGAATTGCAGGATCAGTTAACGTCTATCGGTCTGTTGATAAGCACTATCTCACACGGAATCAAGGGCATCCTCAACGGATTGGATGGTGGTATCTATCTCGTCAATAACGGTCTGAAAAAGAATAATCCTGCCCGTGTCGAGCAGGGGTGGGAGATTGTCTTACGCAACGTGACCCGCGTCCGCAGCATGGTGCTCGATATTCTCTACTATGCCAAAGACCGAGAACCGGATTGGGAGCTGCTGTCAGGTGACAGCATCGCCAACGATGTATATACATTAACGAAAGACAAAGCTGATGAACTTGGAGTTGAGCTTACAAAAGAGATCAACATGGATATTGGTGAGTTTGAAGCTGACGACAAAGCGATCCGCTCGCTGTTAGTGAATCTGATGGAGAATTCGCTTGACGCCTGCCGGATTGACAACAAACAGGAGGCTCATCGGGTGGTGTTAAGGGCAGTCGGTGAAGTGGATCATGTCCGGTTTGAGGTTCAGGATGACGGCATCGGAATGGAACAGGAAACACGGGAGAAGGCATTCAGCCTGTTCTTTTCGTCGAAAGGTACTGAAGGTACAGGTTTGGGACTGTTTATTGCACACAAGATTGCAAAGGCTCATAAGGGTTCAATAGATCTTGAGTCAGAGGTAGATAAAGGTACACGATTTATTGTGAGAATTCCAAGGAAACATGTCCAAACGATGGCTGTTTCCAATTAACTTACAGGAGGTATAATGAAAAAAACAGGATATATTTTGGGATTGCTGCTCTGCGTTCTGCTCATGGCAGGGAGTGTATCCGCTTATGATCTGTTCGTTTGGGTGAACGATAACCCACTACCGATTGACGATCCTGTCCTGGGAGAAAGGCTGAATTCGTCTTCAGCCGTGATGCAGACGCTCGATCAACTTGAGATCGAGTACGATCACGACGAAGCGCTCCCGGACGACTTGAGTCAATACGATGTCATCATGGTGCTGCTTGGTTTCTCCTGCCCCGATTGAGGTGGCGGAATAGAAGCCGGTCAGATTGACCGGGAGAGCCAAGAGACCTTAATTGAATTTGTTGAATTGAACCGCGGTCTGTACATCGAGGGCAACGACTGGTGCGGTCAACACCATGAAACAGATTTGTTCGACTATTTCAACATCGAATTTGTAGAAGTAGGTGAAGACAACGAAATCACCCGTGTTGACGCCGATGAGGAGGGTCAATTGGGTGAACGCGCCTTTGGATACTACACAAACGAGGACATGGCGATGGTCGGAGGCGTGCCGGACAGAATCCGCGGACTTGATGGATCACATCCGGTTTTCGTCTGCAATGAAGACTATGTCCGCAGCGTATTCTTCGACGGTGGAGGAGCATACAGAGCGTATAGTCAGAGCATCTGTTTCCTTGGGTTGAACAACGAGCATGACTTTGACCGTGCAGAGTTTCTTGAGGATGTCCTCGCAGATCTCGCCGGATACGGCGGCAGCGTTTACGGTCAGGTGGTGGACGACGACACCAATGCTCCGATTGAGAACGCAACAATAACCGTAGTTGACGCCAATATCGAAGTCGTCTCAGACGAAGACGGTATGTTTGAGCTATACCGTTTTCCACATGAACAGTTCATGTTAACGGTAACTGCTGACGGTTATCAAGCTGTTGAAGCGGCGGAGTTCACATTCAACGGTGAGATGGAGTTGGATGTACAGGTCAGAATGAGGGATCTGCTCAATGTGGCTGAGGATGACAATACTCCATCCGAATTTGGCATTGTGTCGCTCTACCCGAATCCATTCAATCCGATGTCAACCGTTTCATTCAGGCTGGATCGTGCAAGCGATGTCAATCTGTCACTGTTCGACATCAACGGCAGCTTGGTGATGGAAGCTACTGGTGGGCGGATGTCTGCGGGGAGTCACAGCATCAGGCTGGACACTCGCGCGCTGAACTCCGGTATGTACATCATACGGCTGAATTCGGGTAGTAAGACGGATGTGATCAAGGGCATTCTGATAAAGTAGGTCTAATCGTTTATCCGTTTGACTGTTGCAAGTTCGGACATAAATATGTATTTTACCTGCCTGAGGGTAGCACTGCAGCTACTCTCAGGCATTCTTATAGAAAAGCATACCAAATAGAATATTAGAGGAATTGCAAATGGCTGAAAAGCAAACCATATTAATAATTGACGACGAGCCGGATACCCAGACCTATTTTTCGAGTTTATTGGAAGACAACGGTTACAACACGATTATCGCCGAGAACGGTGACGAGGGGCTGGTTAAAGTGCGTGAAACCAAGCCTGATCTTATTACACTTGATATCACGATGCCGGAGATGTCCGGTGTCAAATTCTATCGCACAGTTCGCGAGGATGAGGACTTGAAGTCTATCCCGGTGGTGATCATCACCGGTGTTTCAGCGGATTTTAAAACATTCATATCATCCCGCAAGCAGGTCCCGCCTCCCGACGGCTACCTCGCCAAGCCTATTGACCAGAATGAGCTGCTGGAACTGGTGGCGAAGCTGATCTGAGTTGACTGCAATACACTAAGAACGGACACTGATTATGATTAATTCGGTGTCCGTTTTTTTATTTCACATATACGTTGTACGATAAGTACTAACTATCAAAATACAACTGCATCTCAAACGGATGTGGGCGGTTGTTGATCTCACTTACATCATTCCGCAACTTTTCAATCCAGTTGTTCAGGAAATCCGTACTGAATACATCACCCGCGAGCAAGAAATCGTGATCGGCTTTGAGAGCTTCAATTGCTTCAGTCAGCGATGACGGCAGACGAGGGATGTTCGCCTGCTCCTCAGCAGGCAGCTTGGTCACGTCGTGGTCATAAGGTCCGAATCCTTCAGCAGTCGGATCAATCTTGTTCTTAATTCCATCAATCCCAGCCATAAGTTGAGCTGCAATGGCGAGATAAACATTGCATGTCCCGTCAGGTGGACGGAATTCGATGCGCTTCTTGTCCGGTTCAGTGGCATACTTGGGAATGCGGATAGCACACGAACGGTTGCCGAGTCCAAAGATAGCGTTGACGGGGGCTTCAAAACCGGGAAGTAGCCGTTTGTAGCTATTGGTTGAAGGATTTGTCAATGCTAACAGTGCCCTGCCGTGTATCAACAGCCCACCGATATAATGCAGTGCCGTTTCTGACAACCCACCGTAGCCTTTTTTATCGTAGAAAGTAGGCGAACTCCCATTGAATAAATTCTGATGAAAGTGCATCCCGTTGCCCGCTTCACCGTATGTCGGTTTAGCCATGAACGTGACACAGCAACCCTCCTGATGAGCCACATTCCGCAGAATATACTTGATATTGACAGCAGCATCACCCGCATCCACCGCTGATAACATAGCAGTTTCAATCTCTGACTGTCCGGCTCTGCCGACTTCGTGATGATGGTATTTCACAGGAATGCCAAACTGCTCAATAGTAGCACTCATCCTGTCACGAATCAGAAAGTATTTGTCGTTGGGAGGAGCTGCGTGGTAGCCTCGTTGAGATTGGATCAGGTTTCTGTAGTCAGTCTCCTGAACATCAACATCACTCCAACCGGCTTCCTTGGATTCAAGCCTGTAGAAAGCTGTATTCTCCCGATTACGATAGCTGATGGAGTCGAAGATGTTAAACTCAAACTCAGGTCCCCACATACTCCTATCAGCCACTCCGGTTGTTTTGAGATATTCCTCAGCGTGACGGATAATCTGACGCGGATCGAGCGGATACGGCTCATGCGTGTCGCTGCTGTAAACGGAGCCGAGCATACTCAGCGTCCGTCTCTGCCAGAACGGGTCAATTGTGGCGGTTTCAGGATCGGGGATCAGCACCATATCGCTGGCGCCTTCGATCTTGAAGCCGGGGATGGATGAGCCGTCAATACCGACTCCACGCTTGAACAGGCTTTCCGTCAGCATATTCAGTGGCATAGTAATATGATGAATTCCACCGAACAGGTTGGTGAATTTCAGGTCAATATTCTCTACTGATTCCTTACGTGCAAATGTAATAACTTGGTCAACGTTCATTTCTCAGCCTCCGGTGCGTGCGTTGTTTATCGCTGTCATGCCTCCGTGCTTGACAGTGGATGGCGTTGTGTCAACCGCGGAGGGTTGTCACCTGCTAACAGTTCTATTAATTTAATATTTTTTTCACAAGAACAAAGGGTTAACAACCAAATTGCGCAGCTGTATCACCGAAATCGAGCAGGTTGAGGTGTTTTTGAAGTGTAAGACGTTCACACATATATTCATCCCATTCAGTAAAACAGATCCTAAATACAATTCATGATGAGCACAATAAGAACTCAACGCTTCAATGTTTAAGAATCAAGAGAAAAGTTAGAGCAGGTTGTAACTTTTTGAATCTTCGGGTAGTCTATATGATTGAACGTAACAAACACAACCATTAGGAGATTAAGATGATTACCGGAAGATTCACACGCAGAACAGACAGTAGAAGTACACAGATAAACAGTTTGTATCTGGCATCCACTCGTCGTAGGACTACGATCTATAAATTTACAAACAGCAAAAATCAGACATCCGCAAACCAGAGATAAATGAACAGATAATGATGAACCATCAAAGTATAAATAACAGTCATCAGGGTGATATCAGCCTTGAAAACGGCATGTGAGACTATTTTAACCTATTTCTTTGGTATATTGACATTCTCACATTACTCAAGGCGCAATTACTACTTTTTGTGAACCAAACTTGAAAGCGTAAGTTGTTGAGTTGAAATGTTAAAGAACATTATGGTTAGACTCTTTAGCATGTTACGATCACAACCTAAAGGTTGAACTCAAACTAAATCTGCTAATCTGCTGCATCTGCTGTGAATCCCGTTCCGTCACACTTCGTCACAACTTCGTCACACCTTCAAACGCCTTGCCACAAAGGGATTCAGGCAATTTTGTGACGAAGTGACGAAAAAACATACCCCGCTAACGACAAGTGACTCATCCAACTACCACCGCCCCCAACAGCTCCCACAACTTCGCCAGCGGCAGCCCCATGACGTTGAAGAAACAGCCTTCTATCCGTTCAATGAACAGAGCTCCTCTTGCCTGAATGCCGTACGAACCTGCTTTGTCCATCGGCTCACCGGATTCTATGTAGGCACTAATCTCCGCATCTGTCAAGGATCGGAATGTCACAGAAGTCGCCGCATGATCACTGTACAACTTATCACGAGTCGGATCGTACAGCGCAATTCCGCTGTGCACCCGGTGAGCCCTGCCCGACAGCCTATGCAGCATCCTATTTGCATCGGCTTCATCTTGCGGCTTGCCCAGCGGCTGACCGTCAAGGTCAACAATTGTGTCCGCACCGAGTATCAACCTTCCATCAGCCCTGCCAGATACTGATCTCGCCTTGAGTTCAGCGTTTCGTACAACTACCCGTTCAAAGTCACCATTGGTCGGAGACAATTCATCAACATTGGGCAAAATCACTTCAAACGGGATGGCAACCTGAGTCAGCAGCATCCTCCGTCTCGGAGAGGATGACGCCAACACAATCTGCGGAATTTGTTTATCCAATATAGAGCCCGATTAGTCCGATGAGCATGATTATCTTAAGTGAGTTGCTGATCAATCTCAGCCCGGATTGTGTGAAAACCGATTTGAACCAGAGAGTGACAGCAATAGTTAGAAGAGGTATGTCCACTCCGATCACGATTACCATCAGATAGCCGAGCCCATACCAATTCAGTTGATAAGGAATGAATGTCGTTATCACCAACAGCAGTAAGACAGATGCTGATAGTCGGAAAGAGAAGACCCTGCCTAACAGTATCGGCAGAGTGCGGGCATTATCGCCGCGGTCTCCCTCTTCATCCTCACAGTCCTTAACGATCTCACGCCCGAGATGGATTAAAAAGGCAAACAGTGCCGGGATCAATCCCATCTTAACGTTGTCAACTGCCACCGCTCCATATATGAAAGCTAATCCACCGCACAACGACACGACCAAATTTCCAATCAGAGGTCTCTTCTTCCACCATGAGCTGTATCCCCATAAAAGTAGTGACACAATCAAAGCGATCAATCCTAACTGTAGAGATAAACTAATCCCTATCACGCAACCGATCAGCATCCACACAATCCCCATAATAACCGCATGAAATTTGCTTATCATTCCGGACGGAATCGGTCGGGTCGGCCGGTTGATTTTATCTATCGCAGCGTCATACACATCGTTGACCGCATTTCCCCCGGCAGCAATCAATGCTGCTGACAGACCGGCGAGTAGAAGCGTAACATCAGGCATTAACACATTTGCGGCGATCAATCCACCGACAACCACTGTCAGTCCGGTGATGATGCTGTTTAACGGACGTGACAGGTCGAAAGCTGCCTTGAAATATGACATCATCACAATGAAAAGTTGGCGAGTGTACCGAGAACCACCGCCACTGCCGTCTCGGTGCGGAGCGGATATAGACCTATGGTTACTGACGGGATGCTGTGACGCTTGAACAGTGCAAGCTCTTCGGCTGAGAATCCCCCCTCCGGTCCGATGAAGAGCAACAGATGACGTACCTGCTTCTCCGTGACGCAGTCGCTCCACACTGTTATCAATGACTCTGTTCCGCTGCCGACATCCAATGCGCACAGTTTATTTATGCTGATTGCATTATTCCGAATTATCGAATCAACAGACTGCACATGTTCAACTTGCATCAGCCTGAATCTGTGAGATTGTTTTGCCGCCGACAGTGCAATCGTCTGCCACCGTTTTATTCTGTTTTCTTTGGGGGTGACAACGCTGAAATGCGAGAGAGTCGGAATGAAACGGACAGCGCCAAGCTCGGCGGCTTTCTCAACAGCCCAATCCATCCGGCTGCCCTTGATAATTCCAACTGCGACGGTGGTGTCAAACTTAGAGATCGAAAATTTCTCAGCAATCGGCTCAACTATCCGAGCAGTAATACTTTCCTTGTCAATTGCGGAGACTTTCGCACGCCACCCGTGACCGATCCCGTCAAACGCGATGAAAGTGTCTCCCTCCTTCGCTCGCATAACCTTATGCAGATGATGTGCTTCATCTCCCGAAACAGTAAGAGTTCCTTCCTGAGGATTTGATGCCCGGTCAATCAGTATGTAAGGTTCTCGATGCATGTCAAAACGTAACGCCGTTTCTAAGCATAAATGCCGGGTTTGAGATATCGTCATCCGGTTTCCAGCCGAAGATTATATGTGCGATCATAACATAAGGAAGTTGGAATTGTAAACCGCAGCCGTAAGCCCAAAGGTCGTGATTCCTTTTTACTCCATCCTTATGCTGACCAAATCCTTTATCTGCAAACAGAAGACCTTCAACGCTGAATTTAAGATTGTGAAGATACTTTCCTGCTATCGGAATTTGATCAAAGCTGAAATATCTGAGTTTTACCAGTGGAAAGCGAAGTTCAAGATTCGCAGTCACAGCAATCTCACCGTAATCGTCAAAATCGTAACCGGATCTAATATACTGATTTGATATTAGTATCTGCCGATAGTAAGGAGTTTCACCGTGTGAGAATGCAGCCATCAATCTTCCGGCAAGGATAACCGAGCCAAATGCTCTATAGCGTCTATACTCCAACTGCTCACGGATAAAGTTATGTGACTCGCCGATAAGATAGTTTCCTTCCAGAGTAGCTTGAAGAAGACACCCGGCAGATGGATAGTAGCGATAATCACGCTTGTCGTTACGCAGATACAGCTTACCGACAATCAGTTGATCTTTATTGTTTGAGCTGAAAGTGTAAGAATCGAGATCGGAGGTTCTTTCCTCCCATGCCAGGCTAAGCTCCACGCGCGCAGTATAGTCAATTCGTCTCCGGACAGTGGCTTCCATGTACTGGATTTTTTGCCTGTGAATCGTTCCGGACTCGGCAGTTAACTCTCTGTCTAAGTAATACAAACTCCCGTCCAGTCCGTACTTGCCTCCAAAGCGGAACCAGGGATCATCATGGGTCAGGAACAGACCTGTCTCATATCCGCTCCATCCGAACAGTCCAACCTGCTCGCCGTAACCTCGGAAGTTACGATGATACAAGCCTCCACCCAACAGTCTGCGGTCAGGATTATATGGATCCCAGCGGACAATCGGAAACAGGTAGATATACCAAGGTTCCGTAACCGTGACGATCAGCAGTGCCCGCCCCTGATCTGACACTGTCTTCATATCCACGCGGTTGAACAGACCCAGCGATTCAAGCCTCAACCTGTCAGACTCTATGGTTTCAGCATTGGCGCTCATCCCCGGTTTCAGTGTCATCTCCCGCAGGATGAAATCGGTTGATGTGGCACGGTTTCCGGTCACTTCCACGGCATAAATCACGACTTCGCTGCTCTCTGTCTGACAAAATAAGCTGTGACCGGTACATAGCAAAATCACACACACCGCAGTAAAGAGTCGCAGAATCATGTCAAAACGTGTATGCTGCGGAGAGTCGAAAATCGGGCAATTTGTAGTCACCGCGCAATCTGTCACTCACCCACACGATAGAACCCTCCAATCTCACCTGCAATCCGGTAATCTCCTCATCCTCAGAGTGTGGATAGACAAAGCTGAACTTCGGACCTGAGGAGAGCACCGATTCACCCGGTTGTGTCTGATCCGACGGCAGATGGATAGTCGTTTGCCGCTTATGCCATAACCACCCGAGGCCGGCACTGTATTGATCAATCTTCCAGAGAGATTGAATCGAGGTTGATGTGCTGATGCCGTCCTCTGAGAGATCCTGAACCCATTCATCCCATCTGAACCGCCCATGATCATCCAGAATCAAAGCAACATCAATCTCAAGTGACAACACCTTACTGAGATTAATACTCAGGCTGTCTTCCGCACTGAATGATCGGTACACCCTGCTCTGGCTCTCGGTAGCGGGTGAGTAGTCGTAGTCGCTGTAATTGCTGACAACCTTGAAACGCGCTGAATTGTTAAGCAACTCACCCTGCCACGGCAGCTCTGATGACAGCGAGAACAGTCTCGTCCAGCGATTCTCAATGCTGCGTGGTCTGAAGATATAAACAATGTGGTTTAAGTCAACTTCAAGATTGACACTGCATACAAAATTGGGCAGTATCATTTTAGAATAACGAACCGACGATATGTATCGAAGCTCATCGCGGTCGTTTTTATCGGTTTCATCGGGTGTGTCGAATCTGTATCGGGCAGCTTGTGATGAAATTGTGAGTGAATCTGAAACTGATGTGAGATATGACGTTGAAAAGCCAAAATAGATCCGTTTTCCTCTATTCAGCGACGATATTGTCGAATTCGGGTTAATCTGTTCACCTTGATAAAGTCTTCTCGTAAATTGTTGCTGTCGAATATCAATGCCGCCGCTTAATCTGCCGAGCAGTGTTGTGCCGGCGTTCCAATCCATCTCAACATCATTATTCCAGATGTATGTGAGACCGTTGAAGTTACCGGACAGATCAAGATGCTCAATCCGCTGCCTTGTCATCACAGACTTCCACGTAACAGGCAGATTTGTAGCTATACCACTCTTCAGATGATTGGACAACTTGATTGATTCGTCCTTGTGGTCAGTCGGCACGCCGACTGCAAACTGCTGTTGACGGTCTATGAGTGAGTAATCAACGGAAAACCTGTCTGATGCCTGTTCGGAGAACATATAATTACCGTTGAAAGACGCCATCAGTCCGTAATCGCTCCCGTTTGGAAGATGGTCTCTCCAGCCGGAAGTTTTCCAATCACTGATTTCATCAGTGCCACTGACCTCAGCAGACATGCGGAAACCTTCCTGCTTCATATTATCCTTGGTTTCAAGGAGAGGTCCGAAATTCAGTTTAGCATTTAACGGTCGCTGAAATGAGTATTCAAAACCAACGCCGAGAAACCCTTCGATGAGGCTGTTTCCGGATGATACGAGCAGTGTTGGTAGATTTTCGCTATATCCGTTTTCAAGTGGAATCATCGGCATCATTCGTATGTCATTCCCAATCCTGTCCGTTCGTCTGTCGAGAAACCGATCCAGCGAGCCGCTTACCAGCCAGCTCAGTCCTGAAGTCACTCTATGCGACAGCTCATAATCCAACTTTTGATCCACTTTCCACTGTGGATGGTAACCTGGTATATCATGCAGCCACACCGTCAACTGCTCATTGAGATAAAAGCTTTTATTTTCATCAAATCGCTTTGTCATTTCCAATAGTCCCTGCCACCGTTCATAATTGAGTCCCTGACTGTATTCCGCCGACATGATTCCGGATTGATCCGAAGAAGATTCTTCCCCATAGCCTTCACACGCAAAAGATACAATGATAATCAATACCGGCAGAGAATAAACCGCACGTTTCACGACTGCTTCTGAGGAAGTTTTTCACGGGCATGTACCGTGCCGCCGGAAATAATCAGCTTTAACGCATCTTCGACTGAAATGTCGAGTTCAATGATCTCTCGTTTAGGAACAAACAGCAGGAAGCCCGATGTAGGATTAGGAGTTGTAGGGACAAACACACTGATTGAATCTTCGGGCAGCACATCCTGAATTATACCGCTTGTATCCGCTGTCATGATTGCGATGGCGTAAACGCCTTTGCGAGGATATTCTATGATGACAGCTTTTTTGAATACTTCACGCTGTCCTGAAAATATTGCTTGACTGATCTGCTCAATAGCCTTGTAGATGCGATTGACGAGTGGAATCTGGCTGATGAAACGTCGTGTCCTGATCAGCATCCACCGTCCGAACATGTTTCGTGCCGAGTATCCGGTCACGAGAAGAATAATCAGCAGAGCGACAAATCCGAGACCGGGAATAGTCTTGCCACCAAAAATTTCAATGCCGAGTATATCCCGGATCATGAAATTAATTCCAGTGGCAAGGATGCCGTCCAGCATTATAAACCCCTTCCAAAGGAGGAAGATGGTGATGGCAATCGGACCCACCGCAAGTGCACCTGTTACCAGGTTGCGGTTAAGGTTTCTCAGGATACCGTTTGGCTTAGATTTTCCCGATTTCATTTTAATACTTTCTCCGCAGTACCGTTATTCTACATTCATTTAAGGTTGCGTGCTATATGCGAATTATCCGCTGTCAGGTCGCCGCACCTGACAGCCAACTTGTTATTGTTACTTAAGTTATGCTGTCAGCCACGGCGGGCTGACAGCGGGATTCACTATGGTGGCGCAATATTAATATTATGCAACGCATCAAGCCCATAATTTAATGAATTAATATAGGATTCACCTTGCTTCAGATCACCATTTGCCTCTGCAGCATCAATCAACTGCTTCATCTCCTTTTTGAACGCAATTTCTGCACTGTTCGTTGAGCCTTCATCATCCGGATTCCATCGCGGACGAATCTTTGAAATGTCAATTTCGAGGTGATAGTGGTCGTGTGACAATTTGTCGAATAGCTGTATGTTCCTGCCGTGCATGTACGACCCGGTCAGCTCTATGTAACAGATGTCTTCCGGTTTAATTTCATTATTTTCGATTTCCACATGAATGAGTTGTTCAACTGCCCGACTATTAGTCTGACGACTTACATCAATTGTCAGTTTGTGAATCTGTCGGTGGTCAATTTCGTGGAATTTCAAATCTTCCGGCTTAACACCACCCGCTCGAACTGTTCCGAGCAGCACACCATGTCCACCGGATTCCGAGAGCCTCAGTGAGCATGTTGCCCCGGAGTATGCGCCTCTGATCAATCCGGAATCGTCTGTGATGTTTGCATGTGTATGATAATGCCCCAGTGCAATGTAATCAAAAGGCTGTGCAAGCAGCTCACGGTCGCTGAAAGGCTGTGTTATCTTCTTGCCCGGTGGGACATGGTCATCGCGCGAACCGTGCAGAACCAAGATATTTAAGTCAGCGGGAGGAACCTGAATGGGATGCTGCAAAAGCCTGTTATGGATTTTATCCTGAGGTCCACATGCCAATCCGGAGATTGACACCCCGTCCAGCTCAGGTACCGTGATATGCTGCCAGTCATATTCCCGGAAGATGTAAACATTGTCAGACCATTCTCTGCTGAATCTGGACTTCCCCATTTCATTCGCATAGTGAGAGCTGATTGAATAATAATCGTGGTTACCAGGGGCTATAACAACAGGCACTTGTATGCTTTCAAGCTGCTCCATCACAAAGGGCACTGTATCATGGTCAAGCTGATCCTCCTCCCAAAGATCACCGGGAAGCAGAATTAGCTCAACCTCTTGCTCAATAGATAGCTGTACAACCCTTTCCAACGCCTGTTTTAACTCATGTTTCCGTTCTCTCGCCTTCTCAAACGGCAGCTTTAACCTCCCTGATGAAAATGATCTGTCGAGATGAAGATCGGAAAATTGCAGGAATTTCAGTGAATTTCTGCTCATCAGGTCACCTCTTCCGTGCGATTTAAATGAATCAGATTAATCCTATCAGCATAAAGGTCTGGCAGCTTCCGCTCAAGATACCTATGCCTCTGTTCATGGCACGAAAGCAGCAGCAACTGGTGTTTGCGGGATAGCGTGTCAAGCAGAAACTCCATCCCGGATAGAAACTTGTCATCATCCACAGACGAAAACGGTTCATCCAGCACAATGGGCAGAGTATCTTTGGAATCACAAGTCAGGTAGGATGCCACACCGAGCCGTGCCGCAAGAAAAATCTCGTCGTGTGCACCTCCCGAAAGAACCTGATCAATTTTGTCTGAGGGTATATCACGATCAGTTTGGGAGTCATGCACCACAAATGAAAGATCTTCATTGAACACTATGCTGCTGTACTTTGGATTCAGTGCTTTGAGCAGCGGTTTGGTAGATTCACTCAGCGACAGTGCCCATGACCGATATACATTCTTAGATACTTTATCCATCACATCAATTGCAGTCTGCACTTCACGCATGAACCGCTCAGCTTTCTCAATGGACTCGGTCATCTGGTTTAACTCGTCGCTGAGATGAGGCAACTCAGACTGAATTCGCTCGAAGGTTGCTGCAATCTTGCGGTGAATGTCCGATTTTTTTTCCGAAAGCTGTTCTTTACGATTTGCCGCTTCGCTATTTAGATTCCGGTAATGTTCCTTATCATGCTCAATATGGTCGGGAGACTGATCAGCAGGAAGGGCTTGCTCGATTAATTTCAATTGCTCTGTTTTCTTGTTCAATTCATCCGATGTAAGTAGCTGAGTGCTGAGTTGGTTAAAATTTTCTATTACTCTATGATAACGATAATGCTTTTCCATTCGATCACTAAACTCATTGACCGCCACTGACCAATCATTACTGTCACTAATCCCTGCTTCGGTCAGTATTTCTGAACAGATATTTTCCTGAGTTTCCAATGCTTTTATCTTGGATTCAAGAACCTCCTGTATCTCACTGTGAGATTTGAGGAAGGTGTCAATCTGAGCGTTGCGCGAGGATGCGGAACGGAAATTGTCTAAGAGTTCCTTAGTCCTCTGAACCAGCTCATCAGATTCAGGAATTTCCAGTTCTGCAGTTTCATAATATCGGTGAGTTTCAAAAGCAATCTCTTGAAATGACCGATCTGCATCCTGTAACCTGAATTCTGTATTCTGTAACGGTGATCTTAGCTTTGATAACCTTTCAAATTCTCCATAGTAGTCCAATAACTCCTGCAACTCATCAAGACCTGATTGTTGACATAATTTATTCATCCGATCCGTAAGTTCTTCCAATTCTCGTTCAGCATTATACTTTTGTATTCGGCAGTCGTCATATCGAGTTTGAAAATTGTCATGCTCGCTGTCTGCTAATCCTCCCATAATTCTCTTTGAAACCAAGCCGATTAGCGACAACACAACTCCGATTCCGATGAGAGAATATCCGATCATGTTGAATTCAGATAAAATGACAAAGAATATACCGACAGAAATTGAAAGCACCGCAAAGAACATTGAGATTAGTGCGATTGAAGTGACTTTCTTATCCCGTCGGTCGTTTCGCTGCTGTTCACGTTCCAATCGGTTGTATCTACCGGTTAAATCATCAAGTTTTGCACTCAGCGATCCCGATGAGTTCGTATAGTCAGTTATTAACGCAAGATCATCATCGTTAAAAGCACGGAACAGTGTCTCAAGAGATTCAAATTCATCAGCCTTATAGCCTAGTGAAACCTGTTTTCCCAATAGGTCATTGTATTCATTCCAGTAGTTTGTTAATCTTTCATTCCTATCGGTCAGCTTAGAATAAATATCCTCAAACTCCTTCAACTCTTCACCAGATATTTCACTCTGAAATCCATCCTGTTCAGCAGACTTTTTCAATTCATCAAGCGGTTCCGAAACCTCCGTGCGAAGCTTTTCATTCAGATCATCTACATCACGGCTCAGTTGCTTTATACTACCGACTGAAGTTGTCAACTGCTCAAATCGCGATGCCGGAAATTCTGCGTATTGAACCAGCTCATCAATCTCATGCCTCATCTCGCTGCACTGTACATCGAGCGATTCCTGCTCGTTGATAAGATCTGTGAGTTCTCTCTCCTCAGCCCAATCACCCATCAATCGGTTAGCTTCCTGATCTCTGGTGAGTTCTGCATATTCTCTATCAATGTCGCGCAGTCGGTTCAACAGCGGTTCACTATCCAATTTCTGTTGGTTCAGCGCTGCTATCTCCCCCTGAAGTTCTTTTTTTCTGTCATTATACCGTTTAATGGCAGTTTCTACCATCAACCCTTTGCTTCCTGAGTATGGATAATTTCTTAAGGCTGTCCGAAGATTTTCAATGGCTGTTTCGGAAGTGGTCTGGTCAGCACTTGAGGTGGCGATTCGCTGGATATGGGAGGTCAGATCCCCTTGGTCGTGGAATTTGTGGATATCCGCTTGCTGTAGATAAAAGCTTCTGACAAAATCGGCGAATGAAAGTCCGAGCATCTTTTCACCGAGATTATATTTACTTCTTTTCAGAAAGAATTGATCGGATGTGTCGCGACCGGTTTCCTCATCAATTAACTTAACAGAGCCGTTACTGAAGTTTCTTGCAAGAGTAAACGGAATATTGTTTTGGGTGAACTCTAACACAACTCCAAATTGATCGGAAGATTCCCACGGTGTGAAATTCTGCTTGTTAGGTCGTTTATCAAACTTTACGCGTGCATCCTCCACGATTCCATAGAATGCGGCAAGGAGAGCGGCTACAAGCGTGGATTTGCCCTGCTCGTTATCAGCGATGATCAGATTTAACTTATCACTGTCAAAACTTACTGAAGTCCGAAGACAACCAAAGCCGTTGATATTTAGTGATTGGAGATGCAATGTGATTATGTGATTCGGTGATTGAGAGATTTGGTGATTGAGTAAACCGGTGACAGGTCTATACTCAACCACCAAGGCACAAAGACAAAAAGAAAAGCTTTGCGTCTTTGCGCCTTTGCGTGAGTAAAACCTACTTCAAATACTTCAACAGCTCCGTATCCGGCGGGAGCAGTATGACGGTATTTGAGTCTATGATCTTCTTATATGATTCAAGTGTCCGATAAAACTCATAGAACCCCGGATCCCGACCGAAAGCCTTGGCATAGATGTCAATTGCTTTTGCCTCAGCCATACCGCGAGCGATGCGAGATTCTTTGTAAGCATCCGCCATCAACACAACTTTCAGGCTGTCTGTCGATGCGCGGATTTTCAGCGATTCTTCTTCACCCTCAGAGCGATATTTATTGGCAATTCTCCTACGCTCAGCTCTCATTCGTTCATAGACTGAACGCTCATTCTCTTCAGGCAAGTCAGCGCGCTTGATTCGTACATCAATCACTTCAATGCCGTAATCACGGGCACTTGAGTCTGACGATTGCGTTACCATCGCCATCAGCTCAGCGCGGCGGGTAGTGACGATCTCTTCAAGATCGTGCAATCCAAGCGCTTCACGCAGCTCGGAATAGATAATGTCATCAAGCCTTGCTTGAGCACCATTTTCGTCCTGCACTGATACTAGCAGCTTGAGAGGATCAATGATGCGCCATTTGGCGTAATTGTCCAACACAAGGTTCTTCTTGTCCTTAGTCAGGATTTCGGTAGGTGCGGAGTCGTAATCGAGGATACGTTTCTCAAACTGAACAACCGTCTGAATCGGGAACGGCAGTTTGAAATGCAACCCGCTGTTTGTGATCGTTCTAACCGGTTTGCCTAATTGCACCACTACCGCCTGATGCGTCTCGTTAACGGTGAAAGTGACCATCAGGAGAATGATTAATGCTATCGCAGCAATTATAATGTTTCTGATATTACCTGTCATCATTTGCCACCTCCTGTGCTTCCGGGGAAACCGAGCACGTTCATCAGATTTCCTTTGCCGTCGCTCTTAATAATATACTTCCTGATACCCGGGAGGATTTCCTCCATAGTTTCCAGCAGCATCCTTTTCCGGGTTACATCCTTTGCGCGACGGTACTCATTCAGGATTCGGGTGAAATTCTCGGCATCACCTTCCGCTCTGGTAACCCGCTCAGACGCCCACGCCTGGGCTTCCTTAACTAATTGAGCAGCCTGTCCGCGTGTGCGGGGGATGACGTCAGCACGGTAACCCTGCGCCTGATTGATCATTTTGTTCAGGTCTTCCTTTGCAGAAGCTACGTCCTTAAATGCGGCGATAACCGCCTGTGGCGGATGCACATCCTGCAATTGAACAGCGACAACTCGTAGTCCCGAATCGTATTGGTCAAGTATCTCCTGAAGCTGTCTGCCGGTCTCTTCCTGAATCTGTCCTTTACCTGTGGTGAGAGCCTCGTCAATTTCGTGCTTACCGATAACCTGACGCAGTGCCGCTTCCGCACCTACGTGTACTGTACGCTTTAAGTCGCGCACATTAAACAGATATTTGACAGGATCAATAATTCGGTACTGAACGATAACATCGCAGTCTATGATGTTCAGGTTGCCGGTCAACATCAGTGATTCTCCGGGGCGGTCTGAGTAGCGAGCCGGTGGTCCGGGGTCAACTGTGCGAAAACCGATTTCAGCACGTTTAACTTCTGTTACGCGTGGTTTATCAACCTCTTCAAACGGAAACGGCAACTTAAAATGGAGACCGGGACTGGTCACGCGGACGAATTTACCGAATCTTCGTATCACTCCCTGCTGATCCGCTTTAACGATGTAGATTCCGCTGGTTACTATCCAGAATCCTGCAAGCAAGATCAGAATAATCCAAAATCCACCACCGAACATTCGCCCAAAATCGGGGATCTCGAAAACTTCTCCACCGATGTTGATATGTTTCTTAGGTATATCCATATTCTCTTCTATGTAAATGATTGTTTATTTTAGTACGGTAGTCGGGCTTGTCTCAAGCCCAACGTCGCGGTTGAGACAACCACAACTACAAAATCAATATGTTTTTAGTAAGAAAGTTAAAAAGGAACAAAGTGAGAAAGAAATGGTAGCCGAATCGTAGCTTCCCCCTTTCTCACTTTCTTACTCCCTTACTTCGCTTCGAGTGCCATACAAAAAGCGGTCGTCAGCTTGAGAATGTCCTTGTTTGCCTTGCGAAGATTCTCTGTTATCTTCTGACCGATGTTGTAGAACAGATGATATCCGAGTGCAGGATCGGTTTTTGACAAATTCTCAACCTGATGCCTCGACAGGATACCAACCGTAACTTCTGTCAAGGCAGTGACAGTTGCGGACCTTTTATCATCACCAAAAAGGGACATCTCTCCGATGAAGATGTTGTAGCTGTCTTTCAGTGTGATCAACGATTTTTCCTTGTGGTCAACCTCACCGGAATCGAACAGAACAAGCTGCTTGGTGATAACAATTTCACCCTTCAACAGCAGAAACAGCTCGTCGCCCAGTTCACCCTCTTCAATGACGTTACTCTCTCTTTTTATCGTCTTGGTTCGGATTATCTTGGCAACACTGCGCAACTGCTCGTCATCTAATCCGTCAAAAAGCGCAAACCGTTTCAATGATTCAATATCTATCACAGGCTCAACCCCGCATTACCACTATAGCACGGTCATCATTCGCTATGATCGTATCCCGCGCGGGATTCAGACGAGCGTTGGTGCGCGCCTTTTCGGAAGTATCCATTCCGGCTTCTTCAAATTTCCGTTTTATGAAATCGTCAAGCGCAGACGTATCCGAAGAGAGAATATCAGCCGCTTCGAGCGGATTTTCTTCGCGGGTCAGTCCCAGCAGGATATTCCCCTTATTAAACAGAAAATCTCCCAGTTCCTTAAACGAACTGCCGATGTACTCTGACGGAATCTCTTGACTGACAAGGCGATTGTCACCTTCAGTGGACAGCATCTCTCTGACAATGTGCGGCACACCTGTCGCCACGGAGTGTGTGGCAAGCAGGTACCCCGTCAATTCATCCGACACCACCACCTCGTCTGCTTTAGCTCTCTGAAGGAACAGACGATTGGACTTTCGCATGATATGTGCCAGTAGTTTAACTTTCGAGTTAAGCGCTTTGACCGCAAGTGTTGCGAGTATGGTTTTCTCGTCCATTTTGCCTGGGTTGTCGAGAGTTTCATCTGGTAGAACGATAACAGTTCCGGCATTTTGAACACCGGCACGCTTGAGCGTCTCCTCATGTGTCCAGTCACCTCTCACATACTTCAACTTAAGCTTTTCATTCCTGGTGATAACCTCTTCGGCAAGCTCAGTGGAAATATCGGCAATCAAAACAACATTGAAAGAAAGGTTGTGGATTGTGCTAAGTAGTGTTTCAAGCAGCTCATCTGTAGTTTGACACCAACCACAGATAACGATATGATCTCGGTATCTCACTTTTGTCAGTCCTTGTCCTTCTTTTATCCTTGTTGTCACTAAAATAGATGAAATCGTCGCACTAAAAAAAGTCATCAGCAACATCCCTACTACGATCACCCCTAATCCGAAAACCTTGCCGGCAGTGGTAGATGGAACCATGTCACCATAACCGACCGTTGTCATGGTTACAACAGTCCACCAGACACCGCTGAAGATGTCGGTGATCGTTCCGTCTTTACCCTCGATGAGGATTATGACAAAAGCACCAACTGCAACTGCAGCCGTCCACCCAACAATCACACGGGGAACGTGACTGTCGAACAGGCTCCGGATTAGTTCGATCAAGTCGTCCCATCCGGATCTAATTTGCTGCATTAAGTGCTTTGCTTTTTTTATCCGCATTGTATCGGAAATCACCAAATCCTGCTGCTAAGACCTTAAACAGTTACGGTGCTATTTATTTCTCCAGACCGGATCGCGACCTTCGATCACCGCTTTAATGCCCTCGTGCGGGTCAATGCTGTTCATCAGATCGAGCATGTAAGTGGATTCGGTATGATGCAATGCATCCATTGCCGATGAATAGAGAGCACCGTCAACCGCCTGCTTGGCGAGCGTTACCGCGGGAGCACTAAACGATGCAACTCGATTGGCATAATTATCCACCGCTTCCGCCAACTTATCGTCAAGCTTAACACGTGTTACCAGATGAACCTGATGCGCACGCTCTGCCGAAAACATCTCACTGGAAATGATCCAATCCAAAGCACGACTGCGCCCTAACAGTTTGGGCAAAACCGCTGTGGCAATCGGTGGAAACAGCCCCATCGAGACCTCAGGAAATCCAAACCGAGAATTATGAGACGCTATTACAACATCACAAAAACAGACCAGTTCACATCCCGCTCCCAGCGCATCACCCTCAACACCGGCAATCACCAGCCCCTTGATCTCGTTTAGGAGATCATACATTTTAGTGTAGTGAGGCATCAACAGCCCGACCTGATCCGCCTGCAACGCTTTTGGCTCTATCCCTTGACAGAATGTCCCATTTGCACCTGTCAACACTAACACCTTGAGAGATTCGTCATCACGCAAACCGTCCAATGCATCAACAATCTCCTCAAGCATCTGTGTGTTAAAAAAATTACCGCCAGGGCGATTAAATGTTATGTTCGCTCGCCCTTCGTCACGGCTGAATTGAATGTACTGATAAGACATCTTTTTCTCCTCACATGATCAAGTTATGTAAAAAACTATAATTGTTATTGTTAATTCCGGTCTTCAGAGTATGTCCAATAATACAAATAAACCGCTGCCAGGTCGCCGCACCTGACAGCATCTTATTGATATTACATAGATTGAGCTGTCAACCGCGGCGGGTTGACAGCGGAACATATCATTATCAGACAGACTCTTCAGTTCTATACAGGATTCGGAACATCTATAAATTCCACTTCGAGATCAAACTGCTTCTTCAGCAGCTCCCCCAAAGCCTGAATCCCAAATTTTTCGCTGTTATAGTGTCCTGCTGCATATAGAGAAAGCCCACACTCCTCTGCGGCTCGAACCACATGTTCATTAAGCTCTCCGGTAACTACAATATCCGCTGAAACTGCTTCCGCATCCTGAAAGTATCCGGATCCACCACCTGAGAGCACGAATACACGACTTATTTCCGCACTATTGAGTTCCAATCCCATCCCGTCACAGTTTAGATTTCTATTTGCCATAGCATTGAAATCATTCATAGTCATCGGTTTCGGCAGGTCACCGACAGCGGCAATCGGTTGAGTCATCCCTTCAATAGGGACGAATGTTATATCCTGCAACCCCAATGAATCTGCAATCAATGCATTGTTTCCGATTTCCGGGTGTGCATCGAGTGGTAAATGGTATCCCAACAGGCTGATGTCGTTTTGATGCAGAAGCTTCACCCGTTTTCCGAGGAATCCGGTCAGCTTCATCGGATGCGGACTGTTCTTCCAAAAGATGCCGTGATGGACAATAACCGCATCGGCTTTCCGTTTAACTGCCTGATGGATCAGTCTCTCACTGATGGATACTCCGGTGACCACCTTCCTGATCTCGATTCGACCTTCGACCTGAATGCCGTTAACGCAGTAGTCCTCAAATTGGGTGACATCGAGCAATTTGTCAATATGTTGTGCTAATTTCGGGAGTGTGGTCATACCGGTTTTGTGTGACAGTTAACAGGCTTCTACTATTAGTATAACCATTGAAATGCTCTTGGGAAAGTATCAGGTCGGTTTTAGTGTCGTTTTAGAGAAAAATACGCACACAATTCAGCCCATTTTTTTGTTTTTGATGTAGCTGATCAAGCCACCGCACTCCAAAATTTCCCTTTCAATGACAGAAACAGGTCGTAGTCTCAAACTTTTCTTCAGTGTTAATAGCTTCACCGTCCAATTTTGCAGATCAATTTTAATAGATTGGCTCTCATCTACTGACTCTCTGATATGTGTACATTCGACAGCTACAAAACCGAGATTGATCGCATTTCGCTGAAATATCCGCGCGAGTGAATCTGCGACTACAGCCTTCACACCACATAGCTGCAGCGCTCGGACGCTGTTCTCATTTGAGCTGCCTCTTCCAAAGTCGCGCCCTGCAACAATAACAACCCCTTTGGATGCTACAATAGGAAAACCTGTGTCAATTGTTGTCAGGCAGTTATCTTTTATCACATCAACCGACGGTCTGGTGCAAAACCTGACCGGAATTATCGAATCACAGTTAATATAGTCACCGAGTGGATACACCATCCCTTCAATGATCGGAGATTCCGGCATGTCAGTTGTCTGCGCTCATCAAAGAATCTACAGCCTTGTAGTAAATCACATCTTTGCCGTCGAAAGCGGGTGTGAAGACCGCAAGAATCTGTAAAGGCTGTGCCCCGGTCTTCTTTGCCGAATAGATAGCTCCCTGAGGAATGAACAGCATATCACCAATGGTAAGTGTGTGAGTATCCTCATCCACTATGAAGTCTGCTGTACCTGAATGCCCGTAAAGCAGCAGGTCATGCTCATCGTGTGAACGAGCTGATAAGGCGTTGTGAGCCAGGATTACGCCATAGCTGCTATATGTTGTGCTTCCCATCTGTAGGTATGCGTCGAGCATGTCTTCAGGCAGCGGATTTTTCAATAGGTAACTCCCTAAGTCCCACTGCTCGGTTTCACCGATAATTATCTTAAGTTCTTCTTCTGGATTCTGAATGGGTTCCTGTTTGCAGCAACCAATTAATAGTAATATTAATGGTAATATCCATACTATCTTTAATTGAGTTTTCATCAATAGATCTTCCATCTGTTTAGCTTTTCTACTCGATTCGGAGTGTTGCGAATGAGGTCACACGGTCTTCCGCGTGTATCAATAGTCAGCCCAACCACACCGCCATGCAGAGTCCATTCAATTGGTTTTCCTGGTCCTTCTCCCATGTCCCAACCTTTGGCAGGCTCAATTCGGGCACGGACAGTTTCGTCCAAGCCGAGTTCAGTTAGGATCAATTCATTGCTGTTGACTGTAATGTTAATGTCTCGACCTTTGTTGCTCTTGCCCGTGATATGAATCGCTTTTTGACCATCTTTGCCTTGACCAACCGGAGCGACACAACTACCAAGGTGAATCAAACAATCTTTCTCAAATACTTCGGTGGCTGCCTGCTCATTGACAGTTGAAAGAACACCAAGCTGCGGCATCATGAAAATGGAATCTACCGCCAAACGTGTAACTCCTTCCGGCAGGAATGCGTCAATCATCATCTGAGCAGCCTGTGCCCGTAGTGGTGCATGAGATAACGCTCCCCCCGATCCAACTATCATGTCCAATGACATCATGTTAACCAACGTCTCACCGGATGATTTCTGCTCAAAAGTGTCGGAAATAGAGCGATCCTGCTGGACACCTTTCAAACCGACAGCAAATGACTTGTGCTGAATGAATGCGAGTCGCAGTGCTTCACGAGCGATTGCCTGTTCGATCAGCAGCTCTTCCATGGTTTGCGGAACAGTTGTCGGGCGGATCATCTTGTTACCGATGCGGTCGCGAAGTGCACTCTCGTCAATGTCGAACGGCACCCATCGCATGATGTTGTCAAATCCAGTCTCTGCAAGGACGTTGGAAATTGAGTAGCTCATACCGAGGTTGGCAGAAACAGTACGATTGAACACTTCGCTAAACACGGAGAATATATCCGTAGTTGCACCACCAATGTCCACACCGACAAGATCAATATCGTGTTTTTTGGCAATAGTCTGCATGATAGCTCCGACCGCCCCGGGTGTCGGCATAATCGGTGCATCTGTCCATGACATCAGCTTCTTGTAGCCGGGTGCTTGAGCCATCACATGTTCCATAAACAGGTTATGAATCTTTTCACGCGCAGGTCCAAGATTCTCCCGTTCGAGTACCGGTCTCAGATTGTCAACTGCCTGCAGGTCAACAAGACCACCAAGAGATTTATTGACTTCTTCGGTAGCTTCACTGTTTCCGGCAAAAATTATCGGCAGGTCATATCCACTACCGAGTCGAGGACGTGGTCTTGCTGCTGCAATCAGATCAGCCAGTTCAACGACATGTTTGGTCGTGCCGCCGTCAATACCACCTGACAGCAAGATCATATCAGGTCTGAGTCTTCGGATTCTTTCAATCTTCTCGTGTGCCAGTCTGCCGTCGTTGGATGCTAATACATCCATGACAATTGACCCGGCACCGAGTGCAGCACGTTCGGCAGATTCGGCGGTCATTGACTTGACAACTCCGGCTACCATCATTTGCAGTCCCCCACCAGCGGATGAGGTGGAAATGTACAGATCTGTACCACTGCCGTTTGACTCAGGTCTATGGATTGTATCATCATCACCGATAAAATGCTTGCCGGAAAGCTCTTCAACTTCGCGGACTGCGTTGAGGACACCTTTGGTAACATCCTCAAACGGTGATTCGACAGTCGTGGGAGCTTCACCGCGAACGACCAGCCGATACTCACCGGATTCCTGACGTTCGATCAGGATCGCTTTGGTGGTGGTTGAACCGCAGTCTGTGGCGAGTATGGAATGGGGGGTGGATTGGGACATATGATAGAAACTCGGTTTATGGATTCAAAACTAATAAAGTATTATTGGTTCACAAGAGAAAGAATTTTAACAATAATCTCGTCAGTGATAGAAACTAAATATTTAATATCATCAAAAAAATAATCTTCAATCGGACCCGGTGGATAACGTCCATCCATATAGAATGCCGACAATCTTCGTCCGAAATCAAGATACTTTTGAAAAGTTGGTTCATACCGCATAGATTCACTAAGTAGCAACTCTATGTTATGGGTTTTTATCAAGTGCCAACCTTGTGATATAGGTATCCTTTCAGATACTTTTCAACGGCTTGCTGAATTAGAAGCGCAATAGAATTCGGATGACCATCATGTTGAAGAAGTAATTCCGCACTCTCAAAGTCCCGCTTCGCAATACTAAACCATTCGTCGGGTGTTGTTTTTTGATTATTCAGTTTCGGCATAGAGTACCTTACCTCTGGTAATAATTTCCTTAACAAATGCATCTCCCATCGCAACCCTCTCCTTGAATTCTTTCGGAGTATAAACCAATGGCGATACCGAAATACGTCTTTCAGGATCAAAAATCAGACGCGCTACTTCAACATAACGGTCAACACGCCTCAACTCGGTATCCTTAACGATAAACAGATCAATATCACTATGCTCGTTTGGTGTACCGTAAGCATAAGAACCGTACAGGATTATTTGCTCAGGTTGATAGTCCTGTCTAAGTTTGGTGATGATGTTTGTTAGGATTGGTTGAATGTTATGTGTCATTGTTCTATTTTGGAATCGGTTCTGTTCCTTCGCTTAGGATTTTGAGGTAGTCGGAATATGCATAGACGCGATCCCTTTCCTTGCCTGTGATCTCCACAGCGATACCAATAGTACATAACTTTTCCAGATGAGTTGATACTGTCGGTAACGATAAGCCCGTACTATCCGATATATTTTTCACAGTTACTACAGGGTACCTGCTTAAGGAATGATGAACACGCAATGTGGTAACAGGCCTAGCAAACTCTGATTGAACTTTATCTCTGTCTTCTTCAAGTAATGATCTTAGCGCAGTAACCGTCTTAACTGCTTGAAGAGCAGTTGCTGCTACTCCTTCAATAAAGAAACGGAGCCACCCTTCCCAATCACCGTCTGTCCGTACTTTCTGAAGTTTTTCATAATATTCATCACGATGCGATTTGAAGAACAGACTGATGTAAAGCATAGGTTCGCTCAGCACTTGTTCGCTACATAACAGTAACGGGATCAATAAGCGACCGATACGACCGTTACCGTCTAAAAATGGATGAATAGTTTCAAACTGAACGTGAACCAGTGCCGCCTTGACGAGTGGTGAAGTCTTAACCGGATCATTATGGATGAACTTTTCAAGCGCGCTTAGACACTCCATTAGTCTATCAGGTGGAGGTGGCACAAAACGGGCATTTCCCGGACGAGTTCCACCGATCCAATTCTGTGATCTACGAAACTCACCGGGCGTTCTTTCGCTACCTCTACCGTGACTGAGAAGTATCCCATGAATTTCACGAATTAATCTCAATGATAACGGAAAACCAGCTTTTATTCTATCCAGTCCGTGATTCAACGCCTTCACATACAACGACACCTCTTCAGCATCGTCCATCGGGATACCTTCAACACCATTTTGCTCGTATCTTAGCAGATCCGAAAACGAAGATTGTGTTCCTTCAATTTGAGACGATAATAACGCTTCTTTTCGCACGTACACATAAAGAAACAGAGAAGCATCAGGTAGTAACAGCGTAACACTGTCCAGTCGACCTAAAGATAACAAGGCTTTGTCAAGTGCCTCACGGAGATTGTAATCAATTTCAAGAGGCGGAATTGGAGGTAACGGTAACGGCAGATACGCTTTTACCCTCTCATTTCCAACAGTTGAGGTCGTTATGTATTTTCCTGAATCTCTGTTCATCTCTTTATGTCGTTATGAAAAAAACTTTAATAAGCAATCGCACTATTAAAAAAAACGCCAATAATTTTAATAACGCATACTTAAGGTAAAAGCTCTTTACCTAAAAAATGTATAAGTAAAGAAATTCGCAAAATCTTTACTTAGCTAATTCGCCTATAATCTTCTCGCACCGGATGAAACACATCAATAATCCGGCAATCGGTTATTGCTCTCCCGGAGTGAGGTACATTTGATCCAAGCGTAACCATTTTGCCCGGTTCAAGTAGGATTGACTCACCCTCAACAGTCAACTCAAAGGTTCCATCTATCAAGTTGACGACCTGCTCGTGGACGTGAGAATGTTCCGGCAAGGTTGCTCCGGCGTCAATTTGCACATGCGCAATCGTCATGCTGTTGGTATGCACGAACCGGGCGTGGAAACCGGGAGCGATCTCCTGTGGTTGGATGTCCTTCAGATTTATTACTGCCATAGAATCTTTCCTAATGCTCTGGATTCCCGTCTGCACGAGAATGACGTGTAATTACTTATCCAACAGCCGCTTCACCATCACAATCTGCCCGGTGTGGTAGCTGTTGTGCGAAATCAGCACCATCATCACATTCGCCACGCTTATGTTATCATACTGCGGGAACTGGATTGTCGGATCAATATCCCGGGCAACCTTGGCGATCTCTTTCGTCAACTCATCAAATGCCATCTTGTGCGAGTTCCAGCTATCCGCATCTGGTGGAGCTGTCTCCACCGGGAAGAAATTGTTATCGTCAGGCTGAGGAGATTTCGTATCCTGTCCTTTCATGCTGTTCAGCATTATCCAGCCCCACTCAATCATGTGACGAGTCAACTGCCAGATACTGAAAGGCAACCCATCCACTGTCCGTCCCGCCATTATGTGATCTACATCCTCAAGCACATCCAGCGTGTCAGGATGTGACCACGCCCCGTGCATTCCCCCGCTAACAGCATCCACCCAAATTTGATCCATATTATCTCCTATTTTTATCTCGCGCAAAGACGCAAATTTATTATCGGCTGTCAGCCCGCCGTGGCTGACTGAAATTCTGTTAGTTTCATTGTCGGGTACGGCGACCCAACAACTGTTGGGCTACAATCGGCAATATATGTTCCGCTACTACATAATGACCATCAGCATTGAAATGACGGTCAATGCTGCCGTACATGACCTGTCCCTGTTTTGACAATTTTCTCATCGGTTCGAGCATGTCAATCAAGGATAACGAACGCTTTTCACATTGTACGGCAAACAGCTCATTAGGCTGCTCAAGATTAACTGAATCAATCGGAAGTGAAAAGTTTTCCACATAGTTGTAAAAGACCGATTCATTCACCTGATACGTTGCAGGCAGCAGGACAAAAATAACCGGAATATCGTACTTTCTGAAGACATCAGCGGTCAACTCACATAGCTCACCCGTCACGTCCCACCTATTCGATTCCCGCTGACTTGTCAGGAACACATCCGGGAAATAGTATGCCGTCAGCCCCAACTTTGACAGCAAAAACTCCGACCGTGTTTTAATGAATATGAACAGGTGGCTACGCCGCTCGAGAAAATCATTAACCGGAAACAAAATTGACAGAACGATCTCGCTCTTTGTCAGATTCTTTGGTAATCGAAACAGGTGAATGCTGCTTGTCAGAGAGTCGGGAGCGACCAACAGGGTGTCAACACAATCAATAAAATCGTTGTCACTGTAAATAAAGACAATTCCCAGATCATATTGCTTTCGCGCTAAAGCCTGCTTCGCTTCAAGATAATAACGATTCGGGTCCCACCCCCCAACACCGCTGTTATCTGCCTCTGCATCAATGTCATATTGCTCTTTCATCAATCGAACAATTACCTGTGGCATGGTCTGTTCGTTCTCAACCTGAAGACCTTCCAGAAAGGAATCTCCGAGAGTTAAGATTGAGAATTTAACATCTGTTCTTTCAGCAGGAGCATCGGCATTTATTCTATATCCATTCTCATCCGTCACCATGCGTACCGTTCGTTCACCGAGATTGACCATGACATCGTTATTCGATACGTGACGCCACTCTGTCACACTGTCGGGGCAGTGAATGCGGATGTCGTCATGCAGTATCAACTGCTGCGGAACTGCAATGCGGACGAAGAGTTCGGCGAGGGCTGCGCATACAATCAGTACTAATGTAAAAAGAGCAATATTCTTAATCATGATGCAGTAACAAAATCACTTTTTATCCTTTGCCAACTGTTTCTCTTTTTTCTTCTGCGCCTTCCATTCTTCTTTCTTCCGCTTCAGTTCGAGCAAGTAGTCCCCTTCACGCTGTTCAATCAGATCGAGAAAATAAGCGATTGAATCCCGTTGTTCAAGAATCACGCTCAGTTGGTTCCACTCAGGCATATCAAAAAAGATCCTGACCATCGGCGCAAAGAACACCATCACCTGACTGCCGATGTAGTTCATCGGTCTGATAGACTCCAGAAACAGTATCGCAGGAGTGGTCATCCGCAGCTTGATGATTTTGTCTGCCAGTTTGATCAGCAGTTCCCGATCCTGTTGTGACAGCGTGTCTTTGAATTCCAGATGTTCCTCCTCTGGATTCCCATCAATGGGAGAATACAGATTTACCACTGTCAGGTCGCCGCACCTGACAGCCAAAAGGGGAGCAGTGACATTCCTGTCACTTCAGGACGGACAAGATTTTCCGTCCTCCCTCGAATCAATGCTGTCAACCACGGCGGGTTGACACCGAGTATGGTAGCTTTTAATTGTAGTCGGGGTTGTCCTCAACCCCGACGGTCGGACTTGAGACAAGTCCGACTACAGTGTAATAGTCATCTTAATGCCGTAATTACTACTCATCGGACAATCCCTTCACATCCGGTGCATATTTCCTGATGAGTGACAACAGCTCAATCCGGTTGTCACGGTACGGCATGTATAATCCGCGAAAATTCTCCAGTCTCGTCTTAACCGGAAACGGCGACAGGAAAATTCCGTCACGTTCGTCAACGATAGACCTGATCCTCTCCCAGCTTAGATGTCTGCCATAATACAACCTCTGCATCCGCACACCTTTGTTGTCAACACTGTAATGCGTCGGCAGATAATATGATGTCAGTGAACCGAACAGCACCGCTGCACCGATGAAGGTCAGCAGCCACGATCCGGAGTTCCAATACACCGCCCACAGCGTAAGAATCGTCACGGGCCAAAACAGCATCGCCTTGAACGGCTGCTCACGCATTGGGAAAACCGTGTAGGTCAATTCTCTAATAGAATTAGTATGATTTTCTGAAACTGAAACCATTATGTAAATATACCGTTGAACTGTTTGCAAGTCAACCTGCTCGGAAGAATACTTCATAGGATGATTGGGTTTGGATGACAACCCGATGGGTCGGGACGCTCTGAAACTAATCAGACTCGCGGACTGAAAGTCTGCCCTCTAAGGATTGAAGGAGTTGAACATTGAAGAGAGGCATCATCATACTCACCCACTTCACACCTGGTACTGGGCTAATTTGATTTAGTGAGAAAAAAATAAGGAGTCAACTTGTTTGT
>CAZVKN010000001.1:0-195747 GCA_964627035.1 uncultured bacterium | reverse complement strand
ATCTTGGTCAATTATCTAACTAACTTTGTGCAAAACCTTAACTAATTACCTAAATGATTTACAAATACATGCCGCCCGATAGATACGATTTCTTTGATACATTTATGTTGCGGTTCACACAACCTGAAGCTTTGAATGATCCTTATGAATGTGCTCCTGTGTTTAAAGGTAATGTTTTGAATTATTTTCGAACAAAAGCAGGAGATCCGCTTAAAGGTCTTAGTCAAAAGCAAGCCTACGACACATTTTATGGAAGCTTTATGGGTGAAATGAATAAACATTATGGCATTTTATCATTGTCAAAGCTTAATAATAACTGTGTGATGTGGGCTCATTATACTGATAACCATAAAGGATTTGTTTTAGGATTTGATGAGAATCATTCTTTTTTTAATAGGGCAAAAAAAGTTAAGTATGTTAAAGAACGCTATACTATCAATATGGGAAATATTTCTTTTGATGAAAATCTCTTCTTATATAAGGATCGATCTTGGTCATACGAAAAAGAAGTCCGCGTAATTAGTGATTTGGATAAATCTAATAGAACTTTATCCGGCAACATTAAGCTTTTTTCTGTCCCACCAGAGCTTATTAGAGCAGTATATTTTGGTGTAGAATTTGATAGATTCATTAGACAGCGTGTCATTAAAAAGATAAAGAACTCTGATAATCTTAACCACATATCAACTTATGAAGCGGAACTTTCTGACACAGAATTTATTATGGAAATGGAGCCAATAACATAAAATTAAAATGACCCAAAACACTAATGTTAAATTCACCATAAACGGCAGAGAGACAGAGCGGACAATTTCGTCGTCTATGCTGCTGATTGACCTTGTCCGTGATGAGCTAATGCTCAAGGGCACGAAGCCCGGATGCCTTGAAGGGGAGTGCGGTGCATGCACAGTGCTCGTTGACGGGTATGCGGTCAACTCGTGCCTGTATCTCGCAGTGAACGTGGACGGCAGAGAAGTCATAACCGTTGAAGGTATATCGAGCGACATCAACGGCAAGCTCGATCCGGTGCAGGAAGCGATGATCCAACACGGTGCGGTTCAGTGCGGATTCTGTACACCCGGTATGGTGATGTCAATCAAATCGCTGCAGAAAGAAGCTGAAGTTGACAGTGTAGTCCCCGACAGAGAGCAGATTAAGAAGGCGATTGAAGGGAATCTGTGTCGCTGCACAGGTTATACTAAGATCGTTGATGCGGTAGAATCGTTATTCACAGTTGATTAAGAGTTAACCACCAAGACACAAAGACACCAAGTTAAGAGTTTTTGTTTGTTTTCTTGGTGACTTGGTGACTTAGTGGTTCAATCTTCTTCTATTGAGAATAATATTAAGGAATATTAATGCAAAAGCTAAAAGTAATAGGCACACCGACTCCAAAGTTAGATGCAGGGATCAGAGTCTCCGGTAAAGCGGTTTACGGTCAGGATGTTGTGCTGCCCAATATGCTGTATGGTGCGATTCTCCGCACTGAATACCCCGTTGCTGACATCGTTTCGATTGACACATCCAGGGCAAGGGCGTTACCGGGGGTACACTGTGTTATTACTGCAGATGATGCTGATATCAATAACATCAGCTACCGACGGGATCATCCTGCACTCAAGAAAGGGAAAGTGAACTGCATCCGGGATGAGATAGCAGCGGTCGCAGCCGAATCGCCACAGATTGCACGAGAAGCATTGAAGCTGATCAAGGTCAAGTATAAAGTCAAGCAAGGCATCTTCGATCCGTTTGAAGCACTCAAGGATGACGCTCCACAGATTAATGAATTCTCGTCAAATGAGAAGCACCACAACATCTCTCACCCATTCCATTACGAGCACGGTGATCTTCAAGCTCAAAAAGACAACAGTGCTCACATTGTATCTCAGAGATATACTTTGCCCCGTATGACTCACGCATGTCTGGCAACATGCGCCATTACCGCTGATTATTCAGTGATTGACAAACGATTGACTCTGTACAGCGTGACTCAGGTTCCTTTCCTGTATCAGCGGGATATGGCTCATGCACTGAAAATGAATCCGTCCGATATCAGGATAATCCAGACTGTCATCGGTGGTGGATTCGGAAGTAAACTGGATATGTATCCTTATGAGCCGATTTGTGCTCTGCTATCAATGAAGTGCGGTCAGCCTGTTCAGATTGCATTTGACCGCAAAGAAGAGTTTCTCGCATCACCGACAAGGCAACAGATGTATATTGACCTGACGAGCGGTGCCGATAAAAACGGCAAGTTCACCTTCAGAGAAGCGAGGATAGTGATGGACAACGGTGCATACACATCGTGGGGTGCAACCACTCCGTTTGTGATGATGCAAACATTTTCATCAATGTATCAGCTGCCTGCCTGTCTGTTTGATGCGGATGCGGTTTATACCAACAACGTATATGCAGGATCATTCCGAGGTTATGGTAATCCTCAGGCGACATTTGCAATTGAGAGTAACATTGACCTGTTAGCTGAAAAGTTGGGCATGGATAAGGCTGAGATACGTCTATTGAACGCTAACTTTGAAGGTGAAGTTACCGGACAAGGAATGGTTTTTGGGACGTGTGGGCATAAGGATGCACTGGAGAAGGTCATTGATAAAAGTAGGGACTGTCAACCACGGCGGGTTGACAGCGTTGATTCTATTCGTCATTCAGATACTGCTTCCTCTCGTCATTCCCGCGAAGGCGGGAATCCAGATCGTTACAAACGTGGTATTGGCTTTGCTTCAATGGTGCATGTCGGTGGAGGAGCTAAAATCTATCCATCGGATGGTTGCGGTACTATTTTGAAAATGGACAGTTACGGTTATCTGACTATAATCACCGGATCGAGCGAAATCGGGCAAGGATCCGAGACTGTGCTTGCAATGATGGCGATGGAAGAGCTGGGAATTGACATTGACAAGATCAAGGTCATTAACACAGATACCGACATCAAACCCTGGGACGTAGGCGTACACGCTTCACGTACGAGCTTTGTAGCGGGGAATTCGCTGCTTGGAGCAGTCAAGGAATTGAAAACCAAACTATCACCAAAAGCTGCTCAGATGTTGAAATGTGATATTGATGATTTGGAATATGACAGCAGTGAGATTCGTTCAATGAAAACCGGCGAATCATTCAAGATTGATAAAGTTGTCAGGCAACTTCATTTCAAAGATCCTAATGAACTTTGTACAGTGTCATACTACTACGAGCCGAGCAGTAAATTTCAGGACAAAGAGTTCAAAGGTAATGTATCCGGTGCGTATGCATTTGCTGCGCAGGCTATTGAGGTCGAAGTGGACACGTTCACCGGCAACGTCCGAGTATTGGATATCCATGTAGCTCAGGATGTTGGTAAGGTCTTGAATTCGTTGGGACTGGCTGGACAAATTGAAGGCGGTGTTGTAATGGGAATGGGGTATGCATTGACTGAGGAACTGATCGCTGAAGACGGATACATACTGAACCCGACGTTCCATGACTACAAATTACCGACTGCTTGTGATATTCCCGAGATTCATTTCTATCCAATTGAAACGGAAGATCCACAAGGTCCGTATGGCGCTAAGGGAGTTGGTGAAGCTCCGCTAATCCCGACCGCTGCTGCGATTGCCAATGCGGTATCTGATGCAATCGGTGTGCGGATAGATAATCTACCTATAACGCCGGAAAAAGTGTTAAAGGCGTTGCACGACAGTGATGGAGGTGAATAAAATTGAGTCAATCCATGAATATTAAAACCTGGAAAGTGTATCTGTCAGGGGAAGTACATACTGATTGGCGAGAAGAACTCAAGAAGGCAGCCAAGCGCGAAAAGCTCCCAGTCCATTTTATTAGCCCAATAACGGATCATGCAAAGAGTGATAGCTGTGGAACAGATATACTGGGCGAAGAAGAAAAGTCATTTTGGCGTGATCACAAATCAGCAGGCATAAACGCAATTAGGAATAAGACTTTAATTTCTGATTCGGATATAGTAATAGTACGATTTGGCAATAAATACAAACAGTGGAACGCAGCTTTTGATGCCGGGTATTCTCACGCACTCGGAAAGCCGTTGATAGTGATGCATTCACCTGAATTTATTCATGCACTAAAAGAGATAGATGCAGCAGCTAATGCAGTTGTGCAAACAACTGATCAGATTATTAAAATTCTGAAATATATTACAGATTAATCAACGAAGTTATTATGAACTTTAATGTAGTTACACCGAAAACGACAGAAGAGTTGTTAGCTCAGATATCCGATCATCAGAATGAAAACTTCCGTTTTGGAGCCGGTTGTACAGACTTGTTGCTGGAGTTGAAGAAACAGGCTGAAAAGGAACTCACCGTAATAAGCCTGAATCGATTAACAGATGAAAAGTTCACCACGATCCAACGGTGCGATGATGGGATTAGGATCGGCAGTCTGGTTACTGCCAGACAAATTTTAGCGAACCGAGAGATTGAATCGCTTTATCCGGTATTGCACCAAGCAGCTTACAATCTTGCTTCACGACAGATTCGGCAGGTTGCGACAATCGGAGGTAATATCTGCACCGCTTCGCCTGCGGGAGATATGGCGTGTGCATTGGTCGCCCTGAAAGCAAGATGTGAAATTGTATCGGCTTTCGGTAGTGTCAGAGAATTGCCGATTGATGAGTTCTTCACAGGTGTTCGGAAAACCGCATTAAAGAAGGATGAAATACTGCGGAGTGTGATGTTGCCTGTAAGCAAGTTGAAACGACATTCCGGATTCATTAAAGTAGGAACCAGACGATCTATGGAATGTGCGGTAGTGTCACTGGCATACCACATTCTGATGGATGTTGACGGTACTGTTAACGAAGCAGGAATCGCGGTCGGATCAGTAGCACCGACAATCAAATTCACGACTTCTGCATGTGACTACCTTATAGGCAAGAAGATGAACAATTTGGACGCAGATCGCTTTGCTGCTAAAGTAATGGAGTATGTTTCACCGATTTCCGATATTCGAGCATCGGCATGGTATAGAAAAGAGGTTCTGAACAACATAAGTAAAAGTATTTTGACAATTTAAATCATCTTCAGATTGTCTTTAAAACGTTATTCAATAAACGGCTTCCATATTACACGAGGAAACGAATGATCCACAATAGCTCCATTCTTATAATTGGCGCAGGACAAATCGGCAGGTCTGCCTGTCTGGGAATATTAAAACATCATCCAAGAAAACTAATACTACACACGTTGACTGAAGATGAATCACTAGAATCGTTAGATTGGGTCAAAAAAAACTGTAACGATTGTGAGACCGAACTTATCGCCTCCTCGGGCGATGTTTTAGTTGCATTCCCCGGGGATGATGAAGAATCAGTGATGGCAGAGATCAATTATCGCTTTGGGACATTTACGAATGAGGTATGTCAATCCTCACCTCTGTGGAATTTAATAGAGGAACACAATCCTGACATGATTGTTGACGGAATCAACACCGCAACTGTTGTTGGATATGGTCATGACCCATACACTGCTTCGCGAGAACTGCACAAAATCATAGAATTCGACTCTTCTTATGATATGGATGCTATGAAAAGTGCTGCTAAAAACAATTTGCTATCGGAAGCCGTTCCACAATTAATTCGGTTTACGCAAGTGCTGCACTTGGCAATGTTAGAATTCAATGTAAAACGTTATGTGAAAATATCAACATCCGGTCTGGGGGGGATGGGTTTTAACCTGAAATATACACACGGAGATATTCACGAACCGGGCTGCTCTCCCAAGCTGTTGGGAAAAGTCGCAGCGACCGGAATTTTCAACCAATTGCTGTGGACGCTCTCGCATACACCCGGTCTGGACGTCAAGATGATTATCCCTACAACATTGGTGGGCTGGGAAGGTTTGACAACAGATCTATCCGAACGGGGCGGGAAAGGCATAACCGAGATACCGCTGGTAGATTGTGAACATCCTATTGATCTGAGCGATAAAAATGTGTTCGGTTCTCACCAACCGACAGAATTGAATGAGCCTTTGAGTATGGTTGCTGTTGATTCAGGCGAGAACGGCTATTATGCCATAGGTGACATGACTGCCATAACAACCTTAGGTCAGATGGGGGCAATAACCAAGGAAGAGGTAGGTCTTGCGGTGGTTGAATCTCTTGAAGGGAGCACGAGATACGACATCTGTACTGCACTTGATTCTGTCTGTATCGGTCCGAGCTACAATGCTGCATTTGAGCGTTTTCTAATCCTTGACAAGATGATGAAGATGGAGGAGGAACAGAAAACTCGCAGTGTTTCGCTCGGTAATCTCGGACCTATTGTGACTAAATTCCTGTGGGAATTGGAAATTCTGAGGAGCGTTTGTCCTTCGATTAAAAGAATAGTTGAGAGTGATCCGGATGTTCTTTCATCACGGGCTGAAGAGTTGCTGCTTAAATCTGATCCTCATCTCAGGAGGCAGATACTTTCAGTGAGGATGCCGATTTTGCTTGATAAAAATCGAATTCTGCTCGGTTCATCGTGGCATTTTCCGATGGAGAAGTATCCTGATCTGACTTCGGATAATATTGAGATATGGGCTCAGGAAGGCTGGGTGGACATTCGGGCGTCGCGCATGGCTCACTGGCAATCAGAATTGAAGAAAGTCGTTGATTTTTCAGCTCAAAGTTCGAAATACCCGCAGGTGATCCTGAACAGAAACTGGCAATTTGTAGAACTTGACGATGATTTCAACATCGGAGAACTGCTCGGATTGATCTATTCCATTAATGGGGGTGACCGGGATGTTTAGATTTTATTTGAGCATGAGAACCTTTTCAACCTGAATGTTTGCATCACTGCTCAGACGTATGAAATAGACTCCCGAAGTAAGGTTGTTCCCTCTGTAGGTCAGCGAATGATTGCCTTTCCTCTGCATTTCATTACGCATCACATCAAGAACCCGCCCTCTGATGTCAAGCAACTCCAGTTTAACTCGTCCGTAGTTCGGAATCGAATATTTAATCTTGAGTTGCGAGTTAAACGGATTCGGCACGGAGGGGTATAGTGTAGGGGTGTCGGGGTATCGTGGTTCATCTGAGTGTACGCCGACTGCAGTAACACTGACATCCCAGGTCAGCGAGTTGGATTCGGTGGTGTCGGAGACGTAGGCTGTTACATTATACAATCCTTCCGAGTCAAAGTTAACCAACACCCACGAGTTGTCGCTGATCGAATCACCGTCGAGCGTCCACAGGAATTGCAGAGAATCGTCATTCGGATTGAACGGGAAGACTTCAAACTCGAATGTTGTATCTACCTCAACTGACAGCTCAAGCTGCTCCGGCATATAGTCAACAATCAGGTCATTGACCAAAACCTGCCACGTCACACTGTCGGCAAGCTCTCCTTGAGATGCAATAGCTATAACGGAGTGCTCCCGACCGCGCTCGAAGCGGATGGTGACGCTGTCATTTTCTGCGATCTGCTCGTCGTTCAACAGCCAGAGGTACTCGACCGGGTCGTCTTCGATGGCACGGGTTGTGATAGAGAAGTCTATTGTGCTGTTGCGGCGGATGGATGGGTTGAGAGTTTGGGGTGAGTAAGAATCTATATACATCTCTTCGACATGCACAATCCACCGGATTGAGTCCGATAATGCACTATCAGATACCGTACACTGGACGGTGTCTGTACCGAGTTCATCGAAGGTAACAACTGTAGATGTGTCCGATGAAATGCTGTCACTGTTTAGCGTCCAGACATAGCGGATAGAATCATCTTGTACATCATCTGCATAGACTGAAAATAGTACACTATCACCTGATAAAACACTGATATCAAGATATTCAGGAGAATGTTCCAAAATCATTGGGGCACTACGTTCAGGATGATACTTAACTAGTGTACCCTGTATATAGAACCCGGAAAATCCACAGATAAGCGAATTCCCATCCCTATCCTCTACTACACCTTTGACTGGTCCGGGAAAATCATCTGTTGACCAGGATAGATCACCACCAGGTTCGGTTCGGATTGCTAAACCGCAATCTCCACAACGGTAACCAACTAAGGTGAAACCACCGTCGCTCATCCAGGCAAGATTCCTGCAGTCGTCTCTAGACTCACTTGGATAAACTTGATCGAGCTGAAGCTGTCCATTATCATTGACCAGAACGAGCCGTGGTATGTTATGAACAACACCTTGTAGATCACGATAAGCATACTTTCCACCCAAAGCGTACCCGTTAGCTGTTGAAACCAACGAGTAGCAATAAGAATCTGTTCCACGCTGATATGTTTCCTGCCAAATCACGTCACCTTCATCGTCTATCTTAATCAGGGCAAAGGTGCGATCTAAGAGACCTCCTAATATATATTCATCGTTTGCTGCTTCACGGATTCCGTGAATTCCATCATGTTCATCATGTTCACCATATCTGCTTTCCCATATAACGTCTCCATCATCATTTACCATAACTGCATAACAATCAACCATTCCATCTTCAGGAGTTAAACGCCCACCGAGCAAATATTCGCCAGATTTAGTTTCAATGACAGCAGAACACATTCCTGATAGGTTACCACCATATTGTCTTTCCCAGATCAGGTCGCCATCACTACTTACTTTTATTGCAACAAATCTTCTCTCTCTATAGTTCACGTCAGTTCTTCCACCAACCACAAAATCGCCATTATCAGTTTCAATTATGCTATATCCAATTGACCAAACATCCTCATCGAAAAGCTGATAGCGATTCTGCCAGACCACGTCTCCTGCCTGATTGACTCTCACAATCCAGAGATTTGGCTGTTCCCAGTTATTCAAGTCGCCCTGCTCATCCGAGCGGCCACACATAATGTAACCACCGTCAACTGTAGCATAGATGTCGCTAAATCCGTCGCGACCATCGCTACCATAGTAACGAATCCAAGCACGACGAGGTTGGGCAAAAGAAACATTTGTCAAAACTAAAAAAAGAAAAACGATTATTGTCCTAAAATTCATGAACAGGACTCCTTATATAGTGAATTCTAAGATTACTATGAGTTTCCCGGCTAAATGCTTAATGGCACTCAGCCGGAAATGTTTGGATGAATCAGAATATCAATCGGAAATCACGTTATCGCCAATCAATAACATCCCAACGGAAAAATGTTGTTTCACCATTTTCTGCGTGAGGGTCATCATCAGGTGCAACCGCCTCCAGATAAGATGGAAGAATTACTTCCCACGCGTCAGGATTATTCTGATCGGCCCACTCATATTTGCCATTGTTTAAGTCATTGCCCAGGATCCAGATACCAAATCCCTCGCCGAAATCAAACCCGGCATACATGGTAGCACCGATAACCGGCTCGTCCAACTCGTCCATCACCTTGACCGTGTAATCTTCGGCAAAGGCAGAAACCGGAGCGGACAGAAAAATAATCATGGCTACCGCCACAATCACGAATAAAGTGTTCCTGTTCATTGGAATCTCCTTTATTGACTTGTGAGGAACTATTGCATACCTTATGGCATGCACTAAGTGGCAACGATCCGTGTTTCCCACAATGAGGACGCTCGTTCCACTGTGTAGGGTGCGTCGGTATGATCCTTGGTTCGGATCCGGCGCACCCGATTTTTTTATCATGAGACCAAAACGGTCTTATGATCGGGTTTGGTTATTATCGGTTAAGTTTAATCCGGTGGCGAACGGTTCGCCGTTGAAACCGGCTATCGGAATATATATCTGAGAAAGTAATTTTCGAGGTTGCAGCTTCATTGAAGCTTGTCAGTGAATACTGATGTTACCCAACAATATAACTGTTGAAGATGAGGATGTCAAGCTGAAAGTGTTTATTTCCCTTATTTAATTAGCACTATTTTCTGGTTAGCAGATTTACCACGAGCTGTTAGATTCACAAAGTACACCCCCGACACCAAATCATCACCGCTGAATAGCAATGTATGCACTCCTACTTCCTTGTATCCGTTAAAGATGGAACTTACCAGGCGACCGTTAATGTCATATAGTTGTAATTGAACTCTACCGGCTGTCTGGACTGAATAGCTGATTGTGGTCTGTGAATTAAACGGATTTGGATGTGTGGTTAATAGCTCGAATGATCCGATAGCAGAAGATGTTTCTGTTGATTCAAGTTGTAATACCCAGAAACCATCTGTTGAATATTTCCCCATACCTTTGATGGTCTTGTATCCTACAGATTCATATTTGCCTTCGCCAAGAATTTTCAATTCAATCCTGTCGCCACTCTCTGCACCATCAATCACTTCAGTTGTCGGGTCATCGCCCCAAATAGCGATTCCTGCATATCCGTCTTCGAGAATTCCGGATCCGACTTGTAAGCCGTTGGCAAAGACTGCTATCTCAGCGTTCAGATTATCATCAGACAGCACCAACAGGCTCATATTGTTCCCTGTCCTATTTCCCTCCTTTGAAGATGAAATCTGTCTGTGAATCGAACGGTGAACAGCCGGAGTATCCTCAGGAGGTTCCTGCACATAAATCAGTTCTACATCAGCGTCAACATTCAGTTTATATCCATATCCTTCGCTCATCAACCCCATATTTGTGAATCCGAATTCCGGGACGTAGAAATGCCCATCACCGTCCTTTGCGATAATGAGATGATCCGTTTCCACCAGCGCAGATAGAGCTAATACAGCATCAACGCTGCGACGAGGAAAATACGAGGTTAAATTCCACCCTTCTTCCAGCGGTATCGGCTCATCAGCAACCACACTCATACCATCAACAGTAAGTCGTGCATCCCTTGCAAGTTTCATCTGATAACCTTCTTCAACGAACCAGCCTGGTATATTGTTGAAATCAGCGGATGGAACATAGAATTGACCGGCTCCGTTTTTCATCATAATCAAATTGTCATCAGCGACAAGTTCAGCAGTCAATTCAACCACATCCTCCAGATCAGGCTCTATATTCAGCGACACCAGATTCCAGCCAAAGTTCAGGTTCAACTGACGTCGTGTTTGTACCGGTCCTTCGGTTATGTTCATTGTCACAGGTAAATGAGTCTCACCACCGAGACCGTCATGGACAAAGATCAGCTCGCCTTCAAATTCAGCCACAGGCAGCCCCACAGAATTCAGTGTCAATTCCAGTTCTGCAGATTCTCCCGCCTCTACAACGCCCTCAGTAGGTTCAACTTCCATCCATCCAACTCGTACATCAATTTGCCAGATGCCGAGGGCATCGGGAGTTCTACCCGCATTCTCAAGTATTCCTACAAAAACCCAGCTATATATGTCAAACTGATTGGATATATAAAGCCCTCCCGCACGATCATCCAATTCTAAGTCCGCAACAAATCGAATCTCGCCATTGTCAGTATTCAGCTTATAAACACGCGTATCAGAATCTTCATCCTCCCCTTCACGCGAGAAGATGTATAGGTTAAATCCTTCTGGATCTTCAGGATAGTAGCTTATGCCTTGCAGGGCGATGTTATCTTCTTTTTCTATAATTGCCTGCAAGTTGCCCTCACGGTCATATCCAAAAATATCTGTTCCTTCAGATGCAACCCAAAGTGTGTTCAGTTCTGTGTCCCATGCAATGGCGCGTGCCGGATTGACATCCGCTTCAAACTCGACTTCAAGGTCTCCTGCAGTAGTAAATCCGTACACCATTCCGGCATCACCGCCCCAGATAAGCTCGCCGTCCCAATCCAAATCGCGCATTCCATAACGTGACTGAGCGAACTGCTCAAAACGATCAACTTCCTCTCCATCTTCATTGATCACATAAACGAAGTTATCATTCTGACGGTTATTACCACCGGATATATAATAGAGCCCATCAACGTACACGACGCCGCTGAGGTAACTGTCTTCAACTATTTCACCGACTTCAATTCTCTCGCGTAATTCCCACGGATCGTTATCTGCATCCCCAAGCAAATGCCTCTCAACTCGCCATGTCAACTGTGCATTTCCACCGTTCGTTAAGTCAAATTCAACCGATATTTCAGAGCCAGGTTCAAGCGCCACCTCTATATCTTCACGGTCGAGCAGACACTCAGCGTGCAGCAGTTCAAATGTAACATCGGTGACTTCACCTTCCTCAACTTCAACATTTTCAATAATTGCATCAAAATAATCAGATGAAGTGCAGCTAATATCGTAGTTTCCGACCGGCAGATTGGGCACCTCAAACATGCCGTCATCGTCGCTGATTCGGATTATCTCTGATGGGGAAAATTGTATGACCGCATCCGGTATTGCTTCATCGGTTGCCGGATCAATCACCGATCCTTCGATTGATCCTACGGGGCTGTCAACGGACACAACCACCGGGAACATGAGCGCATCTTCATCATCTATGTCAATGTTAACGATCAGCGTTGCAAAGTAAACACCGGCTTCCAGATCTTCCGTGTCCACTGTAGCGGTAACCTCGACTTCACTATCCGCTTCAATCACTCCATCTGCCGGGTCGTAAGTCAACCAGGAGACCCATGCTGACGGCTGACCGAATGCAACTGTCCTCTCTTCCTCGATGTATTCAAAGTTTTGGCGAACGACTGTAAATCCGAGATCTCGGTCCTCATTCTGTAAACCTATCATCATATCGTTGTTGTCGTAAACACCGACCGATTCATATTGATATTTAATCAGACCGTTTGAAGTTACTATTACCTGAAATGTCCACAAATCACGATCACCCTGGTCATCAACAAAGTGTGAGATTTCTTCCCATGTGATAATCGCCATATCCTGCTCGTTCGTCCAATAATAGATGTCACCTGCTATAGCAGGGTTCAGATCCTGATAATTTACAGCGAGAAGTGTCGGAGGAGGTGGAGTATTTCCGTTGGCGTGCGGCAGGTCATTATCACACCAATCCGGGTAGAAAAATCCTATAGCCTCTGCATTGACAAATGAAGCCCACCCGTTTGAGTGGAGCCCGATCTCTTCGTAAACTTCACCATAAAACTCAAATTCAAACCCAAGCTCAAACATGCCGTGATAGGAGTCATCTTCAACATTCTCCACTTCGACGACATCCTCGAATTCAGTGATGTCAATCCATTGAAAATCGAGACCGTCCTCTTCATCGTTATCCCGCCATTCATATTCCATGTCATCAGGACCTCCTCTTCGATCCCGACGAGGAATTCTGTCCTCCTCGTCACCCCAATTTCGAGGGCGCATCCTAATAAAGAAACCTACTTCTTCCTCACCGGAGTTTGTCAGAGTAAAGGTCGTCTCAATTACGTCCTCATCTTCCCGAACGAGACAGATCCCTTTCGGTGTGATCGTCACATCAGCCATAACCGTTGACGGAATAACAAAGAGTGTGACAATGATTGTAATAAATGATAGGAATGTTTTGGTTTGCATTCGTTCTCCCTCGCGAAACTGTTCAGATTATAATTCGCAAACTACCGGAGTTGAAGAGATTTTTGAAGTGGTTAGTTACCGCCTCACTGTATGAAAGCGGATAATGCAGTGCAAAATGGAATAGTCCTGTCATCTGTAATGGTCAGCTATTGTGACAGGGATCACAGACAACAGATCAAACAACAACTCCTTATGTAAGATAGGATAACTGGAGGAGAATGTCAACTCAGCCAAGTGATGCGGATTGTTCGAACCTTGGTGGTGCATTTGTAGTCGGGTTGTCTCAACAGCAACTTTGGGCTTGGAACAAGCCCTTACTTTGTCATTCTGACTTGATCCAGAATCCAGTAATAACAATTGTTTACTGGATTCCCACCTTCGAGTATGTCCAATAATACCCAAAAACCGTTATCAGGTCGCCGCACCTGACAGCATCTTATTGATATTACGTAGATTGGGCTGTCAACCGCGGCGGGTTGACAGCGGAATATATCATTATCAGACAGACTCCTTCGCGGGAATGACGATAGTGTGACTGTTATTTATTTACAGATGCCTATGATCCTTATGAATATGAAACAATACCCACACCAAACAGCGAAGAATACCCTTTATTAATCGAATTTGATAAGGCATTAGTTAAGTAGCAATACCTATTCATCTACTGTTTCAATGAACAGCCTCTGAATAAAATCCGCAATAATACCGTATGCCATATAAACGATTAGAACACTTATAAGCGTGAGGAGTTGTAATCCCGAATAGCTGAATCTGAACGTTCCCCATGTCAATAAGACAAGGACAGAACATGTAAATAACAAAGCACCGACGACAATCCCTCGAAGGTACAATACGTTGCTGAGATTTCTCCTGAGAACGAAAAGCAGGATTCCACCAATCGCACCTATCAACGTTCCTATGATCACCACTTCCATTGCACCTTTCAAGCTTAGGTTCAAGGGGTTGTCAGTGGCGACTGCAATAGTGACTGTGACTGCGCGACCAACGATCCCTAAAATAACAGTCCCTGCAATCGCGCCTGAAACCAAAGCCAACAGTAAGTCACGATGAATAGCTTTCAACTTTTTATCCTGCTAAAGAAATCATTGGCACAGGCTGAAGGGTCTGTCCGATAATAGACGTTTCTGCTGTCAATCCGCCGCGGTTGACAGTCCAACTTATGTAATATCAATAATATGGCTGTCAGGTGCGGCGACCTGACAACGGATATTCTGTATTAGCTGACAAACTCTGAAGCCTGAACTCTTAAACACATCGCTAAGATAACACAGTTAGTGTTCCAAAGAGTTTCTATTGTTTACCAATAACTCCCCATAGCATCAACAAACCCATGATACCAAATCCTATGGCGCGGACAACATGCCCCGTTGAAGCACCATCAATGCGGATCATCCCAATGTAGATCCCGCAGGCTATGAAGCCCCCTACAACAAGGATGGCGAACATCCATCGAGGCGGAGATTTGATTCTATTTTGGGACATATTTCATCCTCCACGAAATTATGATTCATCAACATTTTCGTTTTTTTCGCATAATACAGCAGTGCGTTATGAAATGCAATATTCCATGCGCATTATCAAGTTGCTCTTCATCATTGAGCAGCCTGATTTCATACCGATACAGCTCCGGTTCTTATTCACAAGCCCTGCTTATTGCTACCGTTTGTGGTACTTTATGTTCTGTCAGATTACAACACGTTAAACCCCCGGAAACATCTTGGACAATTTAAAAATTCCACTGATTCTTATCGTTGATGACACTGAAGCAAACCGAGCTCTTCTACACGATTTCATCCTGATGCAGGGATTTAATTCGTGTTTCGCTGAAAATGGTGAAATTGCCTTGAAGGTCATGCGAGAAAGAGATATTGATGTTGTGCTCCTCGATATAATGATGCCCGTGATGGACGGACATGAAGTGCTCATTGAGATGAAGCAGGATAAAGTATTGAGAGATCTGCCGGTGATTATGATTACCGCAGATGACAACATAAACAGCATAGTGCACTGCCTCGAGAGAGGAGCAGATGATTACCTCACCAAACCGTTCAATTCCATTTTGCTGAAAGCACGCATTAACGGCTGTCTTGAGAAAAAGAGGGCACGCGATCTTCAGATTGAACTGTATGATAAAATCGCAGAAAACTACGATGCCCTGCAGGAAGCTGAGGAAGCTCGTGACAACCTTGTCCACATGGTAGTACATGACCTGAATAATCCACTTTCCGTCATACGCGGTATGTCCGAGATGATACTCGATTTGTCGCATAGTGACGATATTGACAAGGACGTGTTAAAAGATTTTGCTGTAACTATAGAAAATTCAGTTGAAGAGACGTTCTCCCTGACACGAGGAATGCTCGATGTATCGAGGCTGGAGAGTGGTGAGATGCCTGTAACTCTGTCCGAAGTTAATCTGGTTCCGGTTCTGACAGAGATATGTGCCAAGTATGATTATCAGATAGAACAATCAGGTGGCAAAATCCTGCTGAATGATATTCCTGAGAAGCTGAGTGTACAGGCAGACAGCGAGCTGATTTCCCGCGTGATTCAGAATCTGTTGTCAAATGCGATCAAGCACACTCGAACAGACAGTGATATCGAACTTTCTTTCGTTTCAGACGATGAGTGGGCAACCATCGAGGTGGCAGACAATGGCAAAGGCATACCACAGGACTATCTGACAAAGATATTTGACAAGTACTTCAGAGTCAGGAATCGTGAGATTGCCGGTAAATACAGCGTCGGTCTCGGTCTTGCATTTTGCAAAATAGCGGTTGAAGCACAGCAAGGTCAGATCTGGGCAGAGAGCGAAGAGGGGAGAGGTGCATCGTTTTTTATCAAGCTCAGGAAGTTAGCAAGTTGACAAGTTAGAAAGTTGACAAGTTGACAAGTGAGAAATCACCCAATCACAAAATCACCCAATAATTTTTCTGAGGGCGTCCCGACTGATCGGGACGCCCTCATTTTTTGTCGGAAGTCACCATCAATCACATAATCACTCAATTACTCAATCACTCAATTACAAAATCGGTAAAAAGACTTGACAATCAATAAAAAACATACTATAATACCATAAAACCGATAAAAACCATATATTAAATAACTGTTACTTGAGCGATAAAAAACAATACCTGACCACCGGACAAGCTGCAGAGATGCTTTCCGTGACCCCTGATGCCGTTCTCAAATGGATAAAAGCCGGTAGAATCCGTGCCATGCGAACCCCAGGCGGTCACTATCGCATAAACCGTAGTGAGATTCTACAAAAAACAGATGTGCATAACACTCTTATTAAAAGGGCTAACGGGAGCGGTAACGGCAATGGACATGGCAACGGAAACAGGTATAGCACGGTCCAATATTGCTGGGAGTTTAACGCCAATGTTGACGGGATTGATCCGAAATGTCGGCAGTGTATCGTCTATCAAGCCAAAGCATACCGCTGCTATGAGATGATTAAACTTCCTGAAAACTCAGGTCATGCGAGATCTTTCTGCAACCAGACATGCGAAGAGTGCGAATACTACCACACCGTCAAGACTCAGCCGCCGAATGTTATGGTGGTTACTGACAAGAAATCGCTTCAGAATGAGGTCGTGTCCAAAGGTATTGATCCCAGATTCGATGTCAGCTTCGTTGACTGCGAATATACATTCTCGATGATCGTTGAGAAATTCCGTCCGGACTATGTCACGATTGACTGCTCTATGGGCAACAAACGGGCACGTGAATTTGCGATGAATATTGCAGAGGATCCAAGATTACCATTTGTAAGAATTGTGCTGGTGGGTGACCGCTTTGAGATTCCGTCAGAATGTGACAAAGCGGTGTTTGCATGCATTGAGGGTGCATTCACTATGGATAAATTTAATTACTTGATTAATAATCTTGAGCTTATATCAACAGAAAATGATTTGAAAATCGAGCTTTAACTTTTGCAATGTAGAAGACAATAATCCACAGGACAAAAAAAGGTTCGACGGGACAGCACCACCACGAGCAACCCGTCGAACCGGTTTGCAGAAAGAAATAATTCCGTAGCGGAATCTCCCTTTTGCAATAGAACAAAGTAACGTTTACTGCTGACAAAGTCAATAATTTGCTTTACTGCTACACCTTTCTGCCCTCTTTGTCCTCTTCATTCAGACCGGATAGGTATATATTCCGGCAAATACACTTTCGAGGAGGCACCGTATGGTAACCACTCAAACAAATCAACTGGAGAATCCGGACGGTTTTCTAATTGAAATGACATCATGGACACGTGATATCGCTGCAGATCTTGCGAAAAAAAACGACCTCGGTCCGCTATCCGACGATCATTGGAAAGTCATTGACTTCGTTCGTGACTATTATCATGAGTACGGCGAAGGTCCCCCGATCATCAAAATCGGCAAAAGCACCGGATTCAGCAGCAGGTTCATCTGTGAGATGTTCCCTTGCGGGATTGCCAAAGGAGCGTACCGCATCGCCGGACTTCCACGTCCAGCGGGTTGTCTCTGATCTGAATATAACGAATTTACGATTCACGTAGTTAAATAATCACAAAATTACTCAATCACGTAATCACTAAATCACCTGATTGGCATTTGTGCGGAGATAACTCCATCTAATTCAGATAGATAGTGCTAATCAATAACCTTTAACTTTCAAACTGAGGAATCTATCCTTGGATACATTTGCGTTCATAATTCTACCCTACATAGCGGTCATCACATTTGTAGTAGGGATAATCTACAGGTTCAAACATTGGACAAGAACCCCACAGCCGGGCAAAATGACACTGTCACCCTGGCCCCAAGGCGGATTGGTTGGTAATCTGATCAAGGAAGCTCTGTTTTTCCCAAGTCTGTTCAAAGGCAATAAACCGCTGTGGATCTTCTCATGGCTGTTTCATGCAGCTCTTGTGCTGATCATAATGGGGCACCTGAGAGTGTTCACTTCGCTGATTGATACTGTTCTGGTTGGATGGGGTGTCAACGTCAAGGCGATGAGTTCCAATTTCGGCGGTGCTGCAGGTATCGTGATATTTGCCACCGTTCTTCTACTGACTTTACGTCGTTTAACGCTCAAGCGCGTGCGGGAGATTACCAACTTTGCTGACCTCTTCGCACTGATTCTGCTGATTGCCATTATTGCAACAGGCAACTCTATGCGTTTTGGTGGTGAGCATTTTGATTTGGCAGTCTCAAGGGAGTATTTCGCTAATCTGTTCACCTTCTCTTTCACCTCTTTGGTCGTTCCGGCGAGCAGCATCTTTAAGTTGCATTTTTTCCTCGTGCAACTGCTGGTGATGTACATCCCGTTCAGTAAAATCCTGCACTTCGGCGGGATATTCTTCACTCAAAGCTTAATTCAAAAAACTTAATCGAGGAAAACAGTCATGGCTATTACAACAGAAGAAATAAAACAGAAAGTAGTTGATTCCATAACATCAATTGAGGACGGACCTCAGGTTCTGAGACTCTATATGGATGTCTGCGCCCGGTGCGGAGTATGTGCTGAACAGTGCCCGGTCTATTATGGCGGTCCCGATGAAATGCGTAATCCGGTGGTCCGCTCGGATATGATCAGATCCATCTACAAGAAACATACGACCACATCCGGTAAGCTACTCGGATCACTTATAGGTGCAGAGGACTTTGACGGTGATATGGAGAAATGGGTGACAGCCTTCTATGAATGCACGGGATGCCGCCGCTGTGCGACGTTCTGCCCGTTCGGAATTGACAATTCGGTCATCACGCGTAAGGGGAGAGCAATTGCTGAAATGCTTGACATGACTCCTGATACAATGAAAAGGGTTGTGCAAGCCTCTCTTGAAACAGGAAACACTGATGGGGCATCTCCCGAAGCATTTATGTCAGCAATCGAATTTCTCGAAGAGGAGATGAAGGATGAGCACGGCATAGACATCAGAATTCCGGTTGATGTTGTGGGTGCAGAATATTTTTACGTCCCACCATCTGGAGATGTTCTGGTCAATCCTGAAGCGACAACCGGAATTGCAAAAGTGTTCTATGTACTCGGTATGCAGGACAAATGGACTATGAGCTCAAAACTATTTGACGGCGCTAATTACGGTCTGTTCACCGGTAATGATGCCGACATGAAGGCTGACAACAAGCCGTATGTGGATGAGGCGATCAGGCTGGGTGTCAAATATATGTTCATGGGTGAGTGTGGTCACGCTTATCGAATTATGAAGATGATGATGGAGAAGGGAAAATGGTGGGGTGACCTACCGTTTGAAGTTGTAAATTGCATGGAGTGGACTGCAGACAGAATCCGTGAAGGCAAGCTGCAGTTCGACAAGAGCAAAAACCCTATGAGAGTGACTTACCACGATCCCTGTAACTTTGGCAGAAGCTGCAACATTATCGAAGATCCGCGTGTTATTCTCGAAGCATCCTGTTCTGACTTCAAGGATATGACTCCGAACCGTGGTGAGAACTGGTGCTGCGGTGGTGGTGGAGGGCTGTCTGCTATGGATGACATCCGCGACTTTAGAATGCACGTTTCCGGCAAGAAGAAGATGGAGCAGGTCAAAGTTACGGAAGCCAAATACGTTGCCACTGCGTGCTCCAACTGCAAGCGGCAATTCATGCAGTTGATCGAAACACACAAAGCTGACTTTGCTGTCGGCGGTGTGCATGACATGCTGTCCCGGTCAATTCTAATTGATGGCAAAGCAGCCAACCGTATTGACTGGGAAGCGGGTGATTAGGCAAGATTCTCAGTTGAAGATATCGTAAACGGGGAGTAGTGACATTCTTGTCAGCCGGATGGACAGAAATGAGTTCTTTGATTTATTCAGTTAACCATCCTATTTGTCATTCTGGACTTGATCCAGAATCCCGTAATATCAATTGGTTACTGGATTCAGGCTTTTGCCGGAATGACATTATAGTGAATAGATCAGATAACTAAGAAATGTCCATGCTCCCCATCTCAAAATTTATTGAACATTGACAAATAACAAGCAAAAGACGGTCAGTTTCAATGACCACACTTACACTCTCGACAGACAGGGATTCCTCAATCCGCCTAACCAGTGGGATAAGAATTTCGCAGACGGAATGGCTGAACTGCAGGGAATTTATGAAGGGTTGACCGAGGATCATTGGACGTTTATCAACTACATCCGTGATAAATTCCTGAATGAGAAAGTAGTTCCAGTTATTGTTTTAGCCTGCTCTGACAACAACCTCAGATTGAGTGATCTCCGCTACCTTTTCCCAACAGGCTACCATCGAGGTGCATGCCGTATTGCCGGTATCAACTATCAGTTTATGTATTCTTCAAATTACTGGCTGACCTACGAAACAACCACGCTGCCGACAACGGAACACAATGTCTCACCTCGCGGATTTCTCAAGGATTTCGATCAATGGAATGAGCGGTTCGCCCAACTGATAGTCCGCGAATGGAAGCTGACACAAGGGTTGACCAACCGACACCGCAGAGTCATTGTATTCCTTCGGGACTACTACAGAGTTACAGACAATATTCCTACTGTATATGAAACATGCAAGGCGAGCAATCTGGAACTGACAGAATTCAGGGAGCTGTTTCCCGAAGGATACAGACGAGGTGCCTGCCGCATAGCCGGATTACCTTTTTTTCCGTAACCATCTCACAATGTCTCGCCGGGTCCGAGGAAGAACCTGACAGGACCACCCGGTGCAAACGCTATATCAAGCCGAAAAACCAATTCCGGTGGCAGAATTACATGCAGCCCGAAACCGATGCCATGCCGTGTCTTGTGCCAACCGAATGAAGGATCACCAACCGCACCGATGTCATAAAACGGAACAACCTCCCAATCGAGCCTGTCAGGCTGGATCAAGCTGATTAGATTGTGAATATAAACGAGCGGAAACTTGGTTTTGCGGGCAACTGTCAAATGGTACTGAATTCGTCCCGACAGAACACGCCTGCCCCATTCCCGGCCAAACGGCTGTCCGCGATGATTCCGTTCCCAGCCGAGGAAATTCTGCAGTGGTGGGATTGCATTGAGCTGAAATTGTGACCAGATACGTGCATAGAGCCTCGAATCTTCAGTCGTCGGCTTTGCATAGCCGAGCTTGATCTCTGCGTCAGCATCGAAATCTCCTGTGTGATTCTCATATCCCATTCTACCCGCCCTTATCATACTTTCAAATATCAAACCGTCCATCGGACGAATGATGTTGGTGGTCTGATAACGACTCTTAACACCGATCAGTTCCAGATCGGCTTCACGAAAACGGGAGTAGTCTGCCGTGATTGGATTGTCGTCAGAGTCTTTAACATCACCTGATTTAACCTTCTTCAGAAGTAAGGTTGAACCGATTTCAAACTGTCCAAATCTGTGAAGTACTCCGAATTGGAGCTCAATCAGGTTGGTCACAGCCGATGCAACAGTTTCAGGATCGTTGTCATGTAGAGTGTAGATATAGCGATTCGACTTGGAAAACCGTGTCTTGTTCTCAAATCGCCATCTGCGTGTGACGATCTGTGCTGCAGAGATCCCACCGTCAAACTCACCTTTTGTTGAGCCACTAGCTCCGTAGATGATGTAAACATCAGGATACTTAGATATCCCGCCACCCACACCGTAAATCAAACCAAAATCGCTGTTTGCGAACAGATACGGCGCACCAAGGAGTTTCCATCTGTTCGCATCCGTACTGTCAGCGGATTCTTCAGCGAGCATGGGCAGTGAGGATGCGAGTAACAGACATATAGTGATAAGAAAACAGTTCATAAATGAGAGAGCTTATTTCTGAGAAAGATGTTCATGTTCTGTTAGATTTTCCCGATCCTGTTCAGAACTAACAGCCTGATTTCACTCATATCCTCCATAGCATATCTAATACCTTCCCGTCCCAGACCACTATCCTTTACTCCACCATAAGGCATGTTATCAATGCGCAGTGAAGGAATATCGTTAATGACCACTCCACCAACTTCGAGTTCATTCCAGGCATAGAATGCGTGATGGATGCTGTTCGTGAAAACACCTGCCTGCAATCCGAAATCGCTGTCGTTGACTTTTGCGATAGCGTCCTTAAAATTACTGAACTTCTCAACAACTGCTACAGGACCGAAAACCTCCTTGGCGACAACATCATCATCGGAGCTTGCTTCCTCAAGCCACGTAGCTTCAATCACAACTCCATCCCTCTTGGCTCCACACAGTGTTTTCGCTCCATTGCTGACAGCTTTGGAAATCCAACTGTCTATCCGGTCAGCTTCATTCTTGCTGATTATAGGACCAAGTGATGTTTGCTCGTCAGTTGGATCGCCTGATTTGAGCTTACGGGCGCGTTCAACCAGCATTGGAACGAATTCCTCATAAATATCCACATGCACGAAGACTCTCTGTACGCTGATGCAGGATTGACCCGACTGATAAAATGCACCGAAGTCTACCCTATCAGCGGCATATTCAATATCCGCATCTTTATCAACAATACACCCCGCATTTCCGCCCAATTCCAGGACAACCTGCTTTTTCCCGGCTTTTGCCTTCAAAGCCCAGCCTACATCGGGTGAGCCCGTGAATGAGAGCAGCTTTATGCGATCATCGGTCGTAAACAGATCAGCACCGTCTCTGCTCGCAGGCAGGATACTGAATGCTCCTTCAGGAAGATCTGTCTCGGCGAGGATTTCACCAATGATTAAAGCCCCGATTGGAGTAAATGATGCCGGTTTCAGGATAAAAGGACAACCGACTGCTATTGCAGGAGCAATTTTATGCGCTACGAGATTTAACGGGAAGTTGAACGGGCTTATAAATGAACAGGGACCTATCGGAACCTTCTTCGTAATTGCCTCATACCCTTCCGCACGTTGTGAAATGTCGAGAGGTAAATATTCACCACCGAACCTGACAGATTCTTCAGCAGCGATTCTAAATGTGTCTATCAGGCGGGTCACTTCTCCCCGGGCATCCTTAATCGGCTTGCCTGCCTCAAGGCACAGAGAGTAAGCCAGTTCATCATATCGTTCTTTGAATCTCTTAACACAGTGGTGCAGTACTTCAGCCTTCTTGTAGGACGGCAGTTTACGCATTGGTTCAGCAGCTTTGACTGTCCATTCGATTGCTTTATTAATTGCCGTTGGATCTGCTAAAGCCACTCTCGTGACTAACTCACCTGAATATTTATTTTTTACTTCAAGGTCACTGTTTGCGAAAACCGGTCTGTTTGCAATATAGTATGGATATGCTTCTTTCAACATTAACAACTCCTATGTATGTGTGCGAGCAATTTTTCGGTAGTGTTAGGCAATAGTTGACACTGTAGCTTAACTTAATAAATGGCAATAAATTTATAACTTGTAGTCGGGTTTGTCTCAAGCCCGACGGCGTCGCGGTTGAAGACAACCACGACTACAGCATCAACAGTTGCCTGACACTACCAAAGTATTTAGTATAGCAAATTATTGCCATGATGGCAATGTATTCCGAGAATTCATTTTTGCATTAACGACCACAGGTCATTTCACTCACTGCAATCCGCTTTGAACAGACGCATTCGGTGGCTATATTATGGAACATTAACCTGCGAGCAGACTGTTGCCACTTCCATTTTTCAAATATTTCACTCATCCAAACAGCTACCTGAACGTGAAGAACGGCTCTGCAGCCTACCGGTTTTTAGCGTTCAGCACGTTGGCTGGGGTGGTCTTTCCTATGCTGCACATGGGGGAGGTTATTGCCAGAAAGTCACTCGGTTCTGAAGGGATATTGATTACCTTCCTCACAATGACAATGCCGGTTGCCAGTATCACTTCAATCTGGTGGGCAAGGCTGCTCGTCGGTCGGGATCAGCGTAAGTTCCTGCTATACACCGGGATAATAGGTTACATCACTCTGTTGAGCGGTCTGTTCCTTGGCAACATGGGGCACATGTTAACGATGTACATGATCTTCTTTCTGGCAAATGCGTTGACTATCCCGGCAACTAATCGAATCCTGCAACAGCATATCGAACCGTCACGTATCGGAAGGCTTGTCGGTGTCGGGTCGGGGCTGCGGATGGGGCTTGCTGCATTGATGTCATTCGGTGCAGGCAGGTATATGGATGCGGTGGAAGGCGGGTACAGGCATATCTATATGATTGCAGCCGTTGCCGGATTTATCGGGATATGGCAATTAGCGAAAGTTAAAACCAAACAGGTTGAAGGATCTGATCGGCAATATTTCAACAAGACACTGCTGCTGAGCCCGCTTAAAAAGGTGATTGATCTTCTCAAGCGGCGGAAAGATTATCTTAGGTTTGAGATTGCCTTTATGTTCTACGGGATCGCATTCATGATGATCCTGCCCGTAGTGCCGCTGTATATTGTTGATGATCTGAAGATGAGCTACACCGAAATCGGGCTGGCAAAAGGAACAGTGCCACAGCTAATTATGCTGGTCTGCATGCCGATTTTCGGGCGATGGTTTGACAAGACAACACCCCACAGATTGTCCGTAATTATCTTCCTGATGTTGTCGGTTTATCCCGTTCTGCTGCTGACAGCAGGACAGTTTCAAGGAACACTCCAGATGACGTTGGTGTTCGCAGCGTTCGGTACTTTCGGGATGGCAATGAGTGGAGTGATGATCTTATGGAGCTTGTCGTCCATGCGATTTGCGGGCAGTGAGGATGCAGGTGTATATCACTCGGTTCATGCTGCTGCGACGGGATTAAGAGGGCTATTTGCGCCGCTGCTTGGCTATGTGATAATGACATTTTTCGGAAAGGGCACTGCATTGCTCTGTGCGAGCGGGTTGTGGGTGTTCGCTGCTGGATTGATGGTTATCATGCGCAGGATTGATGTCAGAAGGGGAGAGGCACATTCATTGAGGGCGGGGGAGTAAGTTTGTAAGTTCACAAGTTGGCAAGGAAGAATGGGGAGAAGGGAAGAAATCACTCAATCACCCAATTACCAAATTACTAAATCACCTAATCAAATCAATCCTTCGCACAATCTGTCGGTCATTGTGGTTCAGGCGTATGAAGTAGCTGCCTGATGGGAGCCGGTCTGCGCTCCATCCAATCGAGTGATTGCCCTCATTACGCCAGCCTGATTCTATCAGTGACACGGTTCGTCCGTAGCTGTCTATTAGACTCATCGTAATCTGACCCGGGTGTGGGATAGTGTAGGTCAGGTTGATAGTGGAGTTGAAGGGGTTGGGGTAAGCGGAGAATAGTCGAAAATCTGATGGAGAGGTAAGCTCTTTTACTACTTCCATTTCCTGGTGAAAATAAAATGCACCAATATCAGCAGGTGTAAAATCTGGATCCCACCACGTATCCGGATCACCAGAGTCAATGCATGGCGAATTGTGTCGGATGTGAGGATCAAGTGGATCAAGAGACACAAAAAGTGGATCTTCGGAAAAGTTTGATTCGTGAAGTTCATACTCAAAACCATGCTGGCGGTTGCTTCTATGCATTAGATAATCAAACCCCCAGATGCAATTGTATCGAAAATCAGGATTACAATCTTCTTCATCTGCCCAAAATCTAAACATTTCACTGCTATCTTTTAGTGCAATGAATATGTTGTTTATCAAAGATTGTTCTCCAATTCCATAAAGCGTTAACATGGGTATGTCCCGATTAATGCAAGTATTATTAATAAAATCAAATCTACCATTGGTATTTCTCACACTTAAATTCCCAATCAGAACACTCCTCTCAATAGATACTTCCGTTTCATCCCACACTGTTATCCGAGAGTTAATTACACAACTATCTACATCCGCTTCTGTTCTTGGTTCAAAACTGATATCTCCTGAGAGTTGACATTTACGAATTGTGTTAAAACCATGTCGGTTGCCAATCTCCATATCATCGAATGTCAGACTGGAATTGTACATTAATCCTGCCATACCACCTCCACGGAAGTGCGTACCGGTTATCGTACAATCGTCAATAAACTGTTCCTGTCCGCGATGCACTACAATATTGCCTTCCACATCACAACCAATCATCCCTCCACTATTACCTGATATTTCAAATCTACCACGGTAATCTCCATTCCAATTATTGCGATTGGTAATCAAAATGCAGTTTGTGTACGAAATATGACCATAGCCACCATTCTGAACGCCTCCGATAATATCACTGTCCTCTAGTCGTAAACTACCACACCAAATTGCAATACTTCCAACTGCTTCAATTGCGCAATTTGAAATAGTCATACTTGAAGATTGTAAAACGATAGCTGCATTACCACGTTCCCAAGTAGAATGGAGTCTGCTATTTCTGACTGTCAATACTTGCCCGTGAGTATTACCTCCCGGTGTACCGGCAATATTGTGAAGCAGGCTCTCCATGTCACAATGATCAACAACCATGCTGACTTCATTATAAAGACGAAATAAACGGTCTCTGTTCTTTAGCGAACAGTAAGTGAATCTGTGACTCGTGCCCGGAGTCCACATATATATCCCGCGCCAGCTTTCATCATCCATATGGTCTTCATGAATACTGAAAATGATTGAGTCTTCTTCTGTACCCGCTGCATTGATTGTTCCAAAGACATCAAGAGATAATCCCGGCATAAAATAGACAATCACTCCAGGATTGATCGTCAAAGTTGCACCTTCTGAGACCCACGTTGTGTCAACAATGATGAAGGGGCTTCCTTCAACTGTCCAGTCGCCAGATACAGCACCCCGGACGACGGTTTCAGAGTAGGAAAGATCGGAAAAGATAGCGACAATCAGAAGCGAGATGACGATGAGATATTTCATGATTCAAGTCCCTATGAAGGGTGATCTATCATTCTGTAATCGGGTTTGTCCCAGCCCGACGCCGCAGACAACCACGACTACAACATTACTTCAGAAGTTAATGACCTTAACTCTAAATAGCAACTCATTATACAAACGTCCGGAAATTATTGAGTTGTGAGAATTAACCTCAAGTCCTTTGGATCGTTGTTCTCACAGTCATGGTAATGTGTCAGCCGCGGCGGGCTGACACCAAAGTTAGAAAGTGAGAAATGTGAATCTATGATTCAATGTTTACCAACATAAAACAGCGAAGAACCAAAGAAAAGCCGATCCGGAATGTTCCGAATCGGCTTTTCAATTTCTGCTGATTATATCTACACCATTGACTTAATCCACTCAGCCAGTGGACCCCACCACACACCGAGAATCAGTGTCGGAACTACCGTGACCAAAGCCAAAACTGCCGACAGTTTGCCGAAGTTAACCGTGACCGGAGCTGCATCCTCGTCAGGATCGTGCAGGAACATATCCCGGATGATGCGCACATAGTAAAACATCGCTACAACTGAGTTTGCAATTCCTATCATTGCGAGTCCCCACAGCTTCCCTTTAACCAGTGCAGCAAACAGGTAGAACTTTCCGATGAATCCAGCCAGCGGTGGTAGTCCTATCAGGCTGAACAATAATACTGCAAATGCCAGTGCTACCAATGGACTGCTTTTGCCGAGTCCCTTGAAGAGGTGTATCCCATCACCACCGAGCTTCCGTTCAACCATATCAATGATCAGAAATGCACCGAGGTTCATAAACAGATAGACAACGAGATAGAACAATATTGCTTGCAGAGCGAACGTGTGGATCTCACCGTGTGGGAATGCAGCCATCACTGCAAATCCCATCAGTATGTATCCGGCATGGGCAATGGAAGAGTATGCTAACAACCTTTTCAGACTGTCCTGCCAGATTGCACCGAGGTTGCCGAATGTCATGGTTACTGCCGACGCCAGTGTAATCAGCCCAACTGATGTGACACCATATATCGGTTCAAGTGTATTGAAAACAGGCATTAACCGGATCAATGCTGCAATTCCGGCTGCTTTCGGCACGACCGAGAAGAATGCAGTCACCGGAGTAGGGGAGCCTTCGTACACATCCGGGCACCAGAAATGAAACGGCACCATCGCTATCTTGTAACCGATTCCAGCCAGCACAAGTATCAAACCAGCCAGATGAGCCATGCTGCTGCCGTTCGGAAGGGAAGCCAATTTCTGAGCCATCGCAGGAAGATTGGTTGCACCTGTAAGCCCATACAGCAGTGAGAATCCATACAGCATCAGTCCCGAAGAGAGAGCACCGAACAGCACATATTTCAGCGCTGCTTCACCCGATCTTGAGTCGTTTTTGCGATAGCCTGCCAATACATAAGACGGGATGGATACCAACTCAAGTGCGACAAACAGAGTGACCAAGTCGTTTGATCCGGCAAGCAGGAACATCCCAAGCACACCGGACAGAATCAACAGGAACGGTTCACCACTTTTGGGAAAGCTGAACACCAAAATCCCGATAGATATTATTGTCGCCAGCACGAAAAACAGACGGAAGAACGAGGTGACACCGTCCTGAACAACCGCTCCGAACAGGTAGCTGCCGACGTTATTGTCACCGGATAGTGTTATGACGGCAATCACCACCAGCAGAATAGAACCGCCGACCGCTAACGTTACACCACGCTGCCAGCGTACAATCAAGTCAATCACCAGCAACACCAACAACCCGCCGATCAGCGTCAATTCCGGAATCAACGGCACCAGATTCACATTCAAAGTGATCGGGTTCATAGCGCAACCGTAGTTTGGATCAACTGACCGAGGTATGTCATCGAACTGTTCATAAGTCCCAGCACGAGATGAGGATACACCCCAAGTACCAGCACAATTGCAGCGAGCGGAAGCAGCGTGAACAGCTCACGACCGTTTATATCCGTGATCGTCTCATATTTCGGGTTAGTTTCTCCGAAGAATATCCGTTGCAGCGTCCACAACAGATATGCAGCGGTGATGATGATGCCTCCGATAGCGATAATAGTGAAGGTTCTCCATTCGGAGAATGCACCGATAAAGCACATTATTTCAGATATAAATCCGGATAGTCCCGGCAGTCCCAATGATGCAAAGAATGCCAGCGCAGTCACTCCGAGATAACGCGGCATAACATTGGCGATTCCACCGAAACCGTCTATCTGACGGTGATGCGCCCGGTCGTAGATAACACCTACCAAGAGGAATAACATTGCAGTGATTGTGCCGTGATTGAACATCTGCAGGACTGCCCCGTTCATTCCTGCTGGGGTGAACGAAGCCATCGCAAGCATGACAAATCCCATGTGAGAAATTGAGCTGTACGCCACCAGCTTCTTCAGATCCTTCTGTGCCATAGCACAGAACGCACCGTAGATGATGTTTATCACTCCGATCAGTGCAATGAACCAGGCGAATTCTTTCGTGGTCTCAGGTAGTATCGGGTAAGTGATCCGTAGGAGACCGTAAGTTCCCATCTTTAGCAGAACACCCGCAAGAATGACCGAAACAGCAGTCGGTGCTTCAACATGTGCATCCGGCAGCCAGGTATGGAACGGGAATGCCGGAATTTTAATCGCAAATCCGATATACAACCCGAAGAACAACAGCACCTTGAACGAATTTACCAGCATGATACCGCTATGATTCGAGGAATTCATCATGTGCAGCATATTGAAGGTGTGTGTTCCAGTGATCGGATCTGATATGTTAAAGTAAAATACCAGCATCACGATCAACATCAGCACCGATCCAATCAAGGTATAGATAAAGAACTTTATCGCAGCGTAAACACGTCTCGGACCTCCCCAGATTCCGATCAGGAAATACATCGGCAGCAGCATCACCTCCCAGAAAACATAGAACAGGAAAAAATCGAGTGCTACGAATGTCCCCAACATTCCAGTTTCGAGAAGGAGGAACAGGGCAAAGTATCCTTTAACTCCCTTCTTAATCCCAAATGATGCCGGAATGCACAGGAAACTGAGTAGCGCAGTCAGCAGGATCATCGGGAATGACAGACCGTCCACTCCGACGAAATAGTCAACGTGGAACATCTCAATCCATGAAGCCTTCTCCACGAACTGGAAACTGTTTGGATCGTTAATTCCGACCGCACCTTTGTCAAACTGCGGATACAGTGAAAACGCAATGATCATTACTACCGCAGCAAAAAACAGTGCGGTGTATTGGATCAATTTGTGATTGTTACGCGGCAGGCAGGCGATGATTACAGCACCGACCGCCGGTAAGAATGTAATAAATGTCAGCGGACCCATAAGCGTGTGTATATTTATATCTCGTTAATGAGAGTTGTTATTTCTTAGAAATCTAATAATATCAAAATACTAAAACACCTTAATCACAATAAATAGCCCCACAAGTACCAGGGTGTACCATACATATCTTTGAATCTGACCTCCCTGGAACACTCGGACAATCCGTCCGAGAATCCCTATGATCCATGCAGCCAGGTTAACCAATCCATCCACGATGTTGTTGTCAAACCAGCCGTGAACGACCGCTAAAAGCCTCCATATCCAAGCAGCCCCATGGACAATTCCATCAATAACATATTGATCAAACAGTGCCATAAGTTTCGCAAACCCGATTGTTCCCCTAACGACGGTCGCATCGTATATCTCGTCAGTCCACCACTTGTTGAACATTCCTTGATAGATGACACCCAACCGCTTCTTCCAATCATCTGGATTGGTCTTCTTCCAATAGTATCCCCATGTAGCGATTAGGATTCCGAGTGTCGCCAGAATAATCGAGAGGATCATCGCTCGCGTGTGAGCGACATGGTGAATGTGCTCAATATGCTCATCGTGACCGGATCCGTGTGATTCAGCGACTGCATGATCAGTCTCATCAGTGTGATGCTTCAGGACATTTTTATCAATGTCGTGATTGAGAGCCTCTTCAGCTCCTGCAGGCATAATGTGCTCGTCAACATGAGCATTCTCATATGCGCGAGGTGGATCGGGGAATAGCTGTCCGAACCAACCGGATGCCGGATTTGCCGGATTAAGGCTGAAGAAGATGAAGGTGCTGAGTGTTGCCAGTATAACCAGTGGGAAAGTCATCGTCAATGGTGATTCATGCAGTTGACTCTCGGCTTCCTTACCGGGACGGAACTCACCGAAGAACGTCATGTACACCAAGCGGAACATATAGAACGCTGTCAGAATCGCAGCGGAAAATCCGAACACAGGAAGCAGCCAATGCTGAGGATGTAACATTGAAAACGCTAACGTTCCACCGAGAATTGCGTCTTTTGACAGGAAGCCTGAAGTCAGCGGTACTCCCGATAATGCAACCGTAGCAATCATGAACGTTATGAAAGTTAACGGAAGGTGCTTCTTTATTCCCCCCATGAAACGCATATCCTGTGGATCATCATCGCTATGGATGTGATGTAGTGCAATGTGCATAGCGTGGATAACAGAACCGGATCCGAGGAACAGACACGCCTTGAACATGGCATGAGTAGTCAAATGGAAGAATCCAGCCATGTACGATCCGGCACCAAGTGCCATAACCATATATCCAAGTTGTGAGAGAGTGGAATAGGCAAGTACACGCTTAATGTCATATTGTGCAACCGCAATTGTTGCAGCAAACAGTGCTGTAAATCCACCAACATAGGCAATTACGACTGAGGCATCAAAAGTCAGGATCACAAACAAACGTGCTACCAGGTAGACTCCAGCTGCAACCATCGTTGCTGCGTGGATTAACGCTGAAACCGGCGTGGGACCTTCCATTGCATCCGGTAGCCAAACATGCAGTGGAACCTGCGCTGATTTACCGACAGCACCACAGAACAGGCACAATCCTGCAATTGTAAGCAGACCACCAGTTAATAAACCTTGAGATACACCATCGGCTATTTCGTGAAGGTTCAATGTACCGAGAGTTGTGAAAACTAACAGTATTCCGATCAGCATCCCGGCATCACCCACACGGTTGACAACGAACGCTTTCTTCGCAGCGTCCGAAGCAGAATCCTTCTCGTGCCAAAATCCAATCAGCAGATATGATGATAGACCCACCAGCTCCCAGAATGCATATATGATCAGGATGTTATCCGCTAACACCAATCCCAACATACTGAAACTAAAAAGTGATAGGAACGCAAAGAAACGGTGATATTTGGGATCGCCATGCATGTAGCCAACACTGAAAAGGTGAACCACCGCTGATACGAGCGTCACGACCACTAACATGACGATTGCCATGTTGTCAAGTGTAATGCCGATGACAAGCTTGTAATCTCCCCAAGTCAGCCACTCAATGGAAAGTGTTTCGTTGAAACCGGGTTCGTAAATACCGATAACATACCTGAAAAACAGGTAGCAGGATGCAAACAGCCCCGACCAGATAGCGATCAGGCTAACCCAGTTGCCTTTGTGGGGAAGCTTCTTACCGAAGAAGATATTGATGGCAAATGCTACTAATGGTGCAAGCAGAATGTAAATTGCTATCTGAAACATCCGAATATTCTCGGGTAATTGTATTAATTCACTCATCTATCTAACCCTGAAGTATATCGGCTTTGTCAACTTCAGCTGTTGCCTTGAGCCTGTATAGGTTGAGGAAGATCGCCAGTGCGACCGCCGCTTCAGCAGCGGCGATAATGACCACGAACAGTGCTGCAGCCTGACCGTCAAGATTCCCACTGGAAAATTTGCTAAATGCCACGAAGTTCAGTCCGGCAGAGTTCAAAATCAGCTCCACCCCCATCAAAATTGACACTGCGTTCTTGCGCGTCATAACGGCGATCATTCCCAGCACAAACAGGACAAGTGAAATAAGAAGATATGTACTCAGGTCGTGCATATTACTCATCCTCCTTGTGACGGTAATATCTTGTCAATTGCATGGCTCCGATCAGAGCAGCAAGCAGCAAGATGGATGCAGCTTCAAAAGGCACGAGATAGCGGGTCAGCAACAGTTTACCCAATGCCTGCGTAGTCGGTTCACCTGCCGACATGTTCAAAGCCCACGGGGTTTTGGTTATAACCCAACCCAACCCGGCGAGGATGAGTATTGCCGGGATCAGAGCAGCAATTCTCTGGTGTGTCTGCTGCGACATGTCGAGTGCCTGGATTTTGGATGTCATAAACACACCGAAAATTATCAGTGTCAGAATTCCGCCAACATAAATCAGCAATTGAGATGCAGCCAGAAAATCTGCTGTTAGATAGAGATATAGTGCTGCTACACCTATAAAGGTGAACAGCAGTGCAAATGCGCTATAAATGATCCGTTTGTGGAACACAACCACGATTGCTGAACCGATGGTCAATGCCACAATGAACCAGAAAACTATGTTATTTAATATGTCCATATTTGCTGTTTATTCCGATTTCTGTTCTGAAGGTTTAGCTTCTTCTTCAGTAGTTTGGTCTTTCGGTTCAACATCTTCACTCTTCGGCTTGGCTTTCACTTCATCCTTTACTTCTTCAGAAGCAGCTTTCGCAGCAGCTTCTTTTTTGGCTTTTGCCTTAGCCTTTTTTGCAGCAGCAGCTTCAGCGCGAGCCTTCTTCGCGGCAGCTTTTCGCTCTTCTTCGCGTTTTAGCATTGCATCCCGCTCTTTCTGAGTATCGAAATCAGACCAGAAGCTTGTCATCCCCTGACGAGTGAAGGTGCACTCTTCCTGCGGTTGTTCCCACCTCAGTGATTCGGTTTCACAGGCTTCAACGCACAGTCCGCAATAGACACACTTTGACATATCAATCTCAAAGTGAACGATATGCGTCTTTTTTTCTTTACCATCAGGAAGCATGCCCAAATCTTCTTCGTCATTTTTGCGTGCTCCTTTAATGGTGAAAATGTTGACCGGACAGGCTATTTGGCATGCCAGGCAATAGCCGCACTCGTCAACATGGTTTATCAGACTCGCCCGGGAGATGGGGTACATCTCTTTTTTGACGCGCGGATATTGAATGGTGATGTTTTTCTCAAACAGGTGCTTGAATGTCACCAACATCCCCGCCATCACGGTAGTCACACCAAGCCAGACGTCACGAAAATATGCACTCATAGTTTTATTGTCTCACGCAAAGTCGCAAAGACGCCAAGGAATCTTTCTGAAAGTTTTACTTTACACATTTATATTAATCAATTCTGCTATAAACTTGATTCTCTTATTGTTAGGATCACTTCAGCGCAATCCACAACGATACCAACAGGATATTCGCAAATGAAAATGGTAGAAACACTTTCCAACATACGTGCATCAATTGATCCACGCGCAGCCTCGGGAGTGTCCAACGTAGCCACATTTGTGAGATCACCAACAGCATGGATTTACTCGCAAACCATCCCAACCCAATAACAGCATGTAGAATCGGATTGGTTTCGACAGGCACTTCGAGGAACGTGAAGGGAGCGTGCCATCCACCAAGAAATACGGTTACAGCAACTGCCGATACCACAAACATATTGGCGAACTCCGCCAGAAAGAACATGGCGAATCGCATACCTGAATACTCCACACTGTAACCGGCAACGATCTCAGACTCACCTTCAGGCAAGTCGAACGGTGTACGATTGACTTCAGCCAGACTTGCCCAGTAGTAAATCACAAACGCAATAAACGCAAACGGCAGATGTGAGAAAACAGTCCAGTTCCAGAATCCACCCGCTTGAATGCTGACCAGTGTCTGCATGGACATTGACTGAGCGATCATAATCGGCACCAGCAGTGATAGCATTACCGGGATCTCATAGCTGACCATCTGCGCCGCAGCACGCATCGCACCGTAAAGAGCCCATTTGTTGTTTGATGCCCAGCCAGCCATCAGCAAGCCGACTACAATCAACGAGGATACTGCTACAAGGTAGTAGATACCGATATTCAGATCAGTGCCGATCAGGTTTGCTGAGAGCGGGAGTACTGCAAAAGATGCCATCGTCCCTGCAAAGACGATGTATGGTGCCATTTTAAACAACGGCTTATCTGCTGCATCCGGAATTATGTCTTCTTTCAGCAGCAACTTGATAGCGTCTGCAATTGTCTGCGACCAGCCGTGCCAACCCCCGGTCTCCATAGGACCCAAGCGATCCTGAATGTGTGCTGAAACCTTCCGTTCAAGCCATACTGCAATAAGAGCGATTACGGACACAAAACCCATAATGCCAATGACGTAAACTACTGATAACAGAAGTGCAATCCACTCATTCATCGGTCAACCTCCCCTAACACTATATCAATTGAGCCGATCAGTGCCACCATATCCGCAATCAGCAGCCCGGGTGCGATCTTTGACATCACTGACAGCGAGCAGAATGATGGTGCCCGACATTTCAGGCGGTACGGCTTACCCTTGCCGTTGGAGACGATATAGAAACCGAGTTCCCCTTTTGGATGCTCAGTGCGGAAGTAAACTTCCCCCTTATTCACTTTCGTCAACCGCTTCGGAATGTTCGCCTTCACGTCGTCACCGGGCATTTTTTCCAACCGTTCGGTTGCCTGTTCAATTATACGTAGTGATTGTTCCATCTCACGCACACGGACGATATAGCGGTCAAAGCAATCACCGACCGTGCCAAATTCACCGGTTCCTACCGGGATCTCGAAGTCATAGGTTTCGTATCCTGAATAAGGCTCATCCTTGCGGAGATCCCACTTGACACCTGCACCACGTAGGTTCGGTCCGGTCAGACCGTATTGAATGCATACATCCGCCGGGATTACTGCAACATTTGCTAATCTCTCGATGAATATCTTATTGAATGACAACAGTGTATTGAGTTCTTCAATCTTACCTTTCATATATGACAGGTAGTCGCGCACTTTTCCGAGCCATCCGTCAGGAATATCGTGGGACAGACCACCAATCCAGATGTAATTGTAAAGGAGTCGTCCACCGCACAGTTCTTCAAACAGATCAAGGACATGCTCACGTTCCTGAATCAGGAACAGGAACGGTGTCCAGGCACCGATGTCAAGCCCGTAAGCACCGATTGCCAACATGTGGTTAGTGAGGCGGTTCAGCTCTGAGACAAGTACCCGGATTGTTTGAACACGTTCAGACACTTCAATCTCAAACAGCTTCTCGCAACCGAGTACATAAGCGAGGTTGTTGTTCATGCTGGAGACGTAGTCAAGTCTGTCCGTGTATGGTACGACCTGTACCCAAGTCATATTCTCGCAGACCTTCTCAAAGCAGCGGTGAAGATAACCTATGTGTGGAGTGCCCGTCAGGATCATCTCACCGTCAGTCTCAAGCTCAACACGCAGTACACCATGAGTTGCAGGATGCTGAGGTCCCATCTGTACCTTCATCGGTTCACCGTGAGCGTACTCATAGTCTTGCAGTGCTTTTTGAATTTTCTCCGGAGCCGGTCCGATGGACAGATTCAGTTCTTGCTTCTCGCTCATATCATCTTACCTTCTCTGTCAGCGTCAGGTGGCAGATCGGTTGTCAGTGGTATCCCGTGCCATACGTCCTGCGGGACATAGTCTTTTCTCAGAGGAAATCCTTCCCAATCATCCGGGCAAAGGATCCGCCTGAAGTCGGGATGACTGTCATATATGATGCCGTACATGTCGTATGCTTCCCGCTCATGCCAATCAGCGGCAGCCCAGACTCCGGAAACCGAAGGTATGTGTACTTTTTCTTCCTTTGAATCTCCACACACCAGTGTAACTTTGTGGAGCAGAGTCATTGAATGTAGATGATAAACGGTGGCAAGATTATCTGCGGTCTCGATTCCAGACAAACACATGAGCGAACTGAACTGCAACTGTTCGTCATCTCTCAAAACCATGCACACTTCCACTAAATCATCGGCTTTTATGTGAATGGCACCGTCAGGTTCAATTTCGTCCAGTGTCAGTTCTGCAGATGGCAGCTTGCTTTTTAAATGGTTAAATATTTCCTGAATTGTCATTATTTTATCTCACGCAAAGTGTTCTAAGTACCGCTAAGCTTGCTAAGGTTGTTAACTATTAATGTTTGCGTTCTTTGCGTTACTTTGCGAGCTTTGTGTGAACTCTTATACCTTCTTCGCTATTGTTTCAGTTTCAATTTTTTCCCGCAACTTGAGGAACCCGTCAATCAGTGCCTCCGGACGTGGAGGGCAGCCGGGGATATAGACATCCACCGGAATGACCTGATCTACACCCTTGACCACGTGGTACCCGTGTTCCCAGTATGGTCCGCCACTGTTTGAGCAGGATCCCATCGAGATTACATAGCGCGGTTCCGCCATCTGTTCGTAAAGGCGCACAACACGTTCCGCCATCTTCGCTGTCAATGTACCTGACACAAGCAGACAGTCGGATTGCCTCGGAGTGGGACGCGGGAATATACCAAAACGGTCGAGGTCAAACCGCGATGCATTGGTCGCCATCATTTCAATTGCACAACAGGCGAGCCCAAAAGTCAATGGCCAGATAGAACGTGCCCGAGCCCAGTTGAAAATCGTATCTACAGAAGTGATGATCACGTTAGGTCCATACCGACCTTCAATGATACCCATTACTTCACCTCCTTAGTTGATTCGACACCACTTTTGCTGTAAAAAGATTGCACGGAACCTGCGGAAGAATCTCTCGGTCTGACCCATTCAAGATCGCCCTTAGCCCACACATACGCTAGTCCAGCCATCAATATTGCAATGAAGATTGCCATATCAACCCAGGCAAACAGCCCCAATTCTTTCAGGTTAACCGCCCACGGCAGCAGAAACAACACTTCAACATCGAACACAAGGAAGATCAGAGCAATGACATAGAAGCGGGTGTTGAATCGCACCCATGGGGATCCGACCGGTTCTTCACCGCATTCGTAGGTTGAGTTTTTCTCGGGATATGGGTTGTGGGGAGCGACCAGTCGGCTCATCACCAGTGCAAGTCCGACGAGTCCTGCTCCTGCAAGAAAGAAGATTAAAATCGGCGTGAAAGACACTATGATTCCCAAATAAAGAAAAGTGGTTATGTTAAGTTGTAACACACTGTTACAACCTCAAACCACTCAATTACAAGTTATTTGACGATAAAATACGAGTTTCACAAATAGAATGCAACTGTTTTCACAAGAACTGCATATAAACAGACAGTTTCACACTGTATATTGAGGAGGCTTTGCCTGCTACTGAATCAAACCGTGCCGTTACCGTTGTTCCAGATGGGTAGCTCGGCAAATCGAGCTTTGGCTTCCTTTTCACAGAATACCAACAGCTCCTCAGCAGTGTCAATTGTGAGGGCTTTTTCAGCAAAATTAACAGCCTCGCTGTATGAAATAGAGCGGATTATCTGTTTGATCTGAGGAAGTGCAACCGGGCTGACTGATAGCTCATCAAGATGTAGCCCGACCAGCAGTAGCGTTGCCAACGGGTTTGCTGCAATCTCCCCGCATACACCGACTTCAATACCGGCTTTGTGTCCAGCATCAACAGTCATCTTAATCAATCGAATCAGAGCCGGATGAAGCGGTTGATAACGATCCTTGACCTGTTGGTTGTTCCGATCAACTGCGAGTGTAAACTGCGTCAGATCATTGGTACCGATGCTGAAAAAGTCAACCTCTGCAGCCAGACTGTCAGCCACAAGAACCGCTGACGGGAGTTCAATCATAACACCGACTGTAATTTCTCCAAATTTTACCTTTTCGGCTGCCAGTTCCTTCTTAACTTCTGCAAGGTGAACCTTGACTTGACGGATTTCACCGACACCTGATATAAATGGGAACATAATCTTAGTCGGACCGGCTCGTGATGCCCGGACAATAGCACGCAGTTGAGTTCGCAGCAGTTCCGGTTGATCGAGACAAACGCGAATAGCCCGCCAGCCGAGGAATGGATTGGACTCTGCAGGAAGAGGGAATTCACCGAATACTTTATCACCACCAAGATCAAACGTGCGGATGGTAACCGGATTTGGAGCTGCGGCTTCAATTGCCTGACGATAGTTATCGTACTGCTCCTGTTCATCCGGAATACGACCGTGCAACAGGAAAAGGTATTCGGATCTGTACAGCCCGACACCTTCTGCACCTGAGTTCAGTACTGAATCAACCTCGTGTGGTAACTCAATATTAGCCCTGAGTGCAATTCGGCGATTATCTTTTGTGACAGCCGGAAGCTTGTGAATATCGGCAAAACCTGCAGTGTAATGTTGATACTGCATCTGCTTGGCGACGTAAATGCGGATGGTGTTCTCACTCGGATTGACGATCACTTTTCCGTTATTACCGTCAATGATGATCCGGTCACCGTTTTTGACTTGTATGCTAAGTTCCAGAAGTCCAACTACTGCCGGCACTTCCAATGAACGAGTAAGAATGACCGTGTGTGAAGTTTCACTCCCGAGGTCAGTTGCTACAGCCAGCACATTCTTATGGACAAGATGCGCTACATCTGAAGGCATCAGATCATCAGAAACAAGAATGGCGGGACGGTCGAGAGGACCTATCGAGTGGTCTGCGGCTCCAAGGAGGTTTTTTATCAATCGAAGACTGACATCATGAATGTCGTGTGACTTTTGACGGAACAGTTCTCCGTCAAGTGAACTAATCGCCTTCTGCCACCTTTGAGATGTGTCATTTACAACGGCTTCAGCATTTGTCATGTCCCGTCGAACGGCATCGCGGATTTCACCCGTGAATTGGACATCATCGAGGAGAGTTGCTTGAGCCTTGAAAATGGAAGCTGCACCCTCGCCGATCTGCTTAATCAAACGGTGGTACATATTGAGGAGCTGCATACGGCTTATTTCAACGGTGTGGTCGAATCTATCGACTTCTCTGTCTATCCGAGACGGATCTAAAGCGAATCTCGGGATCTCCGGGTCATCGTGGCGGTAAACGAACAGCTCACCGATGGCAATTCCGGGAGAAGCTGGAATACCTGTCAGTATTCTTTCCGGAACCATGCTAATTGACTGTCAGTAACGAGATCATTTTATGTTCCAACCAAATGAACGTGGTAAACGTCCGAGACTCGATCCACCGTCATGTTCCAATGACTTCAGTGGACGGAAGATTGAGCTGATTTTCTTTGATTTAATTTCGGTCTCAGGTATCCCGGTAGTGGAAGATCTTGCGATCCTGAATGATTCCTCAGCCCATTTACTGATCTCTCTATCCAATCCTTCCGCCTCAATTTCCTGTGTGAATCTCCTGCGACCTTTGACCAGATCATGAATATATTGCTCAATCTGCTCTTCATCGTAGAAAGATTTTGCGTTGTACTTGCGCATATCAAATCCTGCAACGTCAACCACTTCATTTGTACCGAGTCTTCCGGGAGCGTATTTATTCGTACCCTGAAGATCACCACGTTGAACCGCTGCCATTAAAGGAATCGGAACTCGCTCAACTTTGCGGATCATTGTTTTCTTGACTTTGCCATTAGAGCGATCAGCCTTAATAATCTCACCCATACCACCGGTGTTGTACTGGAAAAAGCGGACTTTACCCGGGTAGCGATTGACAAGATCCATAACGATGTCGCGGAAACGGTTAACCTTATTTGCACGGGAACCGACAATAAACGGATCCGTTCCTACGGTGCGAACAGAATCACCGGCTTTCTCAGGTTCAGAGGCTTTACTGTGAGTGGATTCACCCCACAGATATGCCAAAACTCCCTGTTCCGGTGTTAACTCCTGCGAAAACGACATGATCGTGTTCCGTCTTGTTATGAAAGCGAAAACGATACCGTCCAGCTCATCAAGTGGTGGGAGGTCGAAACTGGGATAGGCAATTGATACCATCTTCTTGCCTCGACGAACGGTAAATTTATTCTTTTGCACAACAGCTCTGCCGTTACCGCAGAGCCTTTCATCGAGAAACATCGGATTGCCGTTAGCATCAATCATCACATTTTCATACAGTGCAGATTTGTGAACTAGGGTATTGTACATTGCCTCTTGCAATTCTGCATCAACATCGGTCTTAACAAAGAAGTTTGCTTCCGCACCGTAGGATGAACCGTCATTTTTAAGGAATACGATGTCATCCTGAATTACCTCTGTTCCCTCACCGTTTGCCTCATTTAATCCGAGACGGTGGCAAGACCAGGTAGTTTTTCCAGTCGCAGACAGTCCGAAGAGATAGACACCGTATTTTTTCAAGCTTCCACTGTGAGGATCACGCACTGTCACAAGCTTGGTTCCGGCATGCAGTCCGAGCATTCCCAGTTCATCAGCGCGCCACATAGCCTGTCTGAGGAATCCCTTTTTGTCTTCGCCCATATAATCGGAGCCGTAGCACAGGTTAATGTTATGTTCCGGTATAGTCAGAACCTGCTGGTTCATGTTATGCTCTTCCGGAATATGTATCATGGTAAACTCCGGACCTGGACGGTTCGGATCAACATCGCTCATTGTGTTTGCCCACATGTAGGCAATGCGGTGACTCTTGGGATCGTTGACCGACATGTACAGGTTGCAGATCGGATTGTACTCACTGTTGCGGCACATCTGACGGCGCAGATGGATCATAGGAAGATCGCGCAGAAGTTGGAGCGTCTTGTGCAATTGTTCCGGTGCCTTCCTGATGATGTTCTGGTGCAGCGCAGTCGGATTCGGAAGCCTGACTGATGGCGAGCCGAGATAGACAGTTTTCGGTCCGATCCTGCTCGATACCATAGACCGCCATCCCCATGCTCGTGTTTTAGCTTTACGACCATGCTGAATCGCCGGTTTACGCAGTTGTTTCATCGTAACCTTACGAATATTCTGCCCGGATAGTGCATGTGGAAGATTTTCAGCAAAATTACTATATGCAGCTTCATCAAAGATGTCGCTCATTGGGCTACTCCGAAATATCTTAATGATTGCCTTTCAGCAATCGTTATATCTAAAGAGATCTGCTGCCGGATTGGCAACCCGACAGCAGATTTACAATTACTTTTGAATATATGTACGGAAATATGGGAAAAGCAAGTAGAGTGGAAGGATTAGTAGATATTGTGCATAAAAGTGCAAGCCGCTGGCTTAATCCGGTCAATGTTCAAGAAAGAGGTAGGTGTAAAAAGCTAAGTAGCCCATGATAAGGATTGCCCCTGAAATTCTATCAAGTTTTGACTTGATCGTCATCGGTATCAGTACCAATCCAAACAGTACCATAGAAAGATATTGGTAGTATGGAAAGTATGTGACCTGTGTTCCGTCAACTATTTTGGTTTCAAGTACGCTGAGCGGTTTGAACAAGCTGACCCCGCCCATGATAAACAGAATGTTAAAAATGTTACTGCCGACTATGTTGCCGATGGAGATGTCCCCGCGTCTTTTCATAGCTGCTACAACCGAAGTTGCCAATTCAGGCAGGGATGTCCCTACAGCCATTATTGTCAGCCCAATCACTAACTCAGACACACCGAGCTTCACTGCAAACCACTTTCCGCTTTCTACGAAAAGCCACGCACCACCGGACAAGATAACAATTCCTATGATGATAAGTGTTATACTGCCGATGAGATTGATATCTGTCTTTTCTGCGGTGTCTTCGGTTTCAGCTTGCTCAGGATGACGATATAAGTAAATCACATAGCCGATCAGCAAAATTATAAGTACCGCACCTTCAAAGCGATTAACCAATCCATCGAGTGAAAATGCAAAAAGCAAAGATCCCATCAGGAACAAGAAGATCAATTGTTTTAGAATGTTGGAGAACGGGATTGCGATGGGCAGAATCAGCGCGCTTAGACCTAAGATCAGTCCGACATTTGTGATGTTGCTACCGATGATATTACCGATGGCGATGGTCGGTGAATCCCCGAAAATGTTGGCGACGAAGCTGACCACAAATTCCGGCAGCGAAGTTCCGAATGCGACAACGGTCAATCCGACGACAAATGGAGGTACTCCAAATCTTGAGCTAACCGCACTTCCTCCGTTCACCAACCAATCAGCACCATAGTAGAGACATGTGATGCTGACGATGATTACAAGTGAGTTCCCGACAACACCGATTTGATTTATGAATTCAGTCACCGATATTCCGTTTGAAATTTTGAAACAGACAGTGCAATAAACAGAGGTTGAAAGGTGAAGTCAAGCCTTTTATCTTATCTTACGTCCCACGAAAGAATAAAAAAAGTCGTATTATTAGAAGAAAACAAAAAAACGACACAAAATTTGTTAGCCGGATCACAGCGTCTTTGATTTCACAATAATATTTTGTATAATACTATGTTACTACAGTAGAATTGTATCTTCGTACATAACTTTGAAAAGCACACAACTGAGGAAGCCATGATTTCGATACTTCGTTATTCAATGCTGATTTTACTCACGTCCATTACCTGCTGGGCTACCCCTTACGGTCTGGATGCAACGGATGACAACCAAGTTACCATCACATCTTCAGACGCATATTCATTGGGTCTGGAATTTACCCTGTCAAATGTAGATCTTCGTGAAGTTGTAAATGAAGGTCGAACCTACGATTATCAATTCATCCCCGGCGAAGGGACAACTTATGAATACGGCAAACCGATTCTGCCTGCCATCAGCAGGTTTATTGTTGTTCCACACGATGCAGGGATTGAACTATCCATAGATGCAGACGATCCCCGAACTGTTCAAACAGACCATTCACCAATGCTCTGCCTCGAAGAGTATATGACTCCGGAACCCGATCAGCAAATAGGCCAGAATCGAGGACTTTATCCTCGGAATATTGCTGAGATGAGTGAACCTGTTGTCATGCGAGGTGTTCGCATGGTCAAGGTCACTACATTCCCGATTCAATACGATTTTGACAGCAACAGCTACCTGATTCGCGATCATATTGTCGCTGATCTCCAGTTCACCGATGACGATCCGATTAATCCGGCTTATGTACCCATACGGCGCAATCGCAGTGAGCAGTTCCTGAAAGCAATTCGCGAGATTGCTATTAACGGTAACGATGTCGGTAGAGACGATCCGGATGTTGCGCCTGAATATGTAGGTCACTATCTCGTAGTTGCGCACGAAAACTGTCTGGAGTATTCCGGAGATTTCATAGAGTGGCGGAGAAAATCAGGTTGGAAAGTTGATATATTGTCTGTTCCAAGTAACAGAGCGACTAGCACCGGATGGATAAAAGGACAAATTCAAACCAGATATACTGCTTACATGGATGACGGTATAGATCCGTTTGATGAAGTCATGCTGATTGGTGACAGGGCAAGTTATAGAGGTGAAGCAGGATCTGCCCAATGGCAGATTGGAGCGGAGGTTGGCGAAAGTGTGTGGGGAAATCCTCCTCATGCTGATTATAAATATGGGCTTCTCGAGGGGGGTAATGGCGACATACACCCGGATGTAGGAATATCCCGTTGGTGTGCAGGAGATAGGAATAAGCTTGAGCTATTCAGCGGAAGAACTCTTGGTTATGAAGCATATCCCTATATGGAGGATACTGACTGGTTCACCCGCGGTGCAGTTTACTCACAGCATTGGGGAAATACTCCGACATCAGCGTGGCATATCACCATTCATACTAATGTCCGCTGGGCTGAAGAAGTATTGCAGGCACAAGGCTTTGATGATATTCGATTCTATGAACTATATGACCATGATCAAAATGGAGGACGAGTCGGTCCATTTGTAGCTGAACAGTACAATGACGGGACAAATTTGCTTTTAGGTCGAGCCGAAAACTATTACTGGCGGGATCGTTTTCATAATGTGGATAATAATGCAGACGTTTTTCCGATTAGATTGGTAACCAATGGCCATGGGGAATGGTCAACCTGGAACCAGCTTAGAGGAGGCGGAGCAAGTGGAAACAACCTGAAAGGTCCGGTAGCCTCTACTTGTGGATGGGGTGGTCCTCCTACAAATGTGATGAGTGCACTATGGCTTGAGTTGGTTAACGGTGTGGTTCAACGTGACCTGACCCTCGGTTGGGGACGTGTTACGGCTGGGATAAATCTTGAACGTTTTCTTCCAAACTATCGAGTCAGAAATATTCCGATTTATAGTGAAAGCAAAACTGACTTTGACTGTTACGGTGATCCCGGTATTCAGGCATGGAAAGGTGTCCCTCAAATCGTTGAAGCGGACTATCCGGAATTGATTACGCCTGATACTCGAATGATTGAAGTTTATGTGTTCGATCCTGAAGATGAGACCGATGTAGCCGGTGCGCAGGTGACGCTGTATGCGCCGGGTGACATGCCGGATTTTGATGATGATGACTATCCGGACTACGATGATATGCAGATGTGGACGACAAAGAGCGATACAAACGGCATGGCATACTTTGTCTTTCCAGAGGGTACGGAGTTTGAAGACGGAACAGAACTGCTTGTGACAATAACCGGCAGAGAGATTTTGCCATTCTTCGGTGAAGCGGAAATTGATGTTCCGCGGATGTCCATCGAGCTGTCAGACTATGAACTGACCGAATCTGAAGGCAATGAAGATGGGGATATCAATCCGGGAGAGATCATTTACCTTGATCTGACTGCCGCAAATATCGGAAACCGTGATGAGGCTTTGGATGTTACCGCTACCGTAAGGAGTTTGTCCGAGTGGGTTGAAGTTTCCGAAGATGTGATCTCATTCGGTGACATTGATCACGGTCAGAGTGGTGAAGGTGATGAGCCTGCCACGTTGACAATTTCTCCCGCTTGCCCGGACGGTGAAAGCAGACCGATAACCCGACCGATAATTGAAATTGAATTTACCAGCCGCGATGACAGTTGGCAATCTGCGATCAGACTTGACCCGGTCGCACCCAATTTTGTGGTTCGTAGAATCATCGGTGGCGAAACAGTTCCTACAGATGAAGACGAGTACGAGCTTGATGTCGAGATCCAGAATATCGGTGGTATGGACGCACCTGCGTTTAACGCTGAGTTGGTCGTCGGCGGGATTGGGATCACACCGATCCGTGAATTCGGGTCTTACCCCGAAATTGATGCAGGGAGACATAGCAGAATTGAAGGGAATCCGTTCCTCGTTACGGGCAATCGAATTGTCGTTCCCGGATCAACTACCGATCTATTGTTAGTCCTTTCCAATGATGATGGGTTTGTGGACACAGTCTTTTTCGAGATGGAAGTCGGTTCTACGGGCAGAAACAAGCCTGGCGGTCCTGACGGTTACGGTTATATCTGTTTTGATGACACCGATGACAACTGGGATATGGCGCCCGACTATGATTGGGTTGAGATCAGCCGTGACGAAAGAGAGCGTGATTTTAACGGTGTTTCCTGTGATTTTGAAGGCGATTCACCTGAGGATGTCGGTGAAGCTCTCGTGGTTGATCTGGGGTTTGATACTCAGTTCTACGGTCAGGTTTACGACCAAATCACGATCAGTACGAACGGCTATATCTGTATGGGAGATCAGGAGAGGATTACGAATTTCCAGAACTGGCCCATGGATCGCGCTATGGCGGGTGGAGCCGGTATGATCGCCCCGCTGTGGGACAGATTGAAATTCGTGGACGACTCTGATGTTTACTACTATTACGATGAAGACGACAACCGCTTCATCATAGAATGGTACAAGCTGAGACATTTCACGGGTGGGAACAGAGATCTAACATTTCAGGTGATAATTTACGATACGGATGTGTGGGTAACGGAGACGGGTGATCAGAACATCCTGATTCAGTACAAGAGTGTGGAAAATGTGAGGGGACAGAATCAGCAGGACTACTATATTCCGTATGCATCCGTAGGTATCTCGAGTCCTGACGGTACGACAGGCTATAACTACTCCTTCGACAATGAGTATCCTGTCACTTCTGCACCTTTGGCGAATCGTCGGGCAATACTTTTCGCAACATCACCAAAATACCGCTCCGGCATACTATATGGATGGATCCATGATGCAAGATCCGGCGATCCGATTGAGGATGCGATAATTGTCACCGAGCACGGTCTGGCAGCACGAACTGATGATGAAGGTTACTACCGAATCTCAAATGCACTGGCTGAGATTGCTTTCAACATCACAGCGAGAAAGCTCGGGTTCAACGATTCTACTTTAACAGACAGAATGATTGAGGAAGATGACAGTCTTGAAGTAAGTTTTGACCTTCTGCATCCTGAGTTCGGTCCGTCACAGAGAGACTTTAATGCTATGCTCGATCCGAATTTTGAGACCGAGATCAATTTCTCGCTCGAGAATGCGGGCAACGGACCTATGGATTGGACACTGCGCAAGCGGCTGCCCGGAAATGCTGACGTAGATCCTTGGGAGCACCGTGAGTCATTCTTTGTCGGTGACACTGTGGACAACTCACGGATTAAAGGTGTGGTATGGGCGGATGAGAAGTTTTACTGCACCGGTGGTGGAACGAGTAATCGTAATGACAACTTCATTTATGTTCTTGATCCGGAAGGAGTGATGCTCGATTCTTTCCCGCAATTTGGTGAATCACGCTATGGCATGGGCGATCTTGCCTGGGACGGTGGGCTTCTGTGGGGAGGTGAGGACGGAACAATCTTCAGTTTTAATACAGACGGTGAGATGGTCAGCAATTTCCGAGGTCCGTTCAATCCTAATCAGGCGTTAGCCTGGGACAGTGACAGACAGATATTGTGGATCAGTGCGAAAACTTCTCAACACATTGCCGGTTATGATCGTGAAGGTCGCGAGATTACCATATTACCGCGCTTCCGCTTCACGATATATGGATTGAGCTATTGGCCCGACGATCCGGACGGCTATCCGCTGTATGTACACCACAATTATCATGTTGCGGGTGTTCCTGACAGGACGTTCATTCATAAGATCAATCCCGAAACGGAAGACACACTTTTCGTGGCAGAGCTTAATCACCAGCTTGGCGGAAAACCTGAAGGTGCATTCATCACCAACCAGTATGACGTTTACAGTTGGGTGTTCCTTGCCATTTCAAATTCGAGCAATCATGGTGACAGGATTGATCTGTGGCAGATGGATGCACGTCGTGACTGGTTCAGAATGTACAGATCCGATGATGATCCGGATGCTCGTCAGGAGGTGTTCTCAGGAAGGCTTGAAGCGGATGAAGCTGACGAGTTCACTCTGTTTCTGAATTCCTATGACCTTCCACGCGTTGCGTTTGAAGGGCAGCTTCTGTTTACGCATAACGCTGAAGGTGGAGCGGACACGCTTCATGTGCTTTTGGATGTCATCGGTGATCAGGGACCGTCGCCGTTTGAGCTGATATATCCTGCTCAGGATGATGAACTCGATGCAAATGTGTTGGATGAGACAGTTTTCAGATGGGAGGAGAGCGTAGATCCAAACTGGGGTGACATAATCCGCTATCAGGTGTGGCTGCAATCCGATGAAGATTCGCTGCAGGTGGGAGTTTCTGACAGCAGCTCAATGTCGGTTGATCTGTTGGCGCTCAGCAACCTTTGGCCCGATGATCCACTACGCTCGCTGACATGGTGGGTGGTTGCGGATTCAGATCCTGAGCAAACGTACAGCAGTTCACGCAACAGTTTCAGATTCACGCCGAATTCAACGTCTAAGGATAGATTGAACACTCCGGTTGAATTTGCGCTGGAGTCAATCTATCCGAGTCCTTTCAACGGTTTGACTACTATCAGCTACGGCATGGACAAGATGGACAGGGTCAGTTTACGTGCGTTTGACATCTCGGGGCGTGAAGTTGCAACATTGGTAAACCGAACGGTTCGCGCCGGATCTCACCGGGTGACATGGAACGCATCCGATCTGCCGTCTGGAGTATACATGCTGAGATTGGAATCCGCCGGAAGGGTGAAAATGTCAAAGGTGGCTCTGATCAAATAACGTCTTAAATAACAGCGAACATAGCAATTTATCATTCGGATATTTATGTTGAGTCAGATTCATACATCACAAGCAGAGCACTATTCCTACATCAACACAGGACAGAAACCATGACCGGAATTTTTCGTTTGATTGTATTTGCAACCCTCGCTTTGTCATTCTCTGCCTTTGCTGCAATCACAGACATAGTGAGTGGAGAAGACTATGTGACTGTCGTCGCATCGGATATTCAGGCGATACAACTCGAATTTGATATGTCGCGGATTGAACGGACAACTGTCGAGCGTGATAATGAAGCATTCGATGCTTTCCTGATGCCGGGAGCAGGTGCTACGATGGAGTATGGAAAGCCGATACTTCCCGCTGTCAGCAGGTTTGTGGTCGTGCCCCCGGATGCCGGTTTGGAGCTTAGAGTTGATGCAGGTGAACCACATCGAATCAGAACTGACAACAGACCAGCGCTGTGTGTTGAGGAGGAGTGTGGCTCTCAGGTCAATGTCACCGACAACCAAGAGGTGAGGATATACCCGTTAGTGACTGCTGAGATGTCAGCACCGAGAATTATTCGCGGTGTTCGCATTGTCAAGATTACTACCTATCCGGTCAGGTATGACTATTCAACCGGCAGTTATCTGCACTATGACAGGATAAATACAGACATCATCTACACGGATGACACGCCTGTCAATCGGGTTGAGCGACCTAATCGGCGTAACCGCAGTCAAAACTTTCTGAAATATATTGATGGATTGACTGTGAATGGGGGAGATGTCGGGCGTGATGATCCGGATCAGGTTCCTGATCATGTCGGTCACTACTTGATTGCAGCACATGAAAACACCATAGAATACGCAGCACCGTTTATCGAATGGCGACGGAAAGCAGGCTATAAGGTTGATGTATTGTCTCTGAGCAATGGTGAAGCTAGGAATACCAATACTGTAAAAAATGAAATCCAGGATAGATATGATGCCTATCTTGATGCGGGTGAAGATCCTTTTGAATATCTGCTATTAATTGGAGACCGATCCCAATATTCCTATCCACCTTCTGTTGGTTGGGTGTTGGATGCTGAAAGAGGGCAATCCGTTTGGGGTGGTGCTCCTCATGCAGATTATAAGTATGCTTTGCTTGAGGGTCGCGATGAGCTGCCTGATGTGGCTATAAGCAGGTGGCCTTCTGGGAGTCGTCCGACAATGGAACTCGCTGTAGGTCGTACTCTACTGTATGAAGCTGAACCATATATGGAGGATACTGATTGGTTCACACGCGGTATGGTTTACACTCAGCATTGGGGTAACAGTCCAACTTCAGCCTGGCACATAACAATTCATACAAATGTCAGGTGGGGTGAGGAAGTGCTTCAGCGTCTCGGATACGATGACATTACATTCTATGAGCATTATCCGCATGACCGAGTCGGTCACAGGATAGGTCCGGTGATTCGGGATGTGATGAATGAGGGCTGTAATGTGATGATGGGGCGTGCAGAGAACTATTATTTCGTTCCCCGACGCGGTGACCACGATTTCAACCGGGAAGTTGATGAAAATGTAGTCTTTCCGATCAACATCAACGCCTGTGGGCATGGTGAGTGGGCTCAGGAAATTATGTTCAGAACTGGCAGTGGTGACAATCTGAAGGGATATGTTGCTACGTCCAACGGTTGGGGCGGTCCTATGACCGGAACGATGAGTGCAATGTTTCTTGAGATGGTCAACGGGATCATGCTGCGGGATTTACCACTCGGTTGGGGGTATAGTCAAGCACTTACCGCATTTGAATTTTACTTTCCTGAAAATCATCGCTGGATGAACCGACCACTTTTTGAGCATGTGAGAACTGATTATGATGTTTTTGGAGACCCTGGTTTGCAGCCGTGGATTGGAGTTCCACGGGTAGTTGATGCTGTATTCCCTGAGCAAATCGTCCCGGAAACGAGGTATTTTGAAGTATCTGTCTATGAGCCTGACAATGACGATGCCGAAGTGGCAGGTGCGCAGGTGACTCTTTATGCACCGGGCGACATGCCAAGGTTTAACAGTGACAATTATGCTAACTATGATGATATGCTGATGTGGACAACCACCACTGATTCCAACGGAGTTGCATACTTTTCATTCGAAGGTGGAATACAGCTTGAAGGTGACGAATTGTATGTCACCGTGACAGGCAGGGACATTCGTCCGTTCTTCGGTGAAGTTGAAGTCGAAGCACCTGACATCGCTTTGGAAATAGCTGAATTTGAGCTGGTTGAAGCGGAGGATATTGAGGCTAACAACGGCGATGGAGAGATCAACGCGGGGGAAACGTTCGTTCTGAGCTTAAGTGCGGTGAATCTTGGTAGTGAGGATCTGCAGGAAGTATCGGCGGTTGTCAGCAGTAGTTCACCGTGGATAGAAATAGAGGAGAACAGTATCACGTTCGGCGACATTGATGAAGGGAGTAGTGCTGAAGGTGACGAGAGTGTTACTATTCTATTTGCTGAGGATTGCCCCGATGGCAACAGCCGCCCGGCGACCAAGCCGGTATTACTAATCGAGTTCAACAGCGGTGATGAGACATTCACTTCGTCAATCCCTCTTAATCCCCAATCACCGAATTTCCAGGTATCAGGAGTCGTTAATGGGAATATCATCCCTGTTGGTGAGGATGAATATGAGCTTGATATAGTTGTTACGAACATAGGGTCCATCACAGCACCACCGGTAACCGCAGAGATCAGACCGTTGGATTTGGGTGTTTCAGTTACCAATTCCTTTGCGGAGTATCCTGAAATCGCCATTGGTGAAGAAGAGGATATCCAGGGAGATCCCTTTATTGTTACAGGCAACACCATTGCAATTCCCGGAACGATTGTTGATATGTTAATGATTCTTCGTTCAGACAATGACTTCGTTGACAGTGCCTATTTCCAACTGCAAGTTGACGAACCGCGTGAAAATGTGCCTCTGGGTCCGGATAAATATGGCTATATCTGTTTTGACGATACCGATGATGCGTGGGATATTGCACCTGACTATGAATGGATTGAGATTAGCCGCAACGAGCGCGAGAGAGACTTTAACGGAGTTTCCTGCGAGTTTGACGGGAGACCCGATCACAACAGCAATGCCGGAGAATCAACAGTTGTACTTTTAGGATTTGAAACTCAGTTCTATGGAGAGCTGTTCGACAGGATCACAATTTGTACCAACGGATTTATTGCAATGGGAGATCAGGGCAGGGTCACAAATTATCAGAATTGGCCCATGGACAGAGCAATGGGCGGCGGACTTGGAATGATTGCGCCACTATGGGATAAGCTTGCGTTCCGAGATGATTCTCAGGTCTATTACTATTACGATGAAGATGAAAACAGATTTATAGTTGAATGGTACGAACTCCGTCACAAAACCGGTGGAAATAGCGATCTTACTTTTCAGGTGATAATACTGGATCACGATCATTGGGGCACCGAGACCGGAGATCAGAATGTTGTCATCCAGTATAGATCAGTTGATAACATCAGCAATGTAGGCGGTACGGATCAAGCATGGACTAATGACAATCCTTACGCTTCGGTCGGTATCTCAAGCCCGGATGGAACCACCGGAATAAATTACACCTACAATAATGAGTATCCGGTGCAGGCGGCGGAGCTTGCTGATGAGAGAGCACTCCTGTTTGCAACTTCTCCAAAGTACAGGTCAGGTGTCATCTATGGAGTCGTGACCGATGCCGCCACCGGAGAACCTGTACCAAATGCAAGCATTACCACTGAGCACGGTGTCGCAGCAAACAGTGATGAAGAGGGCTATTACAGAATGGGAAACGGACTGGCTGAACTCCCATTCAATATCACCGCAAGAAAATTCGGTTACAATGATTCCACTTATGTGGACACATTTCTGGTGGAAGATGACAGTGTGGAAATCAATTTTAATCTGCTGCATCCCGAATTCAGATCATCGGCAATACAGATGGATGCAATGCTCGAGCCGGATTTTGATACCGTGATCCCGTTCAGATTCACCAATGACGGTAACGGTCCTCTCGACTGGTCATTCCGTAAGCGTCTCCCCGGCAATGCAGATGCTGAAGCTTGGGAGCATCGTCAGTCATTCCCCGTTGGCGAAACAACAGATGACCCTCGAATTAAAGGTGTCATCTGGGCTAATGACCGTTTTTATTGTTCCGGTGGGAACTCAGGTGCTCGAGATGATAACACTATCTATGTTTTGAATCGTGAAGGTAATCTAATCTCTCAATTCCGTCAGTTCAGTGAAAATTCGCGGTATGGAATGGGCGATCTTGCCTGGGACGGAGGACTGTTATGGGGGGGTGAAGACAGGACAATCTACGGTTTCACACCTGAAGGCGAGGTGCGAGAAACATTTGAAGGACCGTTTAACCCAAATCAAGCGATAGCATGGGATTCAGAGCTTCAACTGTTGTGGATAAGCGCAAAAACCTCCCGACACATTGCGGGTTACACGCGTGACGGAAGAGAGGTCGCAAGACTGAACAGATACGGTTTTACCATATATGGTCTTGCATACTATCCGGATGATCCGGATGATTATCCTCTTTACGTCCAGCATAACGTGCATGTAGCGGACACACCTGATCGAACAATTGTTCACAAGATCAATCCGGCAACCGGTGATACAATGTTTGTCGCAGAATTAGGTCATGTGGCTGGCGACAAACCGGAAGGTGCTTTTATTACCAATCAATACGATGTTTACAGTTGGGTACTTGTTTCCATTGCGAACAGCAGCGACCCAAGTGATCGCATTGACATCTGGCAGATTGATGCAAGACGGGAATGGTTTAACGTGTATGCTTCTGAAGAGGATACGATTTCCATTTCGAGCGGACGTTTGGAGACTGAAGAAAGCCAGGATTTGGTGTTGCGGTTAAACTCATACGGTCTGCCACGTGTTCCGTTCCTCGGTGAGCTCGTGTTCCGGCACAACGCACTGCCGGGCGCCGATACGCTTCATGTGTCACTCGATGTTATCGGAGGATTGCCGCCTTCACCGTTTACACTAACATCGCCTGCTGATGGTGATACCGTCAACGTCAACATCCACGAACGCATCTTGTTTGAGTGGGAGGAGTCGGTTGATCCGAATTGGGGCGATCATGTCAGTTATGACATCTGGGCGCAGTCGGGCGGTGACTCATTGATTATCGGTCGGAGTGATTCTACGTCAATTGAGGTTGACGTTGTTGAACTTGAAAGAGTAATATCCGATGCAGATACTGTGCTCTGGTTCGTGGTTGCTAATTCGGATCCGGATGTGGTTCTTAGTGCTGACAGGTTCAAACTGCATTACATCCCGCTCAGTTCGAGAGAGGAATCGAGCGGAATTCCGGTAGAGTTCGGTATCAGCTCGATCTATCCGAGTCCGTTTAACGGTTTGACAAATGTCCGGTTTGGTGTTGACGTGAGTGGTAGCACTACATTGAAAGCATTTGACATTTCAGGCAGATTGGTCTTAGGCTTGTTTGAAAAGCAGGCAAAAGTTGGTCAATATGATGTTTTATGGGATGCATCAGCATTGCCATCAGGACTCTATCTGTTAAGATTGGAATCGAAAGGTCGTGTTGAAACCAACAAAATTGCGTTGATCAAATAATGATAGTAAATCCCTTAAATAACGAGAGTGGATATTGAGTAAAGCAGAGAACATAATCGAAGGTCATCTCACAGCAGACGGCATCCGTTTCGCTTTCATTGTCGGTCGGTTTAATGATTTCATCAGTCAACGATTGCTTGAAGGTGCTATTGATTGTCTGAAAAGACACAGTGAAAACGAGATCAACTATTCTGTGTTCAAAGTACCCGGTGCTTTCGACATCCCTGCAACCACCGGCAAGGTAGCGACCAGCGGTAAATTTGATGCGGTGGTCACGCTGGGCGCAGTGATTCGCGGGGCGACACCTCACTTTGATTATGTTGCTTCGGAAGTAGCCAAGGGTGTTGCGCAGGTAAGTCTGCAGAGCAAGATTCCGGTGACTTTTGGAGTGCTGACAACAGACACAATAGATCAGGCAATCGAGCGCGCCGGTACTAAATCCGGTAATAAAGGCTGGGATGCCACCCTCGCCGCAATTGAATTGGTAAACTTGTGGAGGCGACTATAAAATAGGCGCTGATTTTATCCTGTTAAAGGGCAAATTTGACGGCAGGATATTGTGATTGATTCACAAGTTTAGTTATTCAATTCAATTTTAGGTGCTATTTCCCAAATAGTGCCGGAGTGCAAAACAATGATCAGGCGAATTCTAATCGTAATCTTCATAGGGCTTGCTATGCCCGTGATAACTTTTGCAGATGAGTGGCGGATATTGACCGATAAGCGAAATGTCCGCGACTTGCTGTTTTTGGACGACTGTCTGTGGCTGGCAACATCCGGAGGACTGACAGGATTTGATGTTGAACGGAAATTGTTCACTTCATATTCTTTATTGGACGGTTTAGCGGGAGTCGGCATCACTCAATTGGCTTCGGACAGTGATGGCGGTATATGGATACTGTTCGATAATCGTGTTATCCAAAGGTTCAAACATGAGCAGGGGATAACTCACACTATCACCCAGCTCTCTCAGGAAACCGACATATCTGCACTCAATGACATTGTAATCGGTGACGACGGGATCTATATAGCTACCAATAGGGGGATCATACTGTTGAGCTATGAGGATCATATTGACCGCTGGGTTGTCAAGACCGGTTACAATCAGCTTGGCAGCTTACCTGTAATGACCACTGCAAATTCAGTTCTGATCAGAGACAATAAATTATGGGTCGGTACTGATTTGGGTCTTGCTTGTGGTGATCTGACCAGCCCCGATCCCCTTATTTGGCAAAATTACAACTCGCTTTCAGGACTATCCGGAGATGTAATAATTGATCTCATTGAATTTGATAACCAAATTCTGGTATCAACAAACGGCGGAGTCTCAGCTTGGGACGGATCAGACTGGACACAATTCAGTTCCAGAACCGATGTTCAACGCCTGGGTGTTGGCAACGATTCTCTTCGAGCGGTGATCAGAAATGGAGTTGCAACGTGGAACGGAAGCGATTGGGGCGTAGTCCCACGAATATCAGTGAGTAGTGTTGCCCTCGATACATCGGGTGCAATCTGGGCAGGAATCAGGAATGATGGGAGATCTGAAAGTGGTATTTCCGTTTTGTCTGACAGTGGTTGGGTTAACTTTCAACCTTCCGGACCAAACAGTAACTCCATCAATGCGATTGATTTTGCCGACAATGGTGACCTAATCTTCGGTGGAGGACGAAGTGGGGGTGAGTTTGGTATAAGCAGATTTAACGGCAGTGAATGGCAGCGATGGACCAGACCGGAGTTCACACAATCAATCTTTTCAAGGCAAATCCGATCCATAACCATAGATTTCAAGGGTGGAATCTGGGCAGGATCGTTTGGAGGTGGAATAGCGCGATTCAACCCGGATAGCACAATCACTTTCTACGACCACACGGCTGAAACAGGGAGCAGATTAGCAAATAGTGTGGATGTTCCGAACTGGACAATTACTCCAGCTGTTGCAACGGATCCCTTTGGCAATGTATGGGTTGTAAACCACTCTGCAAATGATGGAAATACTTTGGTGTGCATTCCAAGAGACTATATTGAATCTCCCGTTGAAGACAAGGAATGGTACTATTTTCATAGATCTCTGTTCAACAATTTCCCATTTTTTGAACGAATTGCGATAGATCAAAGAGGGAGGATCTGGTTAGCTTCAAATGCCACCTCGACATCAATTCAAAGTATTCAGGGTGTCTATGTTTTAGACCCAAACGGAACCCCCGGAGACCCATCGGACGACACAAGCTGGCTCAAGCTGCCCGGACTTAACTCTGGACAGATAAACAGTCTTGCTTGGGATCCTGCAGGATATATCTGGGCTGGCAGTGTTGATGGAGCATATTACATTGAAGCTGACCAATCTGATTTGTCCGGATATAGCTTTAGCCGTGTCTATTCTCTGCGCGATGAGATAAATGACATCACAATTGATCCGAGAGGAAACCGATGGTTCGGAACCAATTTCGGAGTAATCGTACTGGACGTTGACATGTTCACCATCTCCCGCACTATAACGTCTAACTATCCTGACTATTTACCTTCGGATAATGTCAGACAGATAGGGATAGATCCGGGCAGTGGCTGGGCTTATATCGCTACAGATGAAGGAACAGCAGCTCTGTTTACACCTTATCGGGATTATGGTGAACAGATTTCGTCTCTGACCATTGAACCAAATCCATTCAATCCGAATAAAGGTAAAATGTATTTTACAGGCAGTTCATTGGCTGGCTCAGGTTCCGTTAATATTTATACTCCTGATGGAAGATTGGTCAGAAGCCTTAGTAACAATCAGGCAGCACTCGGGTGGGATGGAAGGGATCAGAATGGTCAAAAAACAGCCGACGGTATTTATTTACTTCTAGCATACAACGACAATGGAGATGCCGCTCAAGGAAAGGTTGCTGTAATTTGGAAATGACCTCATTCATATGCTAAAGAAGCTGATCATCAACGATTTTGCGCTCCTCAAAGATGTCGAGCTAAACCTTAACAACGGATTCACGGCTATAACCGGAGAGACAGGTTCCGGTAAGTCGCTGCTGGTTAATGCTATCTCATTTTTGATTGGAGGAAAGTGCTCCATCGGTGTCGTACGGGATGGTGCATCAGTTGCGACTGTGCAGGGACAATTTGAATTCGATCATGATGAATCAATACTGTTGAAGCGTGAGCTGTCTATTGATGGAAAGACAAAAGCCTATACTAACAACCTACCGACAACACTGAAAAAATTTACCCCAATGGCACAGTCACTGGTTGATGTTACCTCCCAGCGTGCATTTAGCCATCTGCTGAATCCAGAAAATCATCTGCAGTTACTCGATACGTTCGCAGGACTCAGATGTGAAGTAGATAGTTTAAGAGGTCTTTTCGGAAAGTATCTGCAGTTGGAAAAAGAAATAAAAAGAGTAGCACACTCCAGAGATGAATACTTACAGAGACAGGAGATAATTGATTTTAAGCTTAATGAAATTGAGAAGGTTGATCCGCAGGCAGGTGAGGATAAGTCAATAATATCCGAACTCCACAGATTGGAACATTTTGAAGAACTAACAGAAAGCGGATTTCAGATTGAAAATATTTTGATCGGCAGCACAAACTCGGTGGATGGGCAGCTTTCTGAAGCATCCACGCATTTGTCAAAGCTGATTGAGATTGATAAGGAGCTAACCGAGCTTTCTGAAGATTTTGAATCATCTCGTGCGGTATTAAAAGAGATTGGTTTAAGAGTTTCCCAACGTTGTAGGGTTTTGCAATTTGACCAGAACAGGTTGGAGTCGTTACGGCAACGACAGCAGCGGCTTGTCGGTCTTGCTAAAAAATATGGGGGGAGCATAGAATCTGTAATTGAACAGCGGATTAAACTTCTGAGACAGAAAGCAGAAGGAGACAATTCTGCCACTGTTTTGAGCGAGTTGGATGAGAGAAAAGAAATACTCCTTGATAAACTGTCCAGTCTCGCTGAGAAGATAAGCGAAGTGCGTCAGAAGTTAGCTCTGAAGCTTGAAGCAAAAGTTAAGAATTCTCTATCACAACTCGGTATGAAGGGAGCGATGTTTGAAGTGCGGATTGAAAGGATGGAAGACAGTCGCGGGTTATATGTCAAAACTGATAAGAGATATAAATTAGAATCAAGCGGCATAGACAATATTAACTTCTATTTATCAGCCAATATCGGACTAAAACCTAAACTGTTAGATCAGGTTGCATCCGGTGGAGAACTTTCCAGATTGCTGCTCGCCCTGAAAGAAGCTTTACCCTCCTCTGGGGAGGATGTTTTCATTGTATTTGATGAAATTGACACAGGAGTTTCGGGAAGAATTGCTGAGTTGATTGGAAAGAAATTAACAGTGCTGTCCCGAAACAGCCAACTAATGGCAATTACTCATCTGCCTCAGATTGCTGGCTTGGCGGACAATCATGTTAAAGTTGAGAAAAAACTCGTTTCAAACGGGACTGAAGCAGCGATTACCAATCTCTCTCCAGATCAACGATTGGACGAGATCGCTTCACTGCTGTCAGGTGGCAAAATCACCGAAGCAGCGATTCGACAGGCTCAAAATATGCTCTCGCTTAATTAAAAAAACATTTTTACAACTATAGTAAATGATAGATAGATTTGAAGTTGAAGGACAAATACCGTTAGTTGGCTCGATTAACTGTGCCGGTTCAAAAAACGCAGCACTTCCGCTAATGGCTGCATCCTTGTTGACCGATGGCACTACTGTAATTTACAATGTTCCCGATTTGCAGGACATCCGAACCATGGCAATGGTGCTGAGATACCTTGGTGCTGATGTTGTGCTATCAGACGGGATTCTTCGTATAGACAGCTCCGAGTGTAAAGGATGGGAAGCGCCGTATGACCTTGTGCGCAAGATGCGCGCCTCATTTTACGTTATGGGTCCTCTGCTCGCTCGATATGGAAAAGCAAAGGTTAGTCTTCCCGGAGGGTGTGCCTTAGGACCAAGACCGGTTGATCTTCATCTGAAAGCATTCGCCAAAATGGGGTGTGATGTTACGATTTCCGGTGGCTATGTATGGTGTAATGTTTCCGGCAGTAAGATGTGTGGAAACCATATCAGCTTCGACATATCCTCGGTTGGTTCAACAGGAAATCTTCTAATGGCAGCGGTTCTTGCTGATGGTCAAACCGTGATTGACAACGCTTCGTTCGAGCCGGAGATAGTTGATCTGTGTGAGATGTTGGTCAAGATGGGCGCCTCGATTGAAGGCATCGGTACAGCGCACTTGGAAATCACCGGAGTTGGTGAATTACATCCTGTCGAATGGAAGGTGATTCCGGACAGGATTGAAGCGGCAACCCTGCTGTTTGCCGGCGCTGTGACCGGTGGTGAGGTTACTGTCTGCAACTGTCGTCCCGATCAGATGTCCATCGTTCTTGATAAATTGAAGGAGACAGGCACCAATCTTAAAATTGATGATGACACGATAACTCTCAAAGCAAAAGGCATCAGATTACAATCTGTTGATGTGTCCACTGCGGCTTATCCCGGTTTTCCAACTGATTTACAGCCGATCTGGATAACGCTTATGGCATTGGCAGACGGTAATTCTCTAATTACTGACAGTATTTACCCGGAAAGATTTACACACATTCTTGAGTTAGCTCGTCTCGGTGCAGACATCCGCAAGGATGGCAACAGTGCGACAGTCAGAGGGGTGAAAGAGTTAATCGGTGCTTCGGTGATGTGTTCAGATATTAGAGCCTCTGCAGGTGTGGTGTTAGCTGCTTTGGCTGCGCGAGGACATTCAGATATTCTCCGTGTCTATCACATTGACCGCGGTTACGAACGTATAGAATCTAAGCTGTCAGCACTCGGCGCCAACATCAGAAGGATCAGAGAATAGTATTTTAACGCAGCCGATATTCTGTAGTTTGGCTTGTCCAAAGCCCGACATCGTGGTAGAGAGCATTCAATAAATTAAGGAGCCCGGACAATTAGAAGAATTGTATCATTGGTGATTATTATTGGAATTGTTCTCGGAGTTCACCTACTGACCGCCGAATCAGATCAAAATGAGCCTGTCAAGACTGATTTGTCAGCGTCCGCTCTCGGTAAGGCGATAGCCACTGCGATTCACCAAACAGTAACAGATCCATACTTTGTCCCGTTAGAACAGTTATTGCATTTTTTAGAGAACAATCCTGAGACTGATGAAATCAGAGTTGATCTGATGACAAAGTGGGCAGGTGACAATTACATGCCCGTCAGCTTTGTGAGGGATCTGATTATGAACACTACTCACATTGATCATCCAGTTTCACCCTGGGCACTTGAAGAAGCCGCTATTCGTGCTGAAACAGGCGCATGGGAAGACAACCCGAGTGGGCTACTTCAGATCACAACATTTGAGAGTGATCAGGATAAATATTGGCTTGGGTATATTAAAGTGCCTTACAAAAGCACAAAACCACGTCAGGTGGCTGGAGTGTTCTTTTCTGTAAATGAGTATCTCGAGCGGGATGTGCCCCGTTTTCTCCACGATATGATTCACCGTGCTCGGTTTCCTCTTGTTCAGTTTCAAGCGAACCAGGGGATTACCCCTTCAACAGAGATCTCCACCATTTCTTTCAGAATACTGACAGAGAAAGGTGAGGTATATTTTCAGCAAGGTCAGGACTTTGAACCTGAAAAGCTGATCTATGCTGAATCGAATCACTATCCTGAACCGATAGTATGCCTGCAACTCGGCTGGGATCTGGAGATTTTTAGCAATATCCACAAATTTAAAGACGATAACATAGAAAAAAACTACAGTTTTGTTATTATATTTTGTGAGTTGGTCTTGATTGCATTGGTTTATTGGTGGTCAGTCAAGGAATTTGAATAGCAGAGGAACAAACAATAATGAAGCCTTCCATATTATCACGTCCTAATATAAAAAACATAATACCTTATGAACCGGGAAAGCCTATATCTGAGGTTGAAAGGGAATATAACCTCAAAGATGTAATTAAACTCGCATCAAATGAAAATCCGCGGGGACCGTCTCCGAAGGCGATTGCAGCATTGACAAAATCTCTCTCTGATCTGCATCTGTATCCCGATGGTGGTGGATACTATTTGAAACAGAAGCTCAGCGATCACATTGGTATTGCAGCCAATCAAATTGTTTTGGGTAACGGCTCTGCAGAGATTGTCGAACTCATAACGGAGGCATTTGTTGACAGGGGAGACGAAGTTGTGATCGGAAGGCAGGCGTTCTTCAAGTACCGCATTGCAGTTCAGATCATGGACGGAACCGTCAAATGGGCGGAGATGCCTGACCTGCAGCAGGATGCTGAAGCTTTGATAGATCAAATTACAGATAAGACCAAGCTGATCTTTATTGCCAATCCAAACAATCCGACCGGGACGTTGATGGATCGTAGTCAGGTAAACTGGTTGATGGATCGTATTCCTTCTGATGTTATCGTAATCTTTGACGAGGCGTATTATGACTATCGAAATGAAGAGCTTTATCCCGATTCATTAGCGTTTGTCAATGAAGGGAGAAATATTATCGTTCTACGAACATTCTCTAAGTCTTACGGACTCGCCGGCATCAGGATCGGGTATGCCCTTACTACACCTGAGATTGCGCATTCAATGAATGCAGTTCGTGAAGCATTCAACGTGAACTCACTCGCGATGGATGCAGCAATGGGAGCACTGGATGACAACGGTTTTTTGGAGAAATCTGTCAGGATGAATGCCGATGGGAAAGAACTGTTTTACCGTGAATGTTACAGGCTTGGACTGCAATACGTTCCGTCCGAAGCAAACTTTATCCTGATAAATGTTCCTCTACCCGGCAGGGAGCTGTTCCTCCTGATGCTTCACAAGGGAGTGGTGATCCGTCCTGTAGATGTCTATGACCTGCCATATCATGTTCGTGTTTCAATCGGATTACCTCATGAAAATGAAAAATTCTTTTATGAGCTGGAATCGGTGTTAAAGGAACAGGGATTAAGTCTTGTGTGACGTGAATCAGACTATTAGGTTATAGAAATCAGAGTGCTAACTAACTACTGTTTTTGTAGTCGTGGTTGAGGACAACCACGACTACAGTGTATCACTATTGCCTGACACTACCTGTTTTCTTGAATATTCAAACAACTATCAATAGAAAGGAGTTATCATGTCGGATACAATGCCACAGCCAAATGCTGATGAAGGTTCATGGGACAGAAAAGAGTTCGACTGGCTGGACAAATCGTTCTATTTCGTGACCGTGACAAATCTTCTGGGAATACCTATCGGGTTAGGGAAGAGGATGGAGCTACTAATGCGGGATGTCAGAGCAGCGGGACATAATATTGTAAATAACTCCGTTTATGTGCAAATCGGCGAGTTAAAGGGTAAAATCATGATCGAGATTGAGACACCGGAACTCGCAGATGCGCAGGTATTCACATTCGATACTCCGACGTCTGCGAGCACAATGGTGGTAAACGCCAAACCTGCACAGGCTGCTGTTAAATTGACTGAAAGGATTGTGTCAAAGAGTGGAATGAAGCCTCGTCAGATATTCTATGTCTATAAGGCTGCTGGGGGATCTAAGAATACCGTTTTGGGGATAACATGATCGAGATTCCGGTAAAAGGTGTAGTGCCTACAAAGAATGCCAATGCCGGAGTTGACCCAAAAGTCATGGAAATGGTAAATAACATAACCTGGTTTGGTCACGACAGCTTCAAGATAAAAGGCTCCAAGACAGTTTACATTGATCCCTGGAAACAATCCACAGGTGGCGACGGTGACTTGGTGCTGGTAACACATGAGCATTACGACCACTGCTCGCCGGAGGACATCAAGAAAGCATTAGCACCCTCAGGCAAGGTGATGGCATCCGTGTCTTGCAGATCAGTATATCCTGATGCGGATGTTTTTACATTGCCCTGGGTTCTTCACAACGATGTCAACGGCGTCAAAGTCTACAGCACTGTCGCTTACAACACCGACAAGAACTTTCATCCTCCTGATTTACTGCATGTCGGTTATGTAGTCATGATGGATGGGATAAAGATATACCATGCGGGTGACTGCGACTGCTTCGCACATATGAAGGATATTGACTGTGACATCGCACTGCTTCCGGTTTCAGGTACATACGTCATGGATGCGATGCAAGCGGTTGCAGCCTGTGAGATGTTGAAGCCGCAGGTTGCCATTCCGATGCACTGGGGAGACCCCGATGTAGTTGGAACCGGCGATGATGCCGAGCTGTTCAAAAAGCATGCACCGTGTAAAGTTGTGATCCTTGATAAGTTGTGACGAACCTAAAGCCAGATTAACAATATCTTAAGCAGCACTATAATTAGATGATTGTCGGAATAATTCCTGCGAGATACGATTCTACAAGATTCCCCGGCAAGTTACTCGCTGACCTGAACGGTAAGCCTGTTCTGGAGCGAACCTGGTCTCAAGTGAAGAAAGCTATCTCTTTCGATAGAGTGATTATCGCTGCCGGTGACGCAATGATTGCCTCAGCCGCACGCAGATTTGGTGCTGAGGTGATTGAACTGTATGATGATGTGCCAAGTGGGAGCGATAGGATTTGGAAGGCAGTGGAAAAACTGAAACTAAACTATCAGACACCGGAGTTCATCGTCAACATTCAGGGTGATGAACCGTTTATCCGTCCTGATACGATTGATTCTATAGTTGAAAAACTTGAATCTGACCCGACCGTTTCTGTTGCAACTGCCGCTGCGATAATAAAATATGAAGAAGAATATCTTTCAGAATCGGTAGTGAAGGTTGTCATAGACAATGCTGATGATGCACTTTATTTCTCACGTTCCCCGATTCCTCACGGATGGTCAACAGAATTAAAAAATGCTTACCGTCACCTCGGTATATACGCCTACAAATATCAAGCTCTGAAAAGTTTTATTCATTGGAATGTGTCGGAACTTGAGCAAATGGAAAGACTTGAGCAGTTGCGGTTCATCGAAAATGGTGTAAACATTAAAGTTGCGATTGTCGAGGAAGAAGGAGTGGGAATTGATACAGAGGATGACTTAATGATAGCGCGCAGAATTTTTTCAGAGAATGAATCGGTTATATGAAAATCAGATTAATACTTCTACTCTTTATTTTCGTCTCTTCTTGCTACTTACCTCTTGCTACAGGCGAGATCCTCATCCGGTTAAACCAGGTTGGCTACACACCGTCGTCCCGCAAAGTTGCCGTAGTCGTTTCAGATCAACAGTTGTATGGTACAAAGTTTTTTCTGCTTGACACTCAGGGTAATCGTGTTTTCAAAGGAAAATTGAAGCAGGATCTCGGTGCATATCTTGCTTTTGAGCACCATTACTTTGCGGACTTCTCGAAATTTAAAAAGAGCGGTAGCTACACTTTGCATCTTGGTGAAACTGTATCCCCTCCATTTCAGATCAGTTCTTCAGTTTATAAACCTCTTTCTCGCGATCTTCTGAAATTCCTTAAAACACAACGGTGTGGCGATACCGATCCGGATAATCACAAACCGTGTCACCTGTTTGATGCCACAATGATAGCCGGGAAACCGCACAGCGGCACAATTGATCTTAAAGGTGGCTGGCATGATGCCGGGGACTACATCAAGTTTACATTGACAACTTCTCATACGGTGTATATGCTTTTGCTTACCTATGAGATTAATCGCGCAATAATATCCGACCGTGATCAGAATGGGTTTTCTGATATTCTCGATGAAGCAAAGATTGGTTTGGACTGGCTGATGAAAATGCACTATCGTCCTGATGAACTGTTAGTTCAGGTTCAGGATTTACAAGACCACAATGTAGGGTGGAGGCTGCCGGGGAAAGACCCGCTTGCCAACCGACGACCGGCATATAGTGCCCTGTCAAAAACATATTGTGGATCGTTCAGTGCTGCATTGGCTTTAGCTTCATCAATCTTCAAACAACTCGGTGATCGTACTTATGCTGAGAAATGCCTACTTCATGCAATAGAAGCCTATTCTCTTTCACAGACAGATATTCCCGAATATTCAACCGGTCCGGATTCCATGTACTATGATAAGATTAGCTGGGATAACCTTGCTCTGGCAGCTATCGAACTGCACAGAACCACTGACATCCGGAGATACTTGAAGGACGCCAAGAGATATATTGATGAGAATGATCCGATTGATTGGCTGTCCTGGGGAGATGTCGGTGGGTTGGCTTATGCACGTTCGATGCAGTATCACTTTGAATCTTCAATGAAATTGGAAGAAACTCTGCTGCGATTTGAAAACAATGCAACTCTTAATCCATTTGGATATCCGTTCAGGACTTTTTTGTGGGGTTCACTTTCATCGCAAACCGGAGTCGGCATCTTAGCAGCACTGTATAACTATTATACGGGATCAAAACAGTTTGACAAGCTTGCTGAAAGGCAGCGTGATTTCATTCTCGGCTGTAATCAGCATGGTGTTTCATTCGTTTCCGGTTATGGCACACTGTATCCTCAGCACTTGCATCATCAGATATCATACCTCAAAGGAGTTGTCCTCAAAGGTGCAGTTGTAGGTGGATTAGTTGCTCCAGGGCTGCTAAGGAGGCAGAACATAAAACTTGAACGGCAGGACATGTTTGCACGATTTCAAACTGATAAGGCTGTCTATCATGATGACCGCAATGACTATCTTTCCAATGAACCGACCATAGCCTGTAATGCGCAGGCACTTTTTCTCTATGCATGGTTTTCAAGATGATAAGAAGATTCATACTACTTATCATTCCTTATCTGTTATTTCAATTTAATTCTGCTCATGGATTGGAATTAAGAATATATCATGTCCGCTGTGATGCGGATGAACTGCAGTACATCATTAACCGCTCTTGGGAGGACAACTACATAGACTGTAGTTTTGAGTTTAATGGTGATGTCTGGGAGGATGTGCGAATTCGTATCAGGGGTGAGTCGGGAAGGGCATATCCGAAGAAATCTTTTAAGCTCAATTTCAACCGCAACAACAGGTTTCAAAATCGAGATAAGGTCAATTTAGTCTCTGAGTGGACAGATCACTCGTTTGCCCGGGAATTTCTCTCCTACGACATGTTCAGGCGAGCCGGATTACCTGCATCGAATGCCGGATATGTGCAGCTATTCATTAACGATGACAATTTCGGTCTATATCTCGATGTTGAGCAGGTGGATGAACATCTTTTAAGTGGATATGATGAAATTGACAACCAGGCATCAATCTACAAAGCTGATGATGAAGGCTGCATGTTAAAACCGACTGACAGCCTGGGAGGTGTCTGGGACAAGAAAACAAACATTGAGACCGGATACTATGATCTGCGTGAACTCATTGATTGGCTGCATTATACCCCTGCCGAGCGATTCTTTGATGAATTTGAAAGACGTTTCGACGCAGTTAAGATGGCTCGCGTGATTGCAGTGCATTCACTGATCGGGAATTTATCAACGTATTATCACAATTACTACATGATTCATGAAATAGGGCAGGATGGTAAATGGTATATGTTTCCCTGGGACATGGATAAGACCTTCAGGTTTGCTGCTCGAGGGTTGCAACCCGACTACTACAATTGTGGTGATCCAATTAGGGGGACGAACGCACTGTACTGGAGATGTTGGAACGACGGGCAGATGCGTGAGCTTATCATGGAGCAATTCAGAGATATTATCGAACGTGTTTTTGTAGCAGACTATTTTGAAGCGATGATAGACACTATCGGGACAATACTCGCTGATGCGGTTGAAGCTGATCCGTTTATTGAGCATTCAGTTGAAGAGTTCCTGGAAGAGTTGGGGGAGATACCGGATCAGATAGGTCAAAGGGGTGAGAACCTGTTGAATTTGTTTGCAAACGGTCCTACGCCGTTTGCACTGAATGAAGCAGTACCGACTCCGAATGGTATGTACCTTTCCTGGAACGATGCCACTACCCCAAGAGATGGTGAGGTAACTTATTCCATCTATATCGGAACCGACTCACTTTTTATTCCTGATACTTATGTGCGCATAGATGAATATGAAGATACAAGCATGGTTTACGATCAAATGGAGGGGGGAATCCGGCATTACTATCGTGTAAGGGCATACGGACCCAATGGAACCTGGCTGCGCAGCTTTCAATGGTTTTCAGCATTCAACACACCACGAAACGGATTTGACGACGGTACTATTGTAACCGGTACGATAGAAGAGTCCACAACATGGACGTTGGAAGGCAGTCCGTACACTGTTCCTGAAACGATAACTATTGCCTCTGAGGCTGTTTTGACCGTTGAAGCAGGAGTATTAGTCGGTATTGGACCGTGGCAGAAAATCATAGTTGAAGGAGGTTTGAGCATCGAAGGAGCTGTTCGTGATTCTGTGACGTTTACCAGATTAAACCCGAATCATAAGTGGCGGATGATTGAAGCACTCGGTCCGACTGATGACATTAACATAGATTTTGCTGTTTTTCAGGGCGCATACGAAATTCTGGACGCATCTCACTGCACGGTGAACATCTCGAACAGTCACCTTGCGAACGGAAGGTGGGGTGTCAAGGGTACTGATGTTACGATGCGTATAAATAGCGTTGTTATGGATCATTTCGAGACAGAGATGATTTTTACTTATGAAGGTGGTGAGGTATTCATCAGAAACAGTAAATTTTCAAATGCGTCATTTGTTGTAGAATCTTCTGATATTCTTGATTTCTTTCAAACAGATTATGTGGAGATCACTGGATGCGAATTCTACTGTGGTTGGGATGACGGTATAGATATGGACTGGGTTCATAGCGGCGTCATCTCGGGGAACAAAATATATGATGCAGGCGATACCGGGATCACAATTACGTCAGGTTTCTCAGACATATACATTGCAAACAACATTATAACCGGCTGCAGTACGGCGGTGTCGTTAGCAAATGTTGAAGGGGTTATCCTATACAATAATGTATTGGCGTTTAGTAAATTGGGGCTCGATGTTTTACACGATGAGGCGCCGGATGCCCCGCCACGTATCTTCAATTCAGTACTTTGGAGAAACGACAGTAACGTTCGCATTATACACGAGGGTTCAATTGATGTCAACTACTGTTTGATACAAGCCGATACCCTTTATCCGGGTGAAGGGAATCAGCGATCCAATGCAAACTTTGTTGACCAATGGAGTCATAACTTTCATCTTCGTGGTGACTCACCTTTGATTGATGCCGGATACGGAACGAATCATCCTGAATTTGATATTAACAGCGGTGGAAGAGTGGACAACCCGGAGGTTGAGAACACAGGCTCCGGTGAACTGTCTTATGTAGATATTGGAGCATACGAATACGGCTCACCGGGATATATTGAACCGCCTGTTCGCATACCGGAAAGACACGATCTGATTCAAGTATATCCCAATCCGTTTAACAGTTCTGCACGGATAACGTTTCAGCTTTTAAGTGGAAATTGGGCAAAGATATTTATCTATGACTTGAACGGACGATTGGTACACAATAGACAGTTGGCGAATCTTGCTATCGGAGTTCATACTACTGAATTGGACAGTAGGAACCCCCTCACTAATCTTTCTTCCGGACTTTACTTTGTAACTGTTTCGCAGGAGAATATTACCTCAGTTGAAAAAATATTGTTATTGAAATAATTGGGGGAATGAGTATTCTGTTTCCTATACTGTTGTTTACGTAGTGGTTGAGACGACCATGAGTTCTTTTAAGTAATCGGTAACCACCCTATATGTCATTCCGGACTTGATCCGGAATCCAGTCTGCCATTGACTTCTCTGGATTCCCGCCTGCGCGGGAATGACGTTGATATAGTAAAATCATGAATAAATCAAAGAACTCAACCATGACTACAAACTCGGACCTTCTGTTATTCCTGCGTTTTCCAAAACCTATTTCATTCCTTGTCTATTCATTTAACAACAGTGACTACGAGCCAGATGAATTTGAAATCTAAGAGAATAAGGAACCTACAAACTCTTCTCGCTGCTGCACGCGGGGATATTCCTGTAGATATTCTTATCGTTAACAGTAGGATAATCAATGTTTTTAACTGTGAAGTCGAAGAGAAACCGGTTGCAATACATAACGGTATTATTGTCGGATTTGATCACTGCGAAGCGAGAGAGATTATTGACCTCAAAGGTTCGTATCTCGCACCGGGCTTCATTGACGGGCACATTCACATTGAAAGCTCGAAGCTTGTTCCGGCTCGATTTGCAGAAGCTGTAGCTCCTCACGGCACTACCTCGGTGGTTTCTGACCCTCATGAGATTGCAAATGTGTTGGGATTGGAAGGAATCAAGTTTATGCTTGAGAATGCTCGTGACTTGCCCATTGACATCTACTACACGATTCCTTCGTGTGTTCCGGCGACTAATATGGAAACATCTGGTACTGTGCTCGATGTGAACAAGCTGTCAACCCTGTTGGATGAGGAGCGTTTTGTCGCGCTCGGTGAGATGATGAATTTCCCTGGTGTAGTTAATGGAATAGATGAGGTAATTAGCAAATTATCTTTGGTACGCAACAAGTTACCTATTGACGGACATTCACCATATTTGTCAGGACGGCAGCTTTCTACCTACTTGGTCGGTGGAGCATCAACCGATCACGAGTGTACAAATATCGAAGAAGCCTCCGAAAAACTGTCGAAGGGAATGAGGGTTATGGTTCGTGAAGGTAGCACAGCCCGCAACCTGGAGGCTCTACTGCCTCTGGTCACCGCTGAGACTGAGCGAAGGATGATGTTTGTGTCGGATGATCGCAGACCGGGCGATCTGTTTGAAGAAGGACATATTGACGCTATTGTGAAGAAAGCTATATATCTGGGTTTAGATCCGATTATTGCTATAAAGATGGTGACTCTTAATCCTGCAGAAACCTATCGGCTGGAAAGAGTGGGTGGTATTGCTCCCGGTTGGCGTGCAGATTTGGTGGAGTTTGCCGATTTGAAAGACATCAGAGTGAATAGGGTTTGGAAAGGCGGTGAGTTAGTTGCTGCGAGCGGCAAGGTAATAGAAGAAACTGAGAATACACAAACAGTCATTCCATGTAAACAGCTCGAAGTTCCTTCACTAAGCAATGATAAACTAACTGTACCTGATAGAAAGAAACCTATCAGAGTAATTGATATTGTGCCGAACCAATTAACAACGAAAGCTTTAATTCTCGATCCAACATGTGTCAATGAGCAGGTAATATCAGACAGTGACAGGGATATTCTGAAGCTGGTCGTCATTGAGAGATACAGCGGTAGAGGTGGTATGAGTGTCGGTTTTGTAAAAGGATTCGGGATAAAAAAAGGAGCGTTAGCTTCAACAGTTGCCCATGACTCACACAACATAATTGCTGTCGGAGTGGATGATCAATCTATCTGTACAGCCACTAACAGGCTGATTGATATAGGCGGCGGGCAAATTGTGTCTGAAGGTAAAACCATAATATCCGAGATGGAGCTTCCGATTGCGGGTTTGATGAGTGATAGACCGATCTCTGAACTGTCCAAACAGGAGAATAGCTTGATTTCTTCATCTCATCGTTTGGGGTGTGTTTTGGATGATCCGTTCATGGCACTTAGCTTCCTCGCTCTTCCTGTGATACCGGAATTAAAGCTGACTGACAGAGGCTTGGTTGACGTTAACACCTTTAATTTTGTCTCACTTTACGTCTGACGTGGTTATTGCAATAATTATTGTGCATGATTATATTGCTATACTATAAGAAAAATCAGGAGGAGTAGGTGTTCAAAGGATTGATGACGGGGGTTTCCGGTATCCGCGGTATTGTCGGCGAAGGAATGACCCCTGAAGTGGCTATGATCTGGTCAAGCGGGTTTGGTAGCTGGCTGAAAGGTGAAAAGGTTGTGCTGTCGAGAGATCCGAGACCGACAGGGTTGATGCTGAATCATGCCATCAAAGCAGGATTGATGTCAGCCGGATGTGATATTGATGATGTCGGCATTGTCCCCACACCTGTCGGGGCTATGGCAGTGAAGCAGAGAGGTGCTACAGGCGGTATCATCATTACCGCCAGTCATAACCCGCAGCAGTGGAATGCGATGAAATTTGTGAGGCATGACGGGCGAATGCTGACTGCCGCTGACTTTGTCGAGCTTGAGCACATTGTAGTTCACGGACCCTTGCGGTCGGTATCATGGGACAAAGTGGGTGTATCGTTTGACTGGGACGGTGCAGATGAGATGTATATTCGCGCAGTGACCGGAATAGGATTTTTGGAGCTTGAAAAGATAAAAAGAAAGCAGTTAAAAGTTGCGATAGACTGCGTGAACGGTGCCGGAAGCAACCTTTATCCGGAACTGCTAAAGCTTCTCGGTTGCGATGTCTTTGAAATTTTTACCCAAATGAACGGTCTTTTCCCGCGTGTACCGGAGCCGCTTCCGCAAAACCTGAGCGACCTTTCAAAGTTGGTTGTTGAGAATAGATGTGATATTGGATTTGCAGTTGATCCCGACGGTGACAGATTAGCTGTTGTGGATGAAACCGGATCGCCTATCGGTGAAGAACTAACGCTTGCTTTAGCAGTAAAATCGCTGTTGGAGTATCAGCCGGGAGCGGTTGTGGTGAATAGCCTTACTTCTCAGATCATTGGTGACGTAGCCGCAGAGTTTGGAGTTGAGTGCCATCGAACCAAAGTAGGTGAAGCAAACGTCTCTGCAGGTATTACTGAACTTGGTGCTGTAATTGGAGGTGAAGGAAACGGTGGTATCATTCTTCCATCTGTTCATTCTGTCCGCGATGCAGGAATAGGCATGGCAATTATTCTTAATAAGTTGGCTACAATGAAGAAGAGTGTGAGCCAGTTGAGAGATGAACTTCCGACGTATCACATGATAAAATCATCCCAGCCTGTTGGTGATGGTGATCCTAAGTATTTTATGGAATCCGTTGCTAACAGCTATCCGCACGATCAGGTGTCCCGCATTGACGGAGTGCGGGTAAGCTTTAGTGACGGCTGGGTGCAGGCGCGACCGTCAAACACCGAGCCGATCTTCAGGATATATTCAGAAGCACGAGATAAAGCGACAGCCGAAAAATATCTGAATGAAATGAGAGAAAAAATGAAGAGTGCAGAAGAGTAGAGGCAATAATGAGCGAAATGTTGACGATCATTCTGGGTGGTGGACAAGGCACACGACTCTATCCGCTCACCAAATATCGGGCAAAACCGGCAGTGCCTATCGGGGGTAAGTACCGTCTAATTGATATTCCACTTTCCAACTGTGTCAACTCCGGCATTCACCGTGTGTTCGTGTTAACACAGTTTATGTCTGTCTCTCTTAATCGGCATGTTGGAAAGGCGTTTGCATTTGACAGACTTCGGCGCGGCTTTGTTGATGTGATTCCTGCATCCCAGAGTCGGGAAACCGGCAACGAATGGTTTCAAGGTACTGCAGACGCTGTTCGTAAGTCTATGCTTCACTTTAGGCAGCATTCCTTCAGGGATTACTTAATATTATCAGGCGATCATCTGTACCGAATGGATTATCGTGATATGTTGAACGTTCACAAGGAAAACAAAGCTGATGTAACAGTTGCAACTTTGCCTGTAACTGAAGACCAGATCAGCGGTTTTGGCATTATGAAGGTGGACGAGCGTGACCGTATCGTAGATTTCATCGAGAAGCCAAATGATGAAAAACAAGTAACTGACTATAAAGTTACCGGCGGCACCGCCGGAAGCGACCCTCACTATCTCGCTTCTATGGGTATTTATATCTTCCGACGGGAGATACTGCGCAAGCTTCTTGAAGAAAACCCACACAACGATTTTGGCTTTAATATTGTTCCGAATGCAATTCGATCCGCTAATACATTTGCTTATAGATTCAACGGCTATTGGGAGGACATCGGTAAGATTGACGATTTCTTCAATGCGAACATTGCGTTGACAAAGCCCAATCCAGTATTCTCCTTCTACGATCCGAAGAAGCCGATATTTACCCGCCCAAGGACGCTGCCCGGGACGACACTGGATAGGACTCATATTAATGAGTCAATCATCACAGAAGGGTGTCAGATCACAAATTCAGAGATCTCCCGTTCAATAATCGGCATACGGTCAATTATTGGTTCAGGCAGCAAACTGAATGAAACCATGATGATGGGTGCTGACTACTTTGAGGGTGAAGAGTACTATCCGGAGTTGAAAGGTAAAAAAATCCCTTCAATCGGCATCGGCACAAAGTGCAACATTCAGCGAGCAATAATTGACAAGAACGCGCGAATAGGAAACAGTGTTGTCATCAAACCGAAGAAATCTGATGAAAACTATGACGGCGATGGATTCGTGGTGCGGAACGGAATTACTGTTGTTGAGAAGAATTCTGTGATCCTGAGCAACAGCGAAATTTAAAAATAGACTTACATTACACTAATATTTCAAAATCAAGATAGGTATTAAGAGGAAAAAGTGGCGAAAAATATTGTTCAGAAAATTCTAACCGATCACGTTCTGGAGGGTGAGGTTGTTCCGGGAAACGAGATCGGAATCCGTATTGATCAGACTTTAACTCAGGATGCGACCGGCACTATGGCTTTTCTGCAATTTGAAGCGATAGGCGTTGATAGTGTAAAAACAGAGCTGTCGGTCAGCTACATTGACCACAACATGCTACAGACCAGCTTTGAAAATCCTGATGACCACAGATATTTGCAGAGTGTTGCCGCCAAATTTGGAGTCTGGTTCTCACGCCCGGGCAACGGGATATGCCATCAGGTACATCTTGAACGATTCGCTGCACCCGGTAAAACCCTGCTCGGTTCTGACAGTCATACACCTACAGCAGGAGGTATGGGTGCTATTGCGATGGGAGCAGGTGGATTGGATATTGCCGTGGCTATGGGCGGGGGAGCTTATTTTCTGAAAGTGCCCAAAGTCATGAAGATCAGTCTGACAGGCAAGCTGTCACCATGGGTATCTGCAAAGGATGTTATACTGGAACTGCTGCGCCAGCTAAGCGTTAAAGGTGGAGTAGGGTGGATGCTGGAGTATGGCGGTCCCGGTGTTGAGACATTGACAGTGCCGGAAAGGGCAACTATTACGAATATGGGAGCAGAGTTAGGGGCAACTACCTCACTATTTCCTTCAGATGGGCAGACTTTGAAATTCCTCAAAGCTCAACATCGTGAGGAAACTTGGAGTGAGTTGAAAGCGGATGATGATGCAGAATATGAGAAAGTTATTGATTTCGATCTCTCGTCACTTGAACCGATGATCGCTAAACCGTCAATGCCGGACAATGTTGTGCCGGTGAAGGAGACTGAAGGTCTGAAAGTACAGCAGGTCTGCGTCGGTTCCTGTACAAACTCATCATTCTTAGATTTGAAGCGCACTGCGGACATCTTAAAGGGCAAGCAGATTCACCCCGGTGTCAGTATGACCCTAACGCCCGGTTCCAAGCAGGTGTTTGAGATGATCGCTCGTGACGGTGCCTTGACCGATATTATTGCTGCCGGTGCACGAATAATTGAGTCAGCCTGCGGTCCGTGCATCGGAATGGGGCAGGCACCTCCGACAGGTGCCGTTTCATTGAGAACCTTCAACCGCAATTTTGCAGGGCGTACCGGAACTCCCGGTGACAAATCTTATTTGTGCAGCCCGGAAGTTGCCGCTGTAGCAGCTATAACAGGTGAAGTCACCGATCCACGCTCTTTCGGTTCCGCTTCTCCGGTGTCATTACCTGAAAGCTTTGTCATTAACGATAAAATGTTGATCCCGCCTCAGGAAGATGGCAACGAAGTTGAAATCATCCGAGGACCAAACATAAAACCGGTTCCGAAAAAGGATGCTCTACCGGAACAATTCAGCGGGGAAGTGATACTGAAGGTTGAAGACGATATTACAACCGATCACATTTTGCCCGCCGGTGCAAAGATTTTGCCGTTGCGCTCCAACATTCCGGAGATTTCAAAGCATGTGTTTGTACGTGTTGACGAAAGTTTCCCGGAGCGTGCTTTGAAAGCAGGAGGAGGCTTTATCATCGGTGGTCACAACTACGGACAGGGATCATCACGTGAACATGCAGCTCTTGCTCCCATGTATTTGGGAATAAAGGCTGTAATTGTTAAGAGCTTTGCACGAATTCATCTTGCAAACCTGATCAATTTCGGTATCGTTCCGCTCACTTTTTCCAACGAAGCTGAATATGACATGATTGAGCAGGGGGACGATCTCCAAATTTCAGATGTTCATGCCGGATTGGAGAGCGGAGAGTTGACTCTCACCAACCTCAAAGATAACAGCAGCTATAAATTGGACGCCAGATTCACTGACCGGCAAGCTGCAATCTTGAAGGCAGGTGGATTGCTCGCATTCACACGCAAACAAAGCGAAGGATAAACCTTTAATTTTATGAGACGAATAATCAAGATCAGTTTTATGCACGTGTTGATCCTGTTTTTAGTATTAAGCTGTAAACAGGACGCACCCCGGTACGATCTGCCGGACAAAATCGAGCATCCGAAGAAAGCAGCTTCTTCTTATATTACTGCCCGGGCTTTGGTTGACAGTTTGAATCGGGGTGCCAGAATGAATCTGTTCTATCTGATAGAGGCAACTCCCGAGGATCCGGATCATATCGTGGATATTCCCGGAATGACACATATTCCGCTGGGCTCAATATTTCAGGAAGTGGAATACGTCAACAATGATCATCCGATCTATCTGATCTGCCTATATGGTGACGACTCGCGAAGGATTTCAGGAGCTTTGGCGAACAAAGGGCTTGTAAACTATTATCTTGACGGTGGCAGCTACCGTCTCTTCATTGAAAAAGAGAGATATGGGTGGAATATTCTACCCAGACCAACAGTAATTGAATAGTCATTGCAGACATATTATTTTGTGTGGAATAATTGTTTTCGCAGTATTGGCATTTTTAGGGTTCGCCTCACCATTGGGGGCAAGTGAAACTCTGGATGCAAAGCCCTACTGGGTCTATTTCCACGATAAAGGTTATCGCAGTTCATCTGCTATCAGCGATGCACTGAACAACCCGAAAAACATCCTCTCCAGCCGTTCCATCTCACGTAGGTTGAAGCTTGCTCCGGTTAATACTATCACCGAATCTGATCTTCCTGTTAATCCAGATTATGTCACTCAAATATCTAAGTCATCTGGCAAACCTCTGCGTCATATCAGCCGATGGTTGAATGCTGTTTCTTTTGAATTATCGGAGACTGAGGTATCCCTTATTAGTGAATTTGCATTTGTAGAAAAAGTAGAACCTGTCCGGTCATTTCTTCGTCAGGATCGGGATATAATAGTTCATGAAGAACATCAGATAGATCCTTATATCCCAAGGAGTGACCCAGATTTAGACTACGGTACAAGCTTGAGACAGAATGCGTTTATTAATGCTCCTGAGCTTCATGATCGTGGTTATCTCGGAAGAGGAGTGATGGTCGGGGTATGCGATGCGGGATTTGACAACCTCGATCACAACTGTTTTGCAGAAATAGACATTGTAGATTCGTGGGATTTTGTGAATGATGACGACGAAGTTGGTGATGAGGATGACATGGGCGATGGTAATCACGGCACCAAAATCCTGTCGATAATTGGTGGATATCAAGAAGGAAGGCTAATCGGGATTGCTCCGGAAGCGAGCTATGTACTGGCTAAGACTGAAAACACTGAGCGCGAAGTTGAGGTTGAGGAGGATCATTGGGTTGCGGCAGTTGAATGGATGGATTCACTTGGAGTGGACATCGTCACATCATCTCTATCCTATTCGGATTGGTATGAATATGAGGATATGGACGGCAACACAGCGGTGACAACCGTGGTTGCTGATCGGGCTTCTGAAGTCGGAATTGTAATAGTCAATGCAATGGGCAACACGGGCAGAGGTGACTATCCTGAAACCAAGATGGGTGCACCTGCAGACGGTGATTATGTAATTTCAGTAGGTGCAACCAATCGTGACAGCAGTAGAGCATCATTTTCATCGCACGGTCCAACTTGGGATGAGAGGATTAAGCCGGATTTAATGAGTTACGGCGTTTCGGTTAAGTTTGCGTCATCGAGAAACAATCAGGATTACGCTGCCGGTGCGGGGACTTCGTTTTCAACGCCGGCTATTGCCGGATTATGTGCGCTCCTGATTCAGGCTAACCCATATCTCTCACCTGTTACATTGCTGGATGCGCTCAAAGAATCGGCAAACAATGCGGAGGAACCGGATACTTTAATGGGGTGGGGGATACCTGACGGTCTTGCCGTATTTGAGACGTTTAACCAGCCTGAGATTGAAATCGAGATAAATATGCGCGGCGGATGGACGACCATCTCTCACAATCTTTCTAATGAAGTTGACTTTGATTTTGTTGAGGTTTTTGAGGCAATTGTAGAGCGTGAGCATCTGCTGTTGGTAAAAGATCAGCACGGATCATTCTATGCACCGGGCGAAGAGTTCAACAATCTGGCTTTTTGGAACTCTAATGAAGGCTATCAGGTTCATTTGACCGATGATGATGCTCTTGTGCTGGAGGGAGAGCGTTCAAATTACAGAGACCCGATCCAACTCGCGGAAGGTTGGAATTTGACAGCATACAAACCGAGCTTTACTTTACCTGTTGAATCTGCCTGTCGCTCGTTGACGGATATTGATGCGCTTGTAATTGCAAAAGATCATCGTGGGAGATTCTACCTGCCCAGTTTTAATTTCAGCAATATGGATGAATTGAGACCGGGTCGCGGCTACCATATAAAATTAAACGAGCCTGCCTCGCTAATTTACCCTCGTGAGAGAGTGGGGCTTGACAATACTCCTGTATTTACGCAACACGATCCAGTTCATCTGCCTGTTGTTGAGTCCGGATCTAACTCGATGAGTCTATTAATTCAAGGTGACAAAAGTGTTCAGGATGGTGATGAGGTAGGTTGTTACAATTCAGAGGGAGTTTTAATCGGTTCCGGTGTCTTCGTTAACGGTCTGTGTGGTATTGCTTTATGGGGGAATAAAGAAGACTTTTTCCCACAGGTTTCTGTTTTCCGAGCGACACCAAGCGGATATTTCAGATTGAATCCCGAAATACAATTCGTTAGCGGTTCCACTGATTTTATCCCGGACAGTTATTCAGTAATTGAGGTCAGTTTGCCTGTTGTAGGAGCAGCTCTGGATCAATCGTCATTCTCGATTACAACCTCGCCGAATCCTTTCAACGAAAGCTGTGTCATAACCTATTTGAACAGCGATGACACACCGATTCAGATTGATGTTTATGATATTCTGGGACGCAACATGCAATCAACTGTGCTGAGCAAGCATCCCGTCAATGGAATTTTCCGGATATCAGCATCGAAATGGGCTGCAGGTGACTATTTTGTTCGCGTCAAGAATGGTAGAATGATCAGAAACATCACAATTCATCACATCAGATAGAATCGTTGAATTCAAATCCAAACATCTGTAGTGCCACCGGCTGCAATCAGAATTCTATATCATTTCGAGAACTCTGTTGGCACCATATTGAAGACAAGAACAGCTTTAGAACGGAACTTCAGCAGAGATTGGAATTGCAGCCGCTAATGCCGGGGTTAAATCTTGCAGAAATGGATTTGAGCGGGATTAACCTCAGCGGAATAATTACACCAGATTCAAATTTTTCCGGATGTGATCTCACAAATGCCGACCTGTCCAATGCAGTCCTGACAAAATCAAGATTTGTTAGGTGTAGTGTAGATTCGCTCAAAATAACACAGTCCCAACTGTGTGGATCTAACCTACGTGGATCCAAAGGGAGTAGGGTGGAGGCTGCCGGAGCTGATTTCACCAATGCAAGAGCAGAGAACTGCCATCTACCTAAGATAAATCTGAAACATGCAGTGCTGGATTACTCCAAATGGACATCGTCGAAACTGTCTGGTTCAAACTTGATGGGCATTTCCGGGATTGACTGGATTGCAGATCTGGTTGATCTGGCTGGTTCAGTGCTGGACAATGCAAACTGTGAAATGGCTGTGCTCGGTGGTGCAGATTTGTTCGGAATAACCGCTCACAACTGTAACTTCTCAAGAGTGAACCTAATCGGAGTAAATGCGGTTAAGGCGAGTTTCAGAGGTTCCGGATTCTTTTATGCCAGATTAGCTTCTGCGAAACTTGATTATGCTGATTTTTCTGACTGCGACTTAACAAGAACAATATTTCGTTCTGCAAATTTGATAGAGACTAAATTGGACAGAGCAATTTTAGATGGCACTATACTTGATAGGGCAAGACGTGGATAGAAGGCAGGTGAAATTTCAATGAAAGCATTTTGTAACGGCAGGATTTTCATTAAAAGGTTTCTATTTCCAGAGATTGAAGAGGTCAACAGTTTCCTTGTTGCCTGTATGACAACTCGACAAGCGATGTTAATTGATGCTGGAAATCTTCATCAGGATCTCTTTGCTACCATTAGTAAATATTCATTTGACTTAAAGTATCTGTTTATTACTCATAACCATTACGATCATGTGAGTGGAGTTAAAACATTGATGGAGTATTTTCCTAATATTACAAATATAAACAGAGATAACAACTTTAATCTAACTAATCACATCAACACATCGGAATCTTTTGATTTTGGACTGTTAGAAGGCACTTTCCATCTCACACCCGGTCATACAGATGACATGATGGTGTTGCATCTCGCTGGTCATATCTTTACCGGTGATCTTCTATTCGCCGGATCTGTAGGTGGCACCATAGATTATCAGCATTATGCTCAGCAAAAAGATCATATCATTAACTCAATACTGTCTTATCCATCTGAAACTATCATCCATCCGGGGCATGGACCTGATTCGACACTCGCACTCGAAAGAACATACAATCCATTCCTCGCAATCTGATCATGCAACATAAATTTGTAATACTATTAATAGTTGTAAGTGTCCTTCTTACTAATGGCTGCTCATTGAAGCGAGATTTGGTGATATCCTCAGCATCTTTGATGGTGAAAGGTGCTCTAGAAAGCATATTGGCAGAAGACGATATTGAACTTGCTCGAACCGGAATGGAAGCGGAACTTAAGCTGCTTGAAGGTCTGATCCGACTTGATCCGGACAATGTCGAATTGCTGACCGTTGCAGCAAAGGGCTTCGCCGGATACTCACTGCTATTTCTCGAAGATTCCAGCCGTACACGTGCGATAAACATGTATCGTCGTGCTCGTGAATACGGTTTTAGAGCCGTTAACAGCTTGCAGTCAGAAGTGCAATTGAACGGCAGTTCGGGACTTGGTGATGTGCGCTTGACATTGTCTGAATTAGATAGGGAAGAGGTGCCGTCTGTTTATTGGACAGCGGTTGCATGGAGCAGTTTGATTAATTTAGAGCGTGAAACATCATTTAATGTATTAGCTGAGATACCACGTGTAAATTTGTTGATGGAGTGGGTATATAGGCAGGATTCAACCTTCTATTTCGCCGGTCCTATGTGGTATTATGCTGTTTACTATTCAACTGTTCCGCCGATAGCGGGTGGCAGCTTGGAGCTTTCACAGCAATACTATAACTCTGCCAATGGTTATGGTAATAGGTTTTTGTTTGGCAAGCTGATGTATGCCAAAAGCTATGCTATACAATCACTTGACCGCAATTTGTTCATCAAATTGTTGAATGAGATCATAGACCATCCGATTGACAAGAGTGACAGCGAGCTTGTACTCTTGAACACAGTGGCACAACTAAAAGCTAAAGCATTACTTCACAGAGTTGACTATTACTTCTGACTATAACACATGAAACACAAAATTAATGTCGCACAATTTATTGCTCTAATATGCATTATTCTGCTTTCTAACAGCGGATTTTCAAAGACGACCATACGATTTGCAACTCTTGCCCCCGCCAATTCACCCTGGATGAAGATTATGCAGGAGTTGAATAGCGAACTAATAGAACAGACCGATGGAGAGGTAAGCTTCAAATTCTACCCAAATATGTCAATGGGAAATGAGTCGGACGTAATCCGAAAGATGCGCATGAGGCAGATAAATGCAGCAGGTTTCACCGGATTCGGACTCGGCAAAATAATCCCCGAAATACGCATTTTCGAGCTGCCTTTTCTGTTTGAATCCATTGATGAGCTTGATTATGTGATGGATAAGACTACTGATGATTTCAGGCAGAAGTTGAATGACAAAGGATATGTGCTTCTCGGTTGGGCGGATGTCGGTTGGGTGTACTTTTTTTCTTCAGGTAGAGCAATAGCTGAACCGAATGACTTCACAGGAATGAAGATGTGGATGTGGGAGGGGGATCCGCTTGCTGAAGCGTTTTACAAAGAGCTGGGCAAGTCACCGATTTCGCTGCCGATTACCGATGTTCATCTATCCCTTCAGACAGGACTGATCAACGCAGTTTACTGCTCACCGATAGCGGCGTTGGCGTTGCAGTGGTTTACCAAGCTGGAATACGTCAACACAATCCCGTTCACTTATGCAATCGGTGCTGTATTAGTTGACCGAAAGACTTTCAACAAGATTGATCCACCTTACCAGGAGATCTTACTCAATCTGTCAACTAAACATTTAAGTAATTTACAGTTACTTACACGGCAGAACGGCGAAGAATCATTTGAACAGTTGCTGAAAGAAGGCATTAAACCGATACTATCGGATGAATCACAACAGGATCAATTCAGGTCCACTGGAAAAAATGTTCAGATCAGTTTGACTGATGAGCTCTGTCCCAAAGAGACTCTCGACGACATAAAAAGACACATCCAACAATTCAGAAGTGAACAATCTGACAATAATACCGAATGAATTTGATAGTTAGAAGCTTATTGATACTGAAGCATGCGGTTAGGTGGATTGCGGTTACGCTGCTCGTATGGATGATTTTGATATCAGCTTTGCAGTTGATCTTAAGATTTGTGTTTTCAAGCGGGATATTCTGGATTGATATTCAGTTGCGTTATCTGGTGTTATGGATCGGTTTGATCGGCGGCTGTCTTGCTGCCGCTGAAAATCGCCATATCTGCATTAATATATTGGAGCATTATCTGACCGAAAAGATTGCAAAGCGAATTACACAAGTTGTGTATGCGCTTGCATCACTGAGCTTGCTCGGATTTGGCTATCTCGCTGTCCAGTTTGTCCTGCTGGAGAAAGAGGGTGGGTACAGCGAAAAGAGTCTGCTGTTTGGTTGGGACGCTTCTTTGTGGTTGGTAGAGTTGGTGATTCCGGTATCAATATTCATTATGGCTGCCTATTTTCTTGCCGTGACATTTGATTTCAGCACATCAGGGAAGAAGTGAAAAACCTAAACAGACAGCCGCATTCGATCTACAGGATGTCCGATAAGATATATTATGTAAAGTAAATGATGGCATTGTAATCGTGGTTGGCTAAACTGTGATTGTCGGGCTTGAGACAAGCCCGACTACAGATTAACTACATCACAACAAAGTTAATGATCTTGTTCGGAACATAGATTACTTTCTTAATCTTCTTTCCTTCCAATTTATTCCGGACCTTCGCTGATTCGCTGACTAATTCTTCAGCAACTTGCTTGTTCACATCTCGCAGAACATTGATACGGTCAATAAGCTTTCCATTTATCTGCACAATCAACAGAACTTCATCAAGCTTTAGAATTGCTTCATCCCAATTTGGAATTGACTGTTCAAATAAAGTTCCCTTGTGTCCCATCATTGTCCATAGTTCCTCACTAATATGAGGTGCCAACGGTCCCAGCAGTTTGATTAGAACATCCAGGGACTCTTCAATTGTAGGGACACCTTCAAATGAGATGCAGTCTTCATCAGAGGCAATCTTGTAAAGATGATTAACGAATTCCATCAATCGAGCAATAGCTGTATTGAAATGAAACCTGTCAAAGTCGGTTGTGACAGCTTTAATGGTTGAGTGCATCATTACCCGGTCATTATCGCATACACTCACCTCTGTCCGCTCCTCATCCGTACTGTTCTTCCAGGCATCCACCATAGTCCAGACACGGTTCAGGAAGCGCCTAATGCCTTTTATACCGTCATCGGACCAATCTCCCCCGACAGTAAAGTCACCCATGAACATAAGGTACATTCGGAAGCAATCCGATCCGTATTTCTCAATGAATTCATCAGGATTAACGACATTGCCTTTCGATTTCGACATCCTCATCCCTTTATAGGTGATGATCCCCTGATGCACTAATTTGTCAGCAGGTTCATCGAAATCAATAAATCCTTGTGAATTAAGGAACTTTATGATATATCGGGTGTAAATCAGATGCGCTGTGGCATGTTCCGGTCCACCGACATACACATGAGTCGGCAGCCAATTGTGTACGCGATCTCTGTCGAATGGTCTGTCGTGAAACTCGGTTGAAAGGTAACGAAGATAATACCAGCTCGAATCTACGAAAGTGTCCATAGTATCGGGATCTCGCTGTGCCTCTCCCCCACACTTTGGACAGGATGTCTCCATGAACTCCTTGCAAGCACCAAGTGGTGAACTTCCTTTCGGTGAAAAATCTTCAATCTGCGAAGGCAACTCAACGGGCAACTGATCTTCGGGGACAGGAACAACACTGCATTTTGGACAATAGATTATCGGGATCGGAGCACCCCAATAACGCTGGCGTGAGATGATCCAGTCACGGAGTCTGTAGTTGACAGTTGCACGACCGCAGTTTTTATCATCCAGCCATTGCGTGACCTTATTTTGCCCATTTTTTGATGAATTTCCATCGAATTGTCCGGAGTTGACCATAACCCCATAGTCTTCAAAGGCTTGCTCTGCCATTGAGTCGTCCTCTCCCCCACCGGATTTGATGACCTGCCTGATCGGCAGACTATACTTCGTAGCAAACTCATGATCGCGCTGGTCATGCGCAGGCACCGCCATCACGGATCCCGTTCCGTAAGTTCCGAGTACATAATCTGCCGTCCAAACCGGAATTCGTTCACTGTTAACGGGATTAATCGCATAAGCACCGGTGAACACGCCGCTCTTTTCCCGCTTGGTGGAAAGACGCTCAATGTCAGTCAGATTTTTTGAGACCTTTATATACTCTTTGACCTGCTCAATATTGTCAGGTGCACTTATCTTCAGTGTCAACGGATGTTCAGGCGCCAACACCATATAGGTCACACCAAATAGAGTGTCAGCACGTGTCGTGAAAACCGGCACTTTATCATCATGACCTTCGAGTTGAAAGTCAATTTCAGTCCCTTCAGATCTACCGATCCAGTTGCGCTGTTTGATCTTGGTTGACTCGGGCCAGTCAATTCTGTCCAATCCTTCCAGCAAGTCATCAGCAAAATCGGTTATCCTGAAAAACCACTGTTTGAGGTTGCGATTTGAAACAGCACTGCTGCAACGCTCGCAGTTTCCATCCTCCAGAACTTGCTCATTAGCCAGCACAGTTTGGCAGGTTGGACACCAGTTTACTTTCGCCTGTTCCCTGTAAGCCGCACCGGCATTATAGAGCTGAAGAAACAGCCATTGAGTCCATTTGTAATACTCAGGTTTGGAGGTGTCAACTTCCCTGCTCCAGTCATACATCGCACCTATCTGCTTAATCTGTTCACGGATTAAGTTGACACTATTTCCGGTTGTTGCAGCAGGATGCACACCATGTTTTATCGCAAAATTTTCAGCTGGCAGACCGAACGCATCAAACCCCATCGGCTCGAATACATTGTGTCCCTGCATTCGTTTGAAGCGCGCATACGTATCAACACCACTATAATTCCAACAGTGACCTATATGTAGTTTCTCTGCGGATGGATATGAAAACATTACGAGAACGTAAAGTCTTTCTTTGTCATCAGCATCGAGATCAACCTTATTGATCAGTTTTTCTTCCCAATGCTTTCGCCATTTTCTTTCTATTTCTTTGAAGGGATATGTTCCCATCACGACCTCAATTTTTGTAGAGTGCTAACTTCGCACTACTTTAAGTCGTGGTTGAGACAACCACGACTACAGTACTTCGATTCAAAAAAAAGCCTATCCTGAGATTCGTTCAAGATAGGCTGTTGTTTGTGATTTAGCAACTATTTGCTTCAGACAGTAGCCGGATACTCAACGAATCAGCACTGCACGAACAACCTTTCTTACTTCAGCCGTCTGTAACGACAGTAAATAGACACCCGTCGGCAGATCATCAAACCGGAGCGACAGCCTGTGTGATCCCTGTGAATATAATCGGTCAGAATAACTTCGCAACAATCTACCAGAAAGTTCATGCAGTGAGACAGTTACTCTCTCTGCACGATTAAGATTGAATTCGACTTCACTGGTTGAATTAAACGGGTTTGGATAGAGTCCTGAAACCGTGAAGCTGTGCGGATATATTGGGTAATCCGCTGATACCGAGACCTCTGATCCTATTACGAGCAGTCCGTCAGTCTGATAAACTGCTTCATCCATTGTACCATCGCCCTGAACAACGTCAATTACCAGATCAAGTTCCCAGTCATGTACCGGATCCCAGTACAGAAAACGCAAGGGATCGCCTTCCTCTTCAAATCCTTCAGATACCTCAGTATCCGGGTCATCTTTCCACACGCCCATTCCGAATCGTTGGTCTGCAGAATCTGCATCTATTACCCAAGCACCGGCGACAACACCTTCCGGTGTAATGCACGCCACTTCAGCCCCGCCGACGATCTGCATTCCTGTGATCTCAGTAAAAAGAACCGACATTCCCTGGCTGGTATTGATCGGTTCCGGGAAATGCTGGAAATCTATCATGGGTGTTTGGGGAATAGTGTTAACCCTCTCCGGTTGTCGCGGATAGCTGAATGCAGCGTCCTCAGTTACCAATGCTTGTAAGCCCTCATTCGGTGTAATTTCAATTTCTCCAAACTGTCCGAAAGCAGGTGCCCAAAACCGTCCCCGTCCGTTTTTCACCAAAACAAGGATACTGTCTTCCGCCAATTCTCTGAATGCTTCGTGGAAGAACAATTCATACGAAGGATAGTAAGCAATAAGATTCCATCCGTGATTCAATTCAATGGGACGGTCATATGGGATCTGTTGACCGGAAATGACAAGTTCCGTGTCATTGCGTACTCTAATCTGGTAACCGTCAGCAGTGTTCCACTGGTCAATACCCCAGAAATCAAAACGGGGAACGCAAAATCTTCCTACACCGTCTTTAATGATCATTATGTCATCAATAACATCCTCGAGAAGCTCCTCCATGCTTGGAACTCCCTGCCCCAGATCAATCAAGTCGCGATTTGCCGATACCATGTTCCAGCCTTCTTCGAGCGGAATAACCTGCTCACCAATCTCAAGAATGTGCACTCTTAAGGTCACAGACAGTTCAACTTCATCTTCATCCGGGTGATCGAGATGAAAGGTTACAATTTCCTCGTATTCACCGTTTTCGCGCGGAAAATCTTCAGTCATTGAAATCGTCAGTTCAACCTCCTGATCAGGCTCCACATCTCCACGAAGTGGATCCACCAGCAGCCAATCAGCCTCATAGTCGGCTGAAAATGATCCGATGTCATTGCCACTGTTCTGCACAACAAGTTCTGCAGATGGAAGTTCATCCTCGTCCTCAACGAGAAACAAGACCTCTTCACCTATCTGATCAATGAAAACTTCAGCACGTCCCTCTGCCCCGTTTCCGCTGACACGAGCACGGTACATGAATATCCTACCGTTTTCACCCCCGGCGGTGATGACATATTGGTCATTATATTCTTGTTCCTCATCCGGCTCAAAAGTAAAAACAAATTCACGACGCTCATTTGGATTCATTCTGACCTGACGCGGGTCTGCGTCAAAGACATCATTATTATTGCTAATGCGAACCTGCTGACCGGCATTTTGCTGAGGCTGACAAGTTACGGTAACCCTAAACTCAGCGGCTTCATTGACCGGAGTGTCCTCAAATTCAATGCCATCACGGTCTATCGGTGGATCAAATGACAGTTGTGATAAGATAATACCGGGTAGAAGTAAGATGGATAAGACAGTTACAAATAATAGTTTCATGTCAATCTCCAGTTTCAGCAACTCATATCTTTCAAGGTAAGGTTTAACAGTATCAATGTCAAGAGTTTATTGTCAGGGAGAAATCTAAAATATTTGGAAGAATTTTGTCATTCACGTTGAGCACCGAGCCTGAGAAGGATAACTATCTGCTGTCAGGTCGCCGCACTTGACAGTCATTACTTGATTTACAGTAAGTTATAGTGTCAACCACGGCGGGTTGACACCTGAGCCAACCCATTTTCGCAAAGCAAGTTCCAAATCACTTGACCATAGTTATTTCTGCGGATTCCAGACCGTTGCTGTCGCTGATGGTCAGAATATATGTGCCGGATGGAATGCTGGTGAATCTGTCAGATGAGTAAGAATTTTTCCCCTTAACTGCTGCATGACTGTCAGACCAAAGTTTTCTTCCAGACACGTCATGCAAGGTAATTACCACATTGCCCTCTTGTCCAACAAGGAATTCAACGGCTATACGATTGTTAAAAGGGTTCGGATAGTATGATGTTATCTCAATGCTATTAGGAAAGTTAATAGAAACAACCTGATCTTTCACGTCAAGTGCCGAAATGACATCTATCTTACCCCATCCCCAATGCAGATTGGGAATTTCTCCCGTGTATCGATCCGCTCGGGCTGATTGAAATATCCTTTCGCGTAGTTCGGCGGATGTAAAATCAGGGTTTGCTTGTAGAATTAACGCTGCTGTTCCGGCGGTTGCCGGACATGACATTGACGTTCCCATCATAATGATATAATCAGCAGGTTCACCCTCCCCTCCATCATTTGAAATAATCTGCCAGGCATAGGCATCATTGAGAAGATGTATATTCCTATCTCGGCATGAAATCGTTCTCTGACCCGGTCCCACTATGTCAGGTTTTCGGTGTCCATCCAGTCTCGGACCTTTGGATGAGAAGAATGCCAATGAATCCATGACGTTGTTGTCTTCATGGAATTCACCCGTATAGTCAGTCCAGTCCAATCTGGTTGTGTATGCACCGACAGAGACAGCACTGTCAGCCGTAGAAGGTAAGATCACCGAATAGTCACGATTAACCTCTTCAAATGCAACCGGAAGGGCAGTACTGAACGTCCAGAGATGAAACGTCTGATTTTCATCAGAATGATTCACTACTTCGATATCGTAATATGCTCCGTCAACCGGAATCGGATCCGTTGGTAACAGCTGCAGCATCTCAGCACCACGAGGACTCGTCACTTGATCCAGCTCATCATACTCAAGCTGATTGCCTTCTCTATCCATTAATCTGAAAGAGAGCTCTCTATGAACATCTGGGTCAGGACCGTCATACCAGATCATGTACAACGTCCAATACATCTCCTCTACTGCGAAATGTCGAAAGGTTCGTATTAGTTCTGTAGTATCATTGGCAGCCACCTCGTTGTAATGGTGATTCCATAGTCTTCCGTAGTTGCCGGCGGACATGAAAGCGGTAGTCCCCTCACCCACTGTCCAATCAAGTGCCTGCTCTTCGGGTGATGAACCGTCGTTAAAACCGTCCCAACCGCCGTAGCTCATGGACAGAATATCTGCTTCGCACCAGGTTGCAGCTCCTGTGAGTGCTCCAACAACCGCTGCAGCACTAGCCCATCCGGTTGTGTCATCACCAATTTTCAAGTAGATGGGCTCGACATCCGGAGCCATTCCACTGTACAATCCTTCAGACAGTTCGCCGGACCCGAATGCTGTTCCGCCTACATGTGTGCCGTGTCCCGAAATCTGGTCCGTCACATTCTCGTTGGTGTCCGGGTAGTCCGCATAATCCATAGAAAGATCAGGATCAGGCAAATCAGGATGATCAAGATCAAATCCAGAATCCAATATCGCTAACCTGACACCTTCTCCGGTCAACGGCGGATCGAGTTCCCACGCAGACGCAGCACCTGTTCCCTCAGCGGTGAGGTCGTTCATAGGTATGAGTTCGCGATAAGCGGCTGAAACTCGAGCGACAACCCTCTTTTCGGCAATCGTTCTAATTGCTGTAGCGGAAGCTCGTGCCAATATGAAGCCTGTCTTATGAGCACCAACCGGAGGAACCCATGTTGACGGATAAAGCTGGACTCCTAATGCGGTTAACTCGGATTTGATGGTGCCGTCGGGGGAGCTATTTAGATGAAGAAACAGTTTCAGCACCGGATCCGGTTCAGGTTGCAATTTATATGCAAGCAACCGAGCTGCGTTTCGGTCTGATGGGTCTTCACGAAATTTCTCTATCAGATAGAGATCTTGATTGAGGCGACCGTCAAGGATGTTGGTATTGGCAAATAGAACTGAGGGAATAATCACTGTAAGAAGTGACAGGATGCTCAGTATAAAACGAAGTCTCATAACAACTCCGGGAGAGTATATGGCAACGAAAACCTGCTGTCACCTGTTGTTAGAGGACAGCAGGTCATCACAATTACTATTTGATCAAGGTGATCTTTTGCGACAGGCTTTTCTGTCCGACGCTTTCCAGTTGGAGAAAGTAGATGCCCGAAGGGATTCCTGCTGCATCCCACTGCGTCTTATACTGTCCGGCCGGTGCATTGCCTCTGTCAATGAGTGCTGTCAGACGGCCCGATGCGTCAAAGATAGCCAGGCGGTAATCAGCTTGCTCAGGCAGGCTGTAGTTTAGCTGCAAAGTGCTGTTGAATGGATTAGGAAATGCCGGATTGAGCGCAAATTCATACGGGACGCTGTTGTCACCAGGTGCTGAATCAGGTTCTTCCCATTCACCGATCATCCAATTGTAAATCTGATTAAGCATTACTGATGGTTCTGTCGGTGCCGTGCTCAGTGTCTCAAATGTAAATCCAAGGTAAACTGTCCCTCCTTCACCAAAATCACTTTCACGGTAAACTCCCGCCAAACCTCGCTCATCACCTGGCCTTCGAAGATATACCAGCAGGCTGTCAGCTCCATTAATCGGTTCCATTATTGAAGGTGACTGCCTTCGATCCGGATTAAACCAGAAATTGGTTACCACATTTTCATTAACAGGTTTGAACGGTAATCCCGAAACCATCAGTGCACTTGCAACAGAATCAGCTTCATGCTCTGCTCCGAAAAACTCCTCAAGCATGTCGTGATTTTCGTCATCATTACCGATTCTGTTTCCGATCAGTAGAACACTCGCACCGTCTAAGAGTGCTGCAGAGATAGTCCATCTGTCAATCTCATCGAGTGGTTCATCGTCGTTTCCGGTAGCCCAGATAACGACCCGATGCTCTAAAAGAAGATCAGCAACATCATTTGGATCTACTTCTGGATTCTCCTCGACACTCCATCTGACCCAGCCCTGACCCATCTGTTCAACGGTACTAAAATACCATCCTTCAATGTCTCTGCCGTTGTCATCGTCCACGATGAGAATGTCCGGATGACCGATTACAAGCTCAAATTTCTTTGAAACTGATATGTCACCGGGTTGAACGGTGACAAATACATTGAGAAAAGTTGTATGGTCTATTGCATCTTCGTCTATTGACAGGACAAACGGTTCAGCTTCATTGTCAGCATCCTCACCCGGCTCAATGTCACCGAGTTCAACCATGCTCATGTCAATCTCAATTGTGGGATCGTCACTGCTGATGGTCATTACGACATCTTCTGCCGGTATCCTTCCGAGGTTGTTATTGACCGTTATGACAATCTCGACATCTTCACCGGGATCGAGACGACCGTTGTCATTTCCATCCGCAACAATCTCAAGCTGACCAATAGCAGGCATCGGACGCTGCCCCAGTATCAACGAGTTGTATGCATTAATCCTCCCTGAGCCGAGCAGACCTTCATAACGGTTCTGGTTGACATCGGTGATATCGTCAGCTCCCTCAAGAAGCAGTTCTCGAACTTCATCAACATCAGCATCAGGAATAGCAGCTCGAATCAGAACAGCAACTCCCGCAGCAAAAGGACAAGCCATAGATGTACCGCTCATATATGAATATCTGTTTCCGAGGAAAGTGCTGCGAATTTGTACACCGGGAGCGGAGATATCTACGTGATCACCGTAGTTTGAAAAATTAGCCTTAACGTCATTACTGTTTGTTGCTGCGACAGATACGACATTCTCATATGCAGAAGGAAAATGCTCTCTATCAGTATTGTCGTTTCCGGAAGCACATAGCACCAAAACATCGTTTTCGTAAGCGTTATTTATGACATCGCGTGCCCATCCGGCACTTTGGTATCCACCCCATGAACAACTGATCACGTGAGCGCCTGCCCTGACTGCATACTCAATACCTTGATATCCGTATCTCACCGTTCCCTCGCTGCCGGTTCTTACCGGAAGAATTGTGCAGTCGTAACCTACACTGGCGACACCGATTCGATTGTTTGTCTTGGCGGAAGCGATACCTGCACAATGAGTACCGTGTCCTCGCCAACCGCTGCGGTCAGAATCGTGAGGGTATCCATCACGATCCAGAAAATCCCAACCCCAAAAATCATCCACTTTGCCGTTTCTGTCGTCATCCTCATCATTCTCGTCATCTTCATCCAATTCACCGTCACCGTTGGCATCTTCACCAAGATTTACCCAGATATTTGGTAAAAGATCGGAATGATCCATATCAATCCCGCTGTCCACGATTGCTACGATTGCATCGGAATTACCGGTTGAAAGATCGTGAGCATCGTTTGCTTCACAAAGATTAAGTCCATATTGACTGTTACGGTGTGGATCATTGTGGTCGAGGCTGTATCGTGGAATCCACCAGGGGTCAGCGTAAACAACTCCGGAAAGTCGTTTGAGATCGCTGCAGACATCTATTACATCAACTGTAGTCGGAAAGTAAACGGTATAAATCAGGCTTAGATCGGTTCCGTTAGGTTTAGGAGGCAGGCAGTGCGGAAAAGTCCGCTCGACCTTCTCCATTTTTATCTGCGAGAGAAACTTGTCTATATGAGCTGCACCAAATTCATCCGATCCGCTTTCCGGAAGATCAACTTTTAAGTCCGGGGCAACCTTAAACACTACAATGCCCGGTCGGTACTCATCATCGGGGATTGGATCTCCGGCAAACAGAGGTTGGCTCAGCAGCAGGGCGAACACGCCCACCAAAAGCAAGCAATAATTAGTCTTCATATTAACCTTTATTTATTCTGAGTATATTTTTCTGATTTGTCTTATTTGGAAGTTTATCTGTGACATGGTACGAAAACTATTAGAAAATATTACCCGTACAGTCAAAAATCAATGACTTATATCACTATCGCTGTGTTTTATTGAAAAGGCAATGGCATATAGAGATTGAAAGCAATAAAACAGCCATGCACAAGCAATGGAATGAGAAGTAGTCAAAAACTAAACCACCATAGAATACAGCGCAATAAATGTACCGACCTATAACAAAATCAACTTCGTTGGTGTGTGTTTGGTAGGATGTAAGGTGGAGTTCCCACTGCCCACAGCATAAAGAAAGGTCTTGTGATGATGTATCGGGGGGTATAATTGTCTTTTATTCTTGTCTGTAAGAATGTCAGGAGTCACAATCGAGCCTGATGGGAGTGAATGCTTTTTCACAGACAATGCAAAAACCGCAATGTCCTGCGAAATTGCTACTGTTGAACGGTAGGGGCCTGATTTGTTAAGCCCGTTACAATGCCAACTCATGCGGGCTTGATAAATCAAGCCCCTACCTATAGTTGACACGAGTTGTTAGAACAAAAATATGTGCTTCGCTGGGCTTGTGTGATTTTTTTGATTTGACAGCCACAACGTGGACAATCTTGTTCCTTTTTACCGTACACTTTCAGGAAGTTCTGAAACGATCCTTCTTTTCCGTCAGAGAGCTTATAATCCTTCAGCGTTGTGCCGCTGGCTTTGATGGCAGCGTTTAGCACCGAAACAATGTTCTCATGCAGTAACTCAATTTCACTATCACAAAGACTTCCTGCTTCGCGAAGCGGGTTAATCTTTGCTGCAAACAAGATTTCAGATGCATAAATATTGCCAATACCAGCGACCAAAGTCTGATCAAGCAGTACGAGTTTTATTGTCCGGGTTCGCTTCTTCAGCATTTTGCTCAACAGTATAGATGTAAAATCGGGACTCAAGGCATCAATGCCAAGTTTTTTCCAAGGAAATAGTCCTTCGTTATCAATCCACAGACCCTTCAACTTCCGAATGTCGTTGTACAGCAGTTTCCCATTCTCAAATGTTATTGAGCATCTGATATGTCTGGGGTCAATAGTAATATGATCTTCCCATAGCATTAAACCACTCATGCCGAAATGAGAATACATCTTGACAGTGCTATCGGTATCAAATTGGAGGTATTTCCCAGTACGGTGGATTGATGTGACAGCTTTCCCTATTAGATCTTCAAGTCTTCCTTGTCTGATAATCACAGGATCAAAGAGTTCAACTGAGATAATCTTCTTTCCGACAATGAGTCCTGAAAGCTCGCGCCTGACGGATTCTACCTCAGGTAGTTCTGGCATCAAAATCCTCGTTCATATACTCGAGTTGAAACTTTTGGGGTACACTGCTCCCGATCAACCCTACAAACAGCCCCTGCCAAATTGCACTCACTGTGCCGATTTTTCCTTTAAGTATTAGTTTCAGGCTGATATATATTGCCCCGAGGAATCCTCCGATGATCAGCGTCGGCAGATGCCACAGTTTTGACCATCTCTTAACAAGAAGCACCGCACTTCGACCGCGATGGAATGCTTTCAATGGGGATATCTCTCCTCCGGCTGATACAGACACTCTATGGTACGCCTTAGCCTTCGGTATTACTAAAATCTGGTGTCCATTTTCACGTATTCTCAGGCTGAGATCTACATCCTCGCTGTACATACCGTATATGGGATCAAATCCACCGATCTCCCTTATCAGATCAGCCTTGACAAGAGCGGCGCATCCCGAGAAATAATCTGTCTGCTGCACATTGCGAGAGCCCATATCCTGCTTCTCCCGTAAATGCAGATGCGCTATCTTCCCACGCCATAACCGAACGATTCCTCCACCATACCATATCAAATCTCTGTCATCATGATAAAAGATGTACGGTGTCACCGCTCCGGTATCACTGTTCGCTTCGATAACATTCACTAACTTGGCTATGCAGTCAGGTGCAACAGTTGCGTCATTGTTCAGAAACAAAACATAGTCAGATTTTTGATCGAGGGCTGCTGCAATTCCCCGATTATTTCCCTCAGCAAATCCCAGATTTGATTCATTGGAGATAATTCTAACTCCGCAGAACGATTCTCTTATCACCTTGACCGAGTCATCCTTTGAGCCGTTATCAATTAGAATGATATCGAGATTATCATAATCTGAGTCCAGCAACGACGTTATGCACTCGATTGTCAGATCCCGCTGATTCCAGTTTACCACAACTGCAGTAACTTTAGGACTTCGGTTCATCAGCTCAGAGACTCGATAAATTTGATCAGTTCAGAAGCGTAGGTTGACCAGCTAAGTTTTTGCTTCATCTTTTTTATACCGTCCTTCATGCTCGGATTTCCATTCTCAATGAAATGTTGTCTTATGCTGTGAGCCAGTCCAAGTGAATCCCTCGCCTCTATTAGATATCCGCTTTCTTTATCCAGCACTATCTCCGGCAGACCTCCTACGTTTGTAACAATCACCGGGCGGTTGCAACTGTACGCAATCGGAACCACGCCGCTCTGCGTGGCTGAAAGATATGGCAATGCAACTATATCCGCTGCTCTGAACCAGGTTGAGACCTCATCATTTGGGACATATTGGTTCACCAAGCGAACCATATTAGGTGGAAGTTTCTTGATCTGCTGAATAATAGAATTTGAACCTGAGTATATTTCCCCGACTATCAGGATTTTAAGATTCTGTATGTCTTTTAAGTGTTTAGCAGCATTAAGCAGCACTTCAACACCCTTGTACGGTCTTATCAGTCCGAAATAAAGCACGACCCGATCTTCCTCCGAAAGTCCGATTTCATCCCGGGCTTCAGATCTAAGCATAGTTTGATGGGGGAAGATGTCATAAAGTGGGTGAAAAAGCTTGAGATAGGGACGATTAGTCAGGAGATTGTTAAAGGTTTTCTGGTCATCCAGGCTATGGAGAATAGAACCGTCCATCTTTTTGAGTCCAAACTTGACTGCAATTCGATTCAACGCATTGTGATCATGCGGGAGCACATTATGGCAGATTGCCACTTTGATCGCCTTGTCACCCACTTTGTGAGCTATTGCTCTATAAGCAGGTCCAAAAAACGGGTGCCACCAGTGGAAGATCATCGCATCACAATCGTAATTGCGAATGTGCTCTCCTGTTATTCGCCATGACCTTGGTGAAATAGAATCTATTAGACGTTCATTGGGAAAATCTATTGGTGAATTGCTGTTGTCAATTTGCGTTTTTCCCGGGAAAAGAAAATTTGGATAGAGGCGGGTAAAATTAATAAACTGTATTTCGTGATTGTTGTTTAATTCGTGTGCAAGCCTGGCACCGAAGTGCGCTATGCCACCACGATACGGATGCGCCGGACCTACAAATGCAGTCTTCATGAACCGTCACGGGACTCAACGTCTGAATCGTTTCGGATCGGATATTCATGATCCTGCTTATCCTCAGCGATCATTTCACCGAGTAACCCAAGTGTAAACAACTGTACACCGGTGATTACAGCCAGAATTCCATACAACAGCAGTGGACGGTATCCAATCCATTTGCCGTAAAACCAGCCGATAGCGAGATAAATGATTATGCTCGATCCAAGAGCAAAACCGGCTAATCCGAGACTACCGAACAGATGCATCGGTTTGGACAGAAACTTCATCCTGAACAACAGGGTGATCAGATCAAGAAATCCTGCGAGGAATCTATACATGCCATACTTGGTTTTGCCAAATTGACGGGGATGGTGTTTGACGGGCAACTCAGTTACCTTGAAGCCTAGCATGTGTGCGAGAACCGGAATAAACCGGTGACGCTCTCCGTAAACCTTAATTGATTTGACCACTTCAAATCGGTATCCCTTTAAGCCGCAATTGAAGTCGTGCAGCTTAATGCCGGACAACAGGGATGTGACGTTATTAAATAGTCTTGATGGGAGTCTTTTTGAGACAGGATCATGTCTCACCTTCTTCCAACCGGTCACGAGGTCAAATCCTTGCTCTAGTTTTTGTATAAGATTGTGTATTTCACTGGGATCGTCCTGCAGATCAGCGTCGAGTGTAACGACATATTTACCGGTGGCAGCTTTGAATCCCACTGCAAGAGCAGCAGATTTACCCTGATTGCGTCTAAAGGTTATGAGACGCACCTTCGGATTATGTCCCCTCAGTGAGCCGACAATAGTGTTTGAACTATCCGTAGAGCCGTCATCAATAAAGATCAGCTCAAAATCATTTTCAAAGGTTGACAAAGTTTCAATTATCTGTTTATAGAGCTGCTTAAGAGACTCTTCTTCATTGTAAAACGGTATCACTACTGAAATAATCATGATGTTTTCCGTTCATATCTGATTGATTTATATGATATTCCAACCGTCAATCCTTCAAACTCCAAGTTAATACTGTCCGGCATGTTTTCCGATTCATCCGAGTATGAGAAGGTTCGTGTCATAAAAATTTCATTATCTCTGTAGTGATGCTCTTCAATAACTTTCAACGGAAAATACTCCAGAATCAGTTTTAACCGTACATTGAATATCTCAGATGAGTGTCTCAACTCCAGATATCCAGGAGATGAATACCTTGAATCCGTCAACCTCCATTCAGCGTTGTCATTGAAATCAAATATCGGCATCAGAAGTGGACTTAATGAAGTGAGGTGTGGAAATTCCAGGTTCAACGAGCTGAATGTTATCCTTTCAGTGAGCAATCCCTCACGCACCTGCCCCGTTTGCGGAGTACGAATGCGGTACATTCCATCATCCGATTCGATTATTGCAAGTTTTATTCCAAACGGTCCGAGAATCTGTATATGCCATCCTTGCAACTCATCGAACAGTACTTCACCATCAATCGTTAACTGCCTCTTCTCCCCGTCTTCATTAAGTTCAATTTCAAATGTCGCATCTGCCTCAAAAAAATCAATCGATCTGCTCAGTTTTACTAGCTCTGCTAAGGCTTTCTCCGCATTATCTGTGTGTACCGCAGGAAACCTGTTGACTGAACTGCAGCCGACCAATAAAACCAAAGATAGCAGCAGAAAAACTCTAACGGGCAAGACGGGAATACTCCTCATTATCCGGTTCCAGTTTAGCCGCTTGTTTCCATGCTTTCTTTGATTTATCCGGTTCATGTAAAGATTTATATACATGTCCTAAGTGGTAGTACTGTTCAGCAGTTCCATCATCTACTTTCATAGCTGATTTAAGATATTCCAAAGCCTCTTCATTCCGATTCAATTTGTGAAGAATCCATCCTTTGGTGTCGAGAAAAGATGAATTATCCGGTTCACTCTTTAGAGCCAAATCTATCATATTAAGTGCATCATCCAAACGGTGATCCTGCACAGACAGCATGTATGCATAATTGTTCAACACCAGAGGAGAGTCAGGCTTAATTGCTAGCGCTTTGTCGTAAGCCTCAGCACCGGGACCCCACTGTTCAAGTTTATGATGGATGAACCCTTTGGTGAGGAATATTGTCGCTCGTGTGCTGTCGAGCGTGATTGCCATGTCGAGAGAATTCAGCGCTTCAGCGTACCGTTTGAGTTGCTCATAAGCTGTACCTTGCATCTCAAAGAATCGGGGTGACTCAGGAAATCTTTCGATAGCTTTGCTCGATTCCGTAACCAGCTCCTTATATTTTCCCTGTTCATAAAGCGTTAACAGTAAGTTGACCCACAACCTCGATGTCGTCGGATCAATCAATATCGCACTATGAAACAGGTTCTCTGCTTCATCAAATCTATCCTGACTCACGGCAACTCGACCTAATACAAAGTATATCTCACTCTGATTTGGGTCGGTTTCGATTGAACTTTCAAATGCTGCAATGGCATGCTTGATCTCACGTTTTCTAAGGTAGATCTGCCCCATGCGGTTAAAAACATCCTTCTCTGGACCGAACAGATCAATGTGATCCTCATAGTGCTTAAGTGCATCATCAACATATTCAAGCTGGTGAGCCAACCTTGACATCCTCAGATGCTCGCGCTTTGAAAGCTCTCCAACATTAGAAAGCCTGAGCATTATCCGGTAGGCTTTGTCCGGTTGTTTCGTACGGTAAAACAGCATAGACATCGTTTGCAGAAGCTCTTTATCTTCAGGATTGCTGTAAAGAGCCCTTTCAAGTGTGATTGAGGCAGCCTCAGTTTCTTTTAGTTTAAGGTACACTTTAGCCAGGGCAAGAGCAATTTCCGGTGAGTCAGGATCATGCAGCAGTGCAATCTGATATTCGGTCTCAGCTTCGTATAATTCATCGGTTTCCTCAGCTAACGTTCCAGAAAGAAAATGATCCATCGCTTTAGATTTGGCGAGTGAATCCGACGCAGAGTTATCCGACACAATAGATATGTTGGTCTGATTGGATGTTCCCGCACACCCAATTATACCAATTACAATGAAGATTAATCCGACTGTTTGAACATGCTTTTTCAACACTGAGTTACCCGCTGTCATTTGAACCAAAACCGCAATATATCATTGTAGGACACTACTACAATCAACAGCAATAGAGCAGCCATCCCGGCACGAATCAGATTGATCTTGATGTTGTCAGGAATCGGTCGTCGGATGATCGTCTCGATGACTATAAAGACGAGATGCCCCCCATCCAGCATAGGAATCGGCAAGATGTTTAAGAATCCGATTGAAACGCTGATCATTGCGATGAAGGAGAGAAAATTTGCAACACCGGATCTGGCACTGTCTCCTGATAGTTTTGCAATCCCCAGTGGTCCGGTCAGTTCTTTGATGTGGGCACCACCGGTGACCAAAGCCTTAACTGAGACGACATTAAGCTTAATAATCCATAGCACCTGTACCACTCCGTTACCCATTGCCCGGATGGGTCCAACGGCTTCGGTGACATAACTCCCAAGCACACCTATCTTGCCAACCGTATCTGTTCTGGCTTCATCAAGATTAAAATCCGGAACTGCGTTCGGCGTGATAATTGAATTCAGAAGTGTATCACCATGCTCCCATGCAATCGGAATAGGCTCTCCGGGACTCTGTCTGACACTGTTCGTTAAATCTTCCCACTTATTAATGTCAATGCCGTTGATTTTGATTATCCTGTCGCCTTCTACGATCCCAACCTCGGCAGCAGGAGAACCTTCGTCCACATAGGTTAATGTCGTACCTGTCAAACGGCTGATTCCATTCGTCAATGTCAGCAGAGTGAAGATAAAGAATGCAAGGACCACATTCATTATCACACCTGCAGAGATAATAAAAATTTTGCTAATGAACGGTTTCGACTGGAATCCTCGTGGATCGTGCGGATCAACATCTTCTTCAAGCGATTCATCCAGCATTCCATAAATCTTAACATAACCACCCAAAGGTACCCATGCCAGTTGATATTCTGTTTCCCCAACTTTTTTGCTGATCATTTGGGGGGGAAAACCGAGTGAAAACACATCAACACGAACACCGGACAGCTTGGCAGCGAGAAAATGCCCTAATTCATGCACAAAGACAATAATTCCAATTACTACTATAAATGAGAGAATTGTTGAAAGAGTTTCGATCATTCTATGTTATCCAAATAAATTACAAATTAAGTTTAATACCAAACTTAGTAAAAAATGTTCCTGTCATCAGATTGCAATTGCCTTAACGTACTCGCGTCCCCACCGATCCGCATCAATGACATTCTGTATCGTTCCCGGTGTTGTCACATCAAGGTTATTCAAAGCATTCTCAATTAAAACCGAAATATCACCAAACGATATTTCCTCGTCAAGAAATCGGGCGACTGCCGCTTCGTCTGCTCCGTTCAGAACGGCAGTTGCTGTTCCTCCTTTTTCTAAAGCATTGAAAGCCAATCCGAGACAGGGGAATTTTTCTTCGTCAACCTGCTCAAAACTTAGTGATGACCAGCTTGAAGGCTCATCATCATGCAGAGTTGTGGGAACTCTCTGTGGATAAGTGAGCGCATACTGAATCGGCAACCTCATATCCGGTTTTCCAAGCTGAGCTTTTATATTTCCATCAACATACTCTACGAACGAATGAACGATTGATTGCGGATGGATACAGACATCAATGTTTTTAGCGGACAAGCCAAACAGATAATACGCTTCAATAACCTCAAGTCCCTTATTCATTAGAGAAGCAGAGTCAATGGTTATCTTCGGTCCCATCTTCCACGTCGGGTGATTCAGGGCTTCGGCTCTTGTTGCGTTTTTAATCTTTTCCAATGACCATTCTCGAAACGGACCACCTGAAGCCGTCAGAATTAGACGTTTGACTTCAGACAAAGTTTCACCTTTAAGGCACTGATGAATTGCACAATGCTCGGAATCTACCGGAACAATCTCACCACCGAACTCAGTTGCTAACTTGTTAAGGATGTCACCAGCTAAGACCAGCGATTCTTTATTAGCAAGTGCTAGTCTTTTGCCACGCTTGAGTGCGTGGTAGCTCGGCATTAAACCGGCAATCCCGACCAAGCCGTTGAGGCAGATGTCATAATCAGCCGATTCTGCAGCTTCAGAAGCTGCGTCTTGCCCAGCCACAACTTCTATTCCAGTGCCTGAAAGAGCACTCTTCAGATCTTTGTAGCCCGACTCATCGGCTAAGGTTACTATTTCCGGTTTGCAATGCAAGGCGAGTTCTGATAGAGGCTGCCAATTGGAACCGGCAGACAGGACAGAGAGCTCATATCCGTCGATTCTGTCAATGACATCAATCGTCTGCAGTCCGATTGAACCGGTCGCACCGAAAAGTGCGACTTTTCTCTTATCTTTCAATAAATTCCTAACTTTGTAACAGGTGATTTAAGTCAAACATTGTTCTCACTTTCTGAATCATCTTCATCTCGTCCTCTGACAAGGGATCATCTTCATATTTGATTCTGAATTTTTCAATAAATGCTTGTGACAATCTGTTAATGAATTGTGTGTTCGTAACGCTCTTCTTCAGATGCCGATTCAGCGGACAGGCTTTCATTCGCAGACGATCAGTTAGCTCAGATCGTTTTGACTCACCTAAGTTCAATATCTGAGTGATTTGCCCCGGATCACCATCTACCATTATGGATCCTTGCTGCAGAATGGAGTGTTTGAACAGACGTTGTGACGCTCCGGCAATCTTTCTATTGTCTATCTGCACCTCACCTCTGACGTATGTATCTATGCAGAGACGGTTCTTTTCAGTTTTTCTGTCACGATTTAATGCAGTCTCATTCCGTGTAGTAGCGATCAACCCGAAGGATTCAAACAGTTTAATCAGCATCGCTGCAACGCTGCTGTACAGTTCACGTAACTGCCCGTAGTGATCGTCCAGTCTCGGGATAACAATCGAATAACAGACGTCTCCGGAATGCAACAGTGTCCTTCCCCCGGTAGGACGGCGAACCAGATCCCATCCCCGTTTTTTTACTGTAGAAGAATTGACATCTTCTTTATTCTGATGAAATCCAAGCGAAACAGCAATCGGATTCCATTCAAATATCCTGATGACTGCCTTTGTTGAATCAGGAATCACATCAGCCAGCACATGGTCAGTTGCCATATTGATCCAGCCGGATTGAGGTGGATCTACGATTAACCTCACCTTGCCAAGTCCAATCAAATACCTACCAAACCACGATCTGACCTCTCGATGAAGTCTAAGATAATGCCGACCTCTTCCGTTATCTCCATCTCATCGTGAATTGCTCTCACTGCTTGTGTGAGATTCAATTTCTTTCTGTAAATAAAGCTATAGGCATTTTTTATGCTGCGGACTTGCGAGGATGTAAAACCGCGTCGTTTTAATCCGATACTGTTAACTCCATTGTATGAATCTCCAACTGTGATGATATAAGGTGGAACATCCCTGGATACACGTGCTAAACCACCGATAAATGCGTGTTGGCCGATCAGACAGAATTGGTGCATCACAGAGAGGCCGCCGATAATCACATTGTCTTCAATTGTCACATGACCGGCCATATTTACACTGTTTGCCATGATGATGTTATCTCCGAGATAGCAGTCGTGAGCCACATGAGAATATGCCATTAGCAGGCATCCGCTGCCTACTGAGGTAATACCACCACCTTCCCCGGTGCCACGATTCAACGTGCAAAACTCACGTATTACACAGTCATTGCCGACAATCAGATCACTTTTTTCACCGCCGAACTTCAAATCCTGCGGAATTGATCCGACCACAGCGCTCTTATGCACCTCAACTCTGTCACCGAGACAGGCATACTGTGCTATTAAAACACTCGATGCAATCCGGCAGTCATCACCGATTTTGGCGTTGCCTTCAATGATGCTATATGCACCTACTTCAACATTCTTGCCTAATTCTGCATCAGCGTCAACAATTGCAGTTGAATGAATTCTGTTACTGTCTGATCGTTCCATGCGTTTTCTCAGCTTTTATCCGATACTGTGTATTAAAAACTATCTGTGTAATTGATCTCGCAACTCTTCTGCGGCATTGTGTGCTGCTTTTTTGTAATCCTCACCATCTGAAGCGTAAATAATACCACGGGATGAGTTTACGAATACCGGTGCGGAGTACCCACTTAGATTATTCAGCAGCCTTTCAATATCCCCACCTTGTGAACCAACACCCGGTATTAGAAGCGGCAAATCTTCTGCTTCTTTTAGAACTGTCGAGAACAGTTCAGGCTTGGTAGCACCGACTACAAGCCCGATATTGCGATTTATATTTATCTTTTTCACCATCCTGATGACGTGCCGAAATAACGGTATGCCATTACAGATTAACTGCTGAAGCTCAGCTCCTGAAGGATTTGTTGTCACTGCAAGTGCGAAGATGCCATGATTCTCATCCACGACAAAAGGTTCCAAAGAATCACTACCAAGATAAGGGCTGACAGTTGCTGCGTCACAGCCGAGATTATTGAACAGAGCTTTGGCATAGGCAACGGCGGTTGATCCTATGTCTCCCCTCTTTGCATCTCCGATCACAACATTTTCATCAGGAATAGCCTCAATAGTTTTCAGCAATTGGTTCCAGCCGGATGCTCCGTGAGCTTCGTAAAAGGCTAGATTTGGCTTGTATGCGGCAGCAATATCGTGAGTCGCCTCGATAATATCAAGGTTGAACTCGTAAAGTGGTTCCTTTGAGTTGTGAAATTTTTTGGGCATTTTCTCCACGACCGGATCCAACCCGACACAGACACCAAGTTTCCCGCCAGTCGCTTCCAAAAGTTTTGATTGAAATGTCATTTGAATAACTGAAAAGTTTGCAATTAGATTCTGTCCGGATTCACGCCGTTTAATCTTAAACATTTTCGCCGATAAATGCAACTGACTGCATGAAATATCTGTTAATTACTTAAGGCTCTTCAGATAATTGGGTTAGGACTTTGTCTGAGTGATTAGCTAACGATAGCTGCTATAAACTTGCTGTCAACTTGCATTCAGCATCAAATTTGCATATACTAAAGTTTACCCGAAAACTAATTTCAACCTGAACAGAAATATAGACTAATTAACAGGAAACAGATATAGAAATGAGCGAAAGCCTTCTGAAAGGATACAGAGGTTATGCCTTAACTGCTCTGGAAAAATTCGATGTCAGAGTGTGGAGCAACGTCGAGGTTGTGATGAAAGATGATTCTGAATTCAGCGGTATTATCCTTCCGAGAAGCGAGACTGCTGACGACAGACATGTAGTGCTCAAGCTGGAGAACGGATACAATATCGGACTGAAAACTGAGAACATCAAATCAATGACGGTCAACGGGTTCAGAGAAGCTCACTATAAGATACCCGAGAAGGAATTCCCGTTTGATGAAAAGAAACCTCATGTAACCCTGCTCGGAACCGGTGGAACAATCGCCAGTCGTTTGGACTATCGCACTGGAGCGGTCATCCCAGCATTCACCCCGGGCGAGTTGTACGGTGCTGTTCCGGAATTGGCTGACGTCTGTAATCTCAAAACCATCAAGCTGTCCGGGGTATTCAGCGAGAACATCACACCTGAGCATTGGATTAATATATCGAAAGCGATTGAGATTGAAGTTGAGAAAGGTGTTGACGGAATCGTCATCGGTCACGGAACAGATACGATGCATTATACTGCGGCAGCTCTATCATTTATGGTCAGGAAAACTCCGGTGCCGATCATTATGGTAGGTTCGCAAAGGTCTTCAGACCGACCTTCATCGGATGCAGCTTTGAATCTCATCAATGCAACCTGGTCGGCTGCCAACTGTGACATCGCCGAGGTTATGGTATGTATGTCAGGACCTACCTCGGATGCCTATGCCCTGCTCCATCGCGGCACGAGGGTTCGTAAGATGCACTCAAGCTACCGCTCAACCTTCCGCACAATCGGAGCTTCACCATTGGCGCGGGTGTCGCATGGCGAGATTTCTTATATCAGTAAGGATTTCACACGGATTAAATCACAGAACAAGGTCGAGCTGGATGCGGTTTTTGACGAACGTGTTGCGATTGTCTATTACTATCCAAACATGAAACCGGACATCATTGAATCGCTCATTGATAACGGGTATAAGGGCATAGTGATAGCCGGTACAGGATTGGGACATGTAAACAAGCCGTTGTATCCCGCACTGAAACGTGCTGTTGATGAGGGTATTCATATATTTATGACCGTGCAGACCCTGTGGGGTTACGTTCAAATGTACGTGTATGACACCGGTCGTGATATGATGCAGTTGGGAATTGTTCCTGCAGCGAATATTCTGCCTGAAGTAGCCTACATTAAGCTCGGTTGGGTTCTCGGACATACACACGATAGAGATAAGGTCAATGAGATGATGCTGACACCGTATGCGCATGAAATTACGCCTCGAGAAACTGTGGACGGATACCTGATCATGCAGGGTGGATTGCCGGAGATGGAGGATTTCTTAAAAGCGACTCATGTTTAAGCTATATCTTATGTTAAATTCTGTCTGTTACTGCAGTACATTAAGTAAATTGAGTGCTTAGATGAATTACGATATCAATGAATCGTCCCGATTTGGCTCTTATGTCGAGGTTGGAACTCCGGAGGTTCGCAGACAGATCAGCAAGGAGTTCAAATCTGCACGTGAATCTTTGGAGATGACACTGGACCAGATTAGTGCTGTCACGAAGATAAATAGAAAGTTTCTAAAAAGAATTGAAGAAGGTCAGTGGTCTTTTCTCCCTCCTGCTTATGTGAAGCTATTTATTAAAGCTTACGCTGAAGAGGTTGGAGTTACTTCCGACGCATTTAACACCAGACTCGAGAATCTTTTCAAGCCTGCCTTGGCTGCTCGCAGCGGAGGTGCTGAAGGAATTGCAGACTCCAACACTTTGTCCACAACAGGCTCAATACGATCAAATGCATGGACCGAGAAAAATCGCTCAATAGTAATCTACAGTGTGATTATTGTAGTTGCCATAATTGCAATAATCGTCTTTCAGTCCATGAGAGGTGGTTCGGATGAGAGTGAAGTAGCAGCTGATGTGACAGTAATGGAGGAGAAGATGGACGAGCTGCAGACTGATACAGCGAGCATCAAACCGGAACCTGTTCCGGAGCCAGTGATACCGACGACCAAGCTATCTATAACAGCGCGTGACACATGTTATGTTAAGATTGAGCACTCTGACAGCACACATTATGAGCGCACACTTTGGCCCGGAAACCGATATTCACGTGAGCTTCCGGTTCCTCTTGTTGTTAAACTTGGGAAGGCGCAGGGCGTTGAAATAATCTCTAATGGTGACACCCTTCTCTCCTATCCCGAAGGCAGACGTTACCGAACGCTTAGGATTGGTGAGTAGCTGATTTATCGAAAAACAGAAATGGAACAAAAGAACAATACAGAAAATATCGAGCAACTCGAATCTGATCAGCAGCTTGACCGGGTGATGTTGGCACGACGACAGAAGATCACTGATATCCTCAAATTGGATGTCAATCCATATCCATATAACTATTCCCGCACTCACACAGTCGAAGCAGTTTTAGTTGAATTTGAGGCATTGCAGGATGAAAAAACAGAGATCTCACTTGCCGGACGCATCATGTCAATTCGGGTGATGGGTAAGGCTGCGTTTGCTCATATTCAGGATGAGACTGCTAGGTTTCAGCTCTATGTCAAAAAGAATCAAATTGCTGAAAAGGATTGGAATCTCTTTAAGCTGCTGGATATCGGTGATGTCATCGGTGCGGTTGGAACTCTGTTCATAACCCGCACTGAGGAGAAAACACTAAATTTGGAGAAGCTGGATCTGCTGTCAAAGAACCTTCGTCCATTACCTTCTGTTAAGGAAAAAGAGGGTGAGGTTTGGAATAAGTGGTCAGACAAAGAAGAGAGATATCGGCATCGCGCTGTTGACCTGATAGTCAATCGGGAATCATTTTACACATTTCAGACACGCAGCAAGATAATCTGGGAAATCCGTAAGTTCTTTGAGGAGATGAATTTTCTTGAGGTTGAAACTCCGGTTCTTCAGCCACTGTACGGCGGTGCAGCAGCTCGTCCTTTCAAGACATTTTACAATGCGCTGGATCAGCAGTTTTATCTTCGGATTGCCGATGAACTTTATCTGAAACGATTGATTGCGGGTGGAATGCCGCGAGTATTTGAGATTGCCAAGGATTTTCGTAACGAGGGTACTGATAGATTCCATTCTCCTGAATTTACTATGTTAGAGTGCTACGCTGCATACGAAGATTACACGTTCTGCATGGATCTGCTGGAGCAGCTCATCCCACGATTAGCGCGTGACATCAGTGATGCCCTTAAAGTGGAATGGGAGGGCAGCAGCATTGATCTCACTCCACCATTTGGACGGGTGACCATGAGTGAATTGGCACAGGATCATTGTGGGATTGACATCGTAAATCGTGATCGGGACGAGTTAGCCAAAGAACTTGTTGCTATAGGGCTTGAAATAGATCCGAAATGGGGTGTAGGAAAGTTAATTGATGAGCTGTTCTCGGATAGGATTGAGCCTCTGCTCATAGATCCGACTTTTGTACTCGATTATCCCATAGAGCTATCACCGCTCGCCAAAAAGCATCGTGACAATCCACACTTGGTCGAGAGATTTGAGCTGTTCATCGGTGGGTTTGAGATGGCAAATTCGTTCAGTGAACTTAATGACCCGATAGATCAACGTGCTCGCTTTGAAGAGCAGGTGAGATTGATCGAGAGCGGTGACGATGAGGCTCATCCGATTGACGAGAATTACCTTCAGACATTGGAGTTGGGTATGCCACCTACTGCAGGGCTCGGAGTCGGTGTTGACAGACTGGTAATGCTGTTGACAGGAACTGCATCCATCCGCGATGTCATCCTCTTCCCTGCTCTGCGCACGAAGTCTGAGGATTAAGTGGGCTACGAACTGTTCATCGCAGATCGTTATTTACGATCCAAGCAGCAGACCAAATTTATATCCCTTATTACCTATATTTCAGCGGGTGGAGTGATGATCGGTGTATCAGCACTCGTCATCGTTCTGTCCGTTATGAACGGATTCGAGGCGGAAGTCCGTGATAGGATCATCGGTGCGGATGCACACCTCAAACTGACACTGTTTCACGAAGAGCCTTTCAACGACCATGATGTTATAATTGACACTTTGAGAAGTATTCCTCAGATATCTGGTATGTCACCCTACATTCAAGGCAAGGGAATGCTGCGAAAAGGCAGAAAGGTTGAACCCGTAATAATCAAAGGCATTGACGAAAAAACAGTTAATGAAGTAAGTAAACTGAACAGCACTATCGTAGCTGGTGAACTTAAGTTAGATGTGATTGATGCTTCCTTAAAAGATGCAAATATAATCTCCACAAGCGATGAATTAAAACCGGATTTTAGTAAATTAATTAAAGAATCAAATCTTCCGGGAATCATTCTCGGCAGGCAGCTTTCCTTCAGACTTAATGTTACCATTGGTGACACTATCTATGCCATCAGTCCACTTGGAATGACGAGTTTACTCTCTTCTCCAAAAATAATCAAACTGTCTGTTAGAGGAATTTTCGAGACAGGTATTTATGAGTACGACGACAGCTTCTCATACATATCACTTTCATCAGCTCAAAAACTATTTCAGCTCGGTAATGCAGTAACCGGAATCGAACTGAACGTGACAGATTTCAACCAAGCCGATAAAGTTCGCGACGAGATTGACGAAGTTCTTGGCTATCCTTACTATCCTCGCACATGGCACGATATGCACCGGACGCTGTTCCGATGGATGAAGATAGAGAAGTGGCTCTATACAATACTTCTATCTCTGATAATTCTTGTTGCAGCCTTCAACATCATTTCCAGTCAGATAATGATTGTGCTGGAGAAACGCAGGGAAATCGGTATCCTCAAGGCTATCGGCGCCACACGACAAGGTGTGATGAGAATATTCCTGCTTGAAGGTCTAATTATCGGCACAATCGGGACATTGCTTGGGTTAATCCTTGGGTGGGCTTTGTGCTGGGCTCAATTGACATACAAATTCTTCTCACTGCCCGGTGATGTCTATTTTCTGAGTGCACTTCCAGTCAAGATGCAACTGTTTGATTTTGTAATAATAGCAGTTGTTTCCATGATCCTAACCCTAATCGCAACCGTCTATCCTGCAAGAAAAGCAGCAACACTCGATCCTGTCGAAACAATACGGTATGAGTAAAATGAAAAAACGATTCCCTTATTTCTTCGCAATACTGCTACTCTTTGTCTGCTTCTCTACTTCAATAGGTGCTTATCGTCAGCCTTCATGGTCGAAAAGCGGAATGGCAGCAACCCCGCATGTTGAAGCCACTAACGCTGCTGTAACTGTTCTTGAGCAAGGCGGAAATGCTGTTGATGCTGCCGTAGCTGCTGCTTTTGCGCTCTCTGTTGTCGAGCAATATCACAGCGGACTCGGCGGAGGTGAGTTTGCACTTATCAGGATGGTGAAAGATGATAAGGTGGTTGCATTGGATGCACGGGAATCCGCACCTTCACAGGCTCACAGTGAGATGTATATTGATCCGGCTACCGGAAAGAAGATCAAGTACAGCTCATCACGTGGCGGTTTGGCGGTTGGAACACCCGGATCTGTTGCCGGGCGAGTGGAATTAGTTCAGAAATTTGGGAATTTGTCTCTTTCAAAGGTGGTAAACCCTTCGGTAAAACTGGCTGAAGAAGGATTCATCGTTGATAGATTTTTGGCGACACGAACCAAAGGACATCAGGACAGGCTTGCGAACGGAAATGCTTCCGATGTGTTTCTAGAGAAAGGGCAGCCATATCTTCGTGGTGAGTTGCTGAAACAACCGGCATTAGCGGAAACATTAACCAAGGTCAGTAAGGATGGCGGAAAGTCATTTTATGCAGGCGAGCAGGCAAAAGCTATAGTTAAAAGCTGTAAAGATGCAGGGGGCATAATCACCATTGAAGATCTAGCAGGATACAAAATAATCTGGCGAGAACCGATTGAGTTCGATTACCGTGGTCACAAGATTTACTCTATGCCTCCTCCCTCTTCAGGTGGCGTATGCCTGGCAGAAATTTTGAACATCCTGGAAGGATTCCCACTCAACTATGTCGAACAAGGTTCAGCAGAATCGTATCACTTAATTGCATCTGCGTTTGAACTGGCATTTGCAGATCGGGCATACTGGTTGGGAGATCCGGATTTCACTCCTCAACCGACCGATGGGATGACTTCACCTGAGTATGCTGCTAAATTGAGAGAGAAAATCAATCGTCATTACCGTAATCCGGTTAAAGATCACGACGATCCGTGGGCATTTGACGATGACAGCAACACCAGTCACATATCTGTTATTGATCGTGACGGTAACATGTGCTCGATTACCACCTCGGTTAATACTTCATTTGGATCTCATGTATTTGTTCCGGAGCTGGGTATATTCCTGAACAGCACAATGGATGACTTTGTCACATCACCGACTGAACCGAACAACTATGATCTGATCGGGAGTGAAGTGAATCGGGTTGCTCCTCAAAAGCGTCCACTGTCCAGCATGTCTCCGACACTGGTGTTAAAGGATGACCTGCCCTATATTGCCTTAGGTAGCGTTGGCGGTCCGCGCATCATCTCATCAGTTGCTCAGATGCTGATCAACATCATTGATTATGATCTTGATATTCAGGCTGCGATGGATGTCCCAAGGATTCACATGCAGTGGCGTCCTGATAAACTTTATGTCGAGAAAGAGATCACTCCAGAGATAGTAAAAGAGCTGAACCAACGTGGATGGAAAGTTTATCAGCAGAGCAACTGGTCATTGAGCCAGGCAGTTATGCATGATGCTGCTACCGCTGAGTTTTTCGGTGCCAGTGATGCACGCGGTGTCGGATCGGCTGAAGGTCCTTCAAAATAGTGCGTTGTCGTCTGTCGTGGTTGAGACAACCACGACTACATAAACACTACCAATTAAAGGATATCACATTAATCTTAAAAAAGATATAATTCTGGTGTTTATCACTGTACCGGATCAGAAATCTGCAGAAGACATCGCACGGGAATTGGTTGAAAGTAAACTCGCAGCCTGTGTCAATATCATTCCAGGACTGAAATCGTTCTACGAGTGGAATGGAGAATTACAAAGTGATTCGGAAGTTTTGTTGATAGTTAAAACTCAGCAACAATTATTCAATCGAGTGCGTGATAAAGTCGTATCACTGCATTGCTATGAGCTCCCTGAGATCATAGCGATAAATCTTTCAGATGGACTGAAGGGTTATCTCGATTGGATTGTTGCACAGACCGACAATCAATAATTACATTAAACATCAATAAACACAAAATTGTACAGGAGAATTTCATGTTACAAGTTGCAAGTAGCGCACCCGAATTCACAATGCAGGCTGTCATGCCTGATGGCGAGTTCAAGGAAGTAAAACTTTCCGATTACAAAGGCAAGTGGGTCGTTCTGTTTTTCTACCCACTCGATTTCACATTCGTCTGCCCGACAGAGATCACAGCTTTTTCAAAGCTGTATGATCAATTCAAGGATTTGGGAGCGGAAGTCATCGGTGTCAGCATTGACTCCGTTTTTTCACACGACGCATGGATCAAAGGCAGTCTTGGTGAAATCGCTTACCCATTGGCGAGCGATATCACCAAGAAGGTCAGCGATGACTACAATGTTTTGCTGGAAGATGCAGGTATCGCACTTCGCGGAACATTCATCATTGATCCTGACGGTATCCTCCAATGGCAGATCGTTCACAGCACCGGTGTCGGTCGCTCGACCGAAGAGGTTGTCCGGGCACTGAAAGCCATCCAGACAGGTGATCTGTGTCAGGCTGACTGGAGCGAAGGTAAAGACACTTTGGGCAAAGCGTAAACTCTACGAAATGATTTTACAGATCAATCGGGGAATCATACGGTTCCCCGATTATTTGAGAGTATCAACCGAATGTTGATCTTGTAGTCGAGGTTGTCTTCAACCCCGACGTCGAGCTTGAGACAAGCCCGACTACTATTTTACTATTAAAATGAAGCGGTATTGACAAATGGGAAAAACTCACTTTGACGTTATTATAATCGGATCAGGACCTGCCGGGTTAACAGCGGCGATTTATACAACCCGCGCGGAGCTGAAAACGCTTGTGATAGAAGGAATTCAGCCGGGAGGTCAGCTCACTATTACAACTGATGTTGAAAATTACCCAGGATTCCCTGAAGGTATTATGGGACCGCAGTTGATGGACGAGTTCCGTCAGCAAGCTGAACGATTCGGCACAGAATTCATCACCGACGTTGTGACCGAAGTGGACTTAAAACAAAGACCATTTAGTGTGTCAGTGGATCAACAGCATCTCACCGCTGATTCAGTGATAATCTCAACAGGAGCCACCGCCCGTCTGATGGGATTAGAATCTGAATCCAAACTGATGGGACACGGCGTGTCCGCATGTGCCACCTGTGACGGCTGGTTCTTCAAAGAAAAAGAGATCATTGTTATCGGTGGCGGAGACAGTGCATGTGAGGAAGCTACATTTCTGACCAAATTCGGCAGTAAAGTTACACTCATTCATCGTCGTGATGAACTTCGTGCGTCTAAGATTATGAGAAAGAGAGTCTTCGACAATCCGAAGATTGAAGTGCTGTGGAACAATGTTGTAACAGAATTTGTGGGAGACGACTCTACTGCTTTGAAAGGTGTCAATCTCAAGAACACACAGACAGGTGAAGAATCGTTTATAGAGTGCCAAGGGGCATTTCTCGCCATAGGGCATACTCCGAATTCTGAGTTGTTTGTCGGACAGGTTGACCTTGATGATGAAGGCTACATAATTACAAAACCGGATAGTACCGCTACAAACATTCCCGGAGTGTTTGCCTGCGGAGACATTCAGGATCACACCTATAAGCAAGCCATAACCGCTGCCGGAACAGGCTGTATGTCAGCCATTGAAGCTGAAAGGTATCTATCTGAAATAGAGGGTTAGTTATGCTCTCAAAAATAGTTCTAATTCTCACAGGTCTAATTTTCACCACCTTCTTTTTTGTCGGGTGTGGAGATGAAGATTACAAATCAGGACAGTACTGGCTGAAAAAAGAGAAGAATTGGCGGATGGCTGCAAAGTATTTCCGTGCTTCTCTTGAGAAAAATCCCAAAAGCTGGAAGGTTCACAAAGCTCTCATAGGCGCTTTGGGTAAGGGTGATGACGATCTTGCAATGGAAACAGAACTCAGGAACACACTTTCATACTTCCCAGATAGTGCACGCTGCAAGACACTTGCTGAGCCTGCCATAAAAGTTCTCACGCATGAGAGATATAACCGCATTGCTGCATCTATTGAGCAGTATCATCTAGCAAACAAGCTTGCTACTCAGAAAGGAGGCAAACCGACGCTTCTGTCACGGGGAATCATGGCTGCTTGCAGGTCAAAGGACACTTCCGCTGTGGCGGACTATTACGACAGGCTGCTTACCTCGCTTGACGGCGGTGATATACCTGACACTGTGCGACAGGAGATGTACTTCTTCATAGGACCGGCGCGAATCTCCTGGATGCAGCAAGATTGGATGATAAAGCATAAGAGTGATAACATTGAATCGAGGTTGAATCAATTGGATGCGGGTCTGTTCCTTGGGGATGTTACACTCCTGCAGCAGAAACTGAAAGAGCTTGTTTCAAACCATCCAGAAATTGCGACTGATGCGCGAGTCGCCAAGAAATTCGGTTACCTGGTTGATGCTGATCCTTTCAATTCAAGACAAATCGTTCAGGGATCTGACGGCTCGTACTCGCCGAGTGGGAAACATATTATTTATGTTAAAGATATGGGCATGAGTGGCAGCTCAGATCCATACATATACCGCTGCTCATCGTCGGGCAGCAACAAGATACCTCTGTTAAAGGCAGTTCAGCATCGAATGAGTTCCATTGCGATGCCTGTCTATTCCCCTGATCAGCAATGGATTTATTTCTTTGGATCACCGGACAAGAACTGGAAGCCGGGCAATAAAGGGCGTTTCTATCTTTACAGGGTCAAGCCGAGTTTTGGGTCTCGTCCAAAGAAGCTGACCGATGCACGTTTTCTCGCTTCGACTCCATACTTTGAGGACAGCAATTCAATACTTCTGATCAGACGTGAATCAGGAAGCTTAAGTTCTTCTGTTGAGGTCGTTCAATTGAATCCGAACAACAAGGAGATGAATTCCGTCAGCAGGATTTCTGAGCCTGTAATCGGAGCCTGTTTTGCACCTGATGGGGATTCTCTTCTATTCAGCACAGATCGGGGAATATTTAAGCGGGCAATCAGTGGTGGGGAGATTTCAGTTGATCTGAAGTGGCAGGATATTTTATTTCCACAAATCTCGCCGCATGGACAATGGCTGCTTCTGCTTGGTCAGGCGAGCCAACTGGTGGCAGTGAATCGTGAGAGTGGTGAGCCATATTGGTTAGGCGAAGTACATGGTCGCAGTTTTAGTTTTCTGTCTGACAACCGCGTACTTGTGACCCGCATGGTCAACGATAAACCCTATATTTACAGCCTATCACTCGATGGCAGAGCAAACAGCAGCAAATTCGCACAAATGGTTACCAAGTAATGGAAATAGGCAAGTTTAAGATAACCCCTATAGAATTTGGGAACTTCCGTCTCGATGGAGGTGCTATGTTTGGTGTGATTCCAAAAGTTCTCTGGGAGAGGTTTCATCCTGCTGATGACAAAAACCGTATTGACATGGTAATGAGATGTCTGCTTATTGAGGTTGATGACCGCAAAATACTGATTGATGACGGTTTCGGTCAGGAGAGAACCGATAAATTCAAAGAAATCTTTGCATTTACAGGTGGTGAGGATTATTTGGACAAAGGTCTTGCAGACGCGGGATTGGAATTGTCTGATATCACTGATGTAGTGCTGTCGCATCTGCATTTTGATCACTGCGGTGGCTCGACCACACAGAAAAACACAAATCCTGTACCCACTTTTCCCAATGCCAAATACCATATCCAGAAGCGACAGCTTGACCATGCCAGATCACGTCTGGAACGCGACAGAGCGAGTTATCATCCCGTTGACTTTGAACCTCTTGTAGAGGCAGGAGTTGTTAACATCGTTGAAGAAGAGTGGTCTTTGATGGACGGAATGGATTTTCTCATCTGCAACGGTCACACACCGGGGATGCAGTTGGCACGTATTCAGGACGGCGGTGAAACTTTGCTTTTTGGTGCGGATCTGATCCCACTTGCATGTCAGTTTCCTATCCCCTGGATAATGTCCTACGATCTGTATCCGATCACCACCCTAAATGAGAAGAAAAAAATTCTTGGGCAGGCTGCAGACGAAGGATGGACATTTTTCTTTGAGCACGACCCAAAGCATACATTTGGAAAAGTGCGAAAAACCGATAAGGGATTCTCGTTAATTGAGTAAATTGTCCAGCTATGGAACAATAAATACAGTTATCGGTACAAACTGTAAATCATAATTAACTGAATTAGCTGTATTATCCGGGAATATTATTTTGAGTGAAATAACTTCAGAACAAGGGGGCGAGATTACCGAACAATCTCTTTGGCAGCGGTTTCAAGCATATATTGAGACCCGAAAGCAGAAAAAACTGGAACGTGCGCGTCTGAGAGGACCTGTTCGTGAGTGGGTGGAACTGGTCGTAACTGTCCTCGTGATGGTGTTTTTTATCAGGCTGGCAGTGGTTGAGGCTTTCCGCATTCCGACGGGAAGTATGGAAGATACTCTGCTTGTCGGTGATTTTCTGTTGGTAAACAAGTTTGTCTACGGAGTACGATCACCGGACTGGATTGGAATTCCGTTCACAACCGTCGGCTTCTTTATTCCTAATTTCCGCCTTCCAGCGTTTTCAGAACCTGTAGCTGGTGATATTGTAGTATTCCGCTATCCACTTGATCCAAACCTGTCATACATAAAACGGTGTGTTGCCACACCCGGTCAAACGGTGGAAATCCGGGAAAAGAACCTTTATGTTGATGGTGAATTGGTTGATTTTCCTCAGCATTCCAAGTTTGCCAGTGATATTATCTATCCTGCAGGTTACGTTGAAGGCGCGATTGTACCGAGAGACATGACACAGCGTAATCGAGACAATTTTGGACCGCTCACAGTTCCCGAAGGTTACTATTTCGTGCTTGGAGACAACCGAGACAACTCTGCAGACAGCCGCTACTGGGGATTTCTGGAGCGTGATCTGATAATAGGAAAAGCACTGGTCATTTACTTCTCATGGAATGACAGACAACCGCTGAATCGTCTGAACAAACGAATTCGCTGGGAACGGATCGGTCAACTGATTAAATAACAAATCGTCAAATAAGTCGGGTAATCCTGTGAGTAGCGGTGTCAACAAGAGCGACGCTAAGAATCAGATTGGTAAGCTAAAAAAACAGATTCGACTGCACGATCATCGCTACTACGTCCTCGCCGATCCGACTGTATCAGACGCTGAATATGACGAACTGATGCAGTCTCTTCTCCGGTTGGAGAAGGATTACCCGGATCTAATCACACCTGACTCCCCCTCTCAACGTGTCGGCGGTGAACCTATTGCCGGTTTCACACAAGTTGAGCATAAATCGCAAATGCTGTCTCTGGCAAACTGCTACAACGAAAATGAACTTCTTGATTTTGACCGCAGGATTCGCGAGCTTTACGGAGGCGATCCTGAATACGTCTGTGAGCTTAAAATTGACGGCGTTGCTGTAAGTCTGTCCTACAAAGATAGACAGCTTATACAAGCAGCTACCAGAGGTAATTCTCTCGTTGGGGATGACATTACAGAGAACGTCAGAACTATCCGTTCCATACCACTTACTGTTCCAGAATTTCCCTTACCAGACTTTGAAATCCGTGGAGAAATCTACTATCCACTCGCTGAATTTCGCAGGATGAATGAACGGCGCGAGCAGGATGGCTTAAAACCATTCATGAATCCGAGGAACGGTGCTGCAGGTACATTAAAGCTACTTGACTCACGTGAAGTTGCCAAGCGACCTCTCCGGTTCTGGGCTTATCTATTACTATCGGAAGAAATCAACTCTGAAACTCACTCAGAAGGTTTAGAACTATTAACTGAACATCGTTTTCCGGTGATTCAGAACTGGAAACTTTACAGATTAATCGAAGATGTTTCCGGTTATTGGAAAAAATGGAATAAGGAGCACTTCGACCTGCCGTACGATACCGATGGAATAGTAGTTAAGTTAAATGATCTGAGTGGACAAACTAAATTAGGCAGCACGGCTAAAAGTCCTCGCTGGGCGATAGCATACAAATACTCCGCACAGATGGCTGCTACCACTGTCAAAGACATCACCTGGCAAGTTGGCAGAACCGGAACAGTTACCCCCGTCGCAGAGCTTGAGCCTGTACTGCTGATGGGGACAACCGTGAGCAGGGCAACTCTGCACAATATGGATGAGATTGAGAGGCTGGGTGTACGCATCGGTGACCAAGTAGAGCTGAAGAAAGGTGGTGATGTAATACCTAAGGTTACACAAGTTATTCTTAGTGATAGAAATAAGAATAGCGCACCCACCCCGGTACCGGAAAATTGTCCTGTCTGTGGGAAACCGCTTGTTCGCGATGAAGGTGGTATAGCGATTCGCTGTCCAAATTGGTCGTGTCTTGCACGTGTTCACGGCAGGATCATTCATTTTGTCTCACTGAATGGGATGGACATAGAAGGACTTGGGGAAAGTACAGTTGAACTATTAGTCCGAGCAGGTTTAATTACTGACTCCGGTGACTTATATGGTTTGAAGCGAGGTGATATTGAAAAACTTCCGGGGTTAGCTGAACTATCGGCTGATAATCTAATCAAAGGTATATCTGATTCAAGAAAAAAATCGTTTGATCGGTTGCTTTTTGCGCTTGGGATTCCTTATGTTGGCATTGGTGTGGCACGAGTACTTGCTGAAACCTATGATGACATCTCCGCTCTGCGGAATGCAACGACAGATGAGCTGGAAACGATACCCGGTGTCGGTAGCAAGATTGCCCAATCTGTCATTGATTTTTTTACTCTCAAACATAATGTCGTGTTGCTTGACAAGCTGACCAAAGCCGGTGTAGAAGGAAAAAGCACAGTCACAGATAGTAGTCGACAGGCTTTAGATGGCAAGAGCTTCGTTCTGACAGGCAGCCTAACAGGATATACCCGTGCTGAAGTTGGAGAAGAGATAAGAAAACATGGTGGGCGCGTAGTTTCATCAATCTCGAAAAAGACAGATTATCTGCTCGTCGGTGAAAAGCCCGGCTCTAAACTGCAGAAAGCAGAGAAACTAAGTGTAAAGATAATTGATGAGCAGGCTTTCGTTGAATTGATCAAGACATAATGATGAAAGAATCGTGTGCTGTAATCATTTGCAACGATGAAGGAAGGATACTTTTAGGGAAGCGCAGCAGGTTTAAGCGTGAGTCTCCGCTCTTATGGGAAACCATCGGCGGCACTATGCAGCGGGATGAAACCCCTGAAGAGTGCATAAGAAGAGAAGTTAGCGAAGAATTAAACTGTGACCTGATTGATCTCGAGTACTTCCGATATTATCATTATAAGTTTAAGAACACTTTAATGACCACTCATGTTTTCATCGGAAAGTTAAGCGGTGAAACAACAATAAACGGCAAAGAACTCGAAGAGATAAGGTGGTTCACACAGAAAGATTACCGCAAATTGCAGTTTTGCTTAAATTGTGAAGACAGAATTAAAGACTATTTTCAATCTGTAAATTAACAACAGCTAATAAATTTTATGGCAAATACGTCAGACATTAAAAATGGACTGGTAATATCACTTGATAACCAGCTCTTCAGTATATCTCAATTTCAGCATGTGAAGCCTGGAAAAGGTGGAGCTTTTGTCAGAACGAAGCTGAAGAATGTTATTACAGGTAAGGTACTTGACAAGACATTCAGATCCGGTGAGAAGATCGAGATCGTCCGTCTTGACAGCAAGAAGATGCAATATCTGTATCGTGACGGTGATGATTCCGTTTTTATGGATCAGGATACTTTTGAGCAGATTCCATTATCAGAATCTTTAGTCGGTGACAATGCAAATTATCTGAAAGAAGGTGAGATCGTCTCAATTTCATTCAACGGTGAGACACCGCTTCTTATAGAGTTGCCAAATTTTATCCAGTTCGAAATCACCGAGTGTGAACCCGGCGTTAAAGGCGATACGGTCTCAAATGTGACCAAACCTGCAACCATCGAAACGGGTGCAGTTATTCAGGTTCCGCTCTTCATCGAGCAGGGTGAAACAATTCGAGTTGATACCCGCACTGGGGAATACATGGATCGTGTCCGAAAATAGAGGCAATGAATGAATTTTGCTGACATTCGAAAATTAGTCAAACTGGTTGAATCAAGTGAAATCAGTGAGATTGAGATTGAAGAGGGCGAGGAGAAGATTCGTATCGTAAAGAATCGATCTTCAGATTCAATTCCACAAATGGTTCCGCCGATCTATCCTGCACCCGGAATTAAGATGCAGGAAATTCCTGTGCAACAGATGCAGGACAGTCCATCTTCCACCTCTCTGGCGAATGATAAAGTTTCCAATCTCGTTGAGGTAACTTCACCCATGGTTGGAACCTTTTACCGTGCAGCATCGCCTGAAGCACCTTCCTACGTTGACCTTGGTGACAGTGTCAAGTCCGGTCAGGCGCTCTGTATAATTGAAGCGATGAAACTGATGAATGAAATTGAATCGGAAGCCTCTGGAAAGATTGTAGAGATTCTGGTAGAAAACGCACAACCGGTTGAATTCGGTCAAGTCCTGTTCAAAATTGATCCCTCTTTCTAGTGTTCAATAAAATTCTTATAGCAAACAGGGGTGAAATTGCCCTGCGCATTATCAGGGCTTGTCGTGAGATGGGTATCGGATCGGTAGTCGTTTACAGTCAGGCAGATGCGAATTCGCTGCCTGTCAGGTTTGCTGACGAGGCTATCTGTATAGGTCCACCCCGCTCAAATGACAGCTATCTGACCATTCCGCGCATCATTGGTGCTGCTGAGATAACCAATGCCGATGCAATCCATCCCGGATATGGCTTTCTCGCTGAGAGCGCTAAATTTGCTGAGATGTGTCAGGATTCCGACATTACCTTCATCGGTCCTCATCCTGAAACTATTATCCGCATGGGTGACAAGGCTTTGGCAAAAAAAACAATGAAAGACAGCGGGGTTCCGATACTTCCCGGTAGTGATGGTGCGTTGGAAAGCGAAGAACAGGCATTGGTTGAAGCAAAGAGAATTGGGTATCCGGTAATCCTCAAAGCTTCTGCAGGTGGTGGTGGTAAGGGTATGCGCGTTGTGAACTCCAAAAGCAGTATGAGTCGCAGCTACAATATGGCAAAAGTGGAGGCTGAAACCGCATTTGCAAACGGTGAGTTGTACATCGAAAAGTACCTGACCTCTCCACGGCACATTGAAGTGCAGATTATGGGTTATCAGGATGGTACTGTGCAGTCGTTTGGGGAAAGAGACTGTTCAATTCAAAGACGACACCAGAAATTGATAGAGGAAAGTCCTTCGCCCGCAGTGACGCCGCAGTTCCGGAAGAAGCTGGAAGAGGCGGCAATCAAAGGCGCAAGATCTGTCAATTATGTCGGTGCCGGAACAATTGAGTTCCTTGTTGACAGGAACGACTTCCATTTCATGGAGATGAACACGCGGATTCAGGTTGAACACCCTGTAACCGAGGCAGTCTCCGGTGTGGATCTGGTCAAGGAACAGATTGCCGCAATTGCAGGAGAGAAGCCGTCCCGTGAATCGGTTGAACTGAGCGGTCACGCTATTGAATGCAGAGTTAATGCTGAGGATTCTGAGCACAACTTTTCACCTTCTCCGGGTAAAATCTTGACATTCCATGTACCAGGGGGCATGGGCATTCGGGTGGATACACACGCATTTGCCGGATATATGATCCCACCCTACTATGATTCAATGATAGCGAAACTGATTGCATTTGGTCGTGATAGAGAGGAAGCACTGGCGAGGATGAATCGGGCACTTGACGAATTTGTTATTGAGGGGATTTCTACAACCATTCCGTTCCATAAGAGAGTGATGAACAACCCGATCTTTCAAAAAGGAAAATGCGACACTTCCTTTATTGCTAAACATCTGAAAGATTAACTCACTACGAAAAAACTGTTGTATTAAAATATCGGTAGTGTCGGGCAATAGTTGATATTGCTCGTTAATTCATTAAATAAAAATAAGTTGTCAAATTGTAGTCGGGTTTGTCTCAAACCAGACGGCGTCGCGGTTGAGGACAACCACGACTACATATCAATCGTTGCCTGACACTGCCAAAATATCCGTCTTAATTAAATTAAAGAGTCTGCAAATGAATGTTCCATCTGATCTGCTTTACACAAAGGACCATGAGTGGGTCCGTATTGACGGTGATGAATGCACAGTAGGCATTACTGAATACGCCCAGGGTGAGCTTGGCGACATTGTATTCGTTGATCTGCCTGAATTAGGTGATCAGGCTGTACAGGATGAGCCGTTCGGAACAATTGAGGCAGTAAAGGCTGCTGCTGATCTTAATGCACCTGTGGCAGGTGAAATTGTCTCCATCAATACCGAGCTTGATCAATCACCGGAGCTGATTAATAATTCGCCCTATGAAGATGGTTGGATTGTCAAAATCAAAATATCGGATGAAAAAGATGCATCCTCGCTGTTGTCACCGGAAGAATATCAGAAGACGATTGCATAACAAGAATGGATTATACTTCTCATAGCCACACGGAAAGATCGGAAATTCTTGAGACTATTAATATCTCATCTTTTAATGAACTCATTAAACGTATCGTCCCGAACGATCTGTTAATTGATGGACTGCTAAACATTCCCGAAGGTCTTTCCGAATTCGAACTCAATGAAAGCTTCAGTGAATTAGCTCAAAATAATATTGCTGCCGGAGACCAACTGAATTTTACCGGTGGCGGTGTTTACGACCACTACGTCCCGAAAGCCATCGGGCACATTATAAGCCGTTCAGAATTCCTGACTGCTTACACTCCTTACCAAGCGGAAGTTTCTCAAGGGACGTTACAAACCATATATGAATTCCAGTCAATGATCTGTCGTTTGACCGGAATGGATGTCGCAAATGCATCGCATTATGACGGAGCCTCTGCACTGGCTGAAGCTGTTCTTCTCGCACTCAAGAAGACCCGCAGAAACACTGTCGTGATACCTGAAGGACTGAATTCCAACTACAAACAAGTTATTGTGACCTATTGTAAACCGGTTGGCATTGAGATCAGAACTGTCAAATCAATTGATGGTGTGATTGATCCGGATGATCTGAACGAAAAGGTTGATGGAGCCGGTGCGATCGTTGTCCAGCAACCAAATTTCTATGGCTTGCTTGAACCCGTTGATAAGATTAGCGAGATTACTCATAATGCAGGTGCATTGGTGATCGCTTCGGTTTACCCAACTTCATTGGGAATCCTGAAACCACCCGGTGACTGGGGTGCAGACATTGTGACCGGTGAGGGGCAGTCACTTGGAGTTTCGATGTCCCTCGGCGGACCGTTTGTGGGACTGTTTGCTGTAAAGAAAGAGCTGGTTAGAATGATACCCGGTCGGTTGGTAGCTCGTGCTCTTGATAAAAATGATAAAGATGGGTTTGTTTTAACGTTACAGACCCGTGAACAGCATATCAGGCGAGAGAAAGCCACATCAAATATCTGTACAAACCAAGCACTCGTCGCACTGAATGCCTTGCTGTATCTTAGTTTGCTTGGTCACGATGGATTGAAACGAGTTGCACTAAACAGCTATCGGTCAGCTCACTATCTTGCAAGGAAATTATCAGGAATTCATGGATGCAGGCTTTATCATAGTGGAGAGTTCTTCAACGAATTCGTGTTGGAACTTCCTACTTCCGGGCAGAAGCTACAAAAACAACTGCTGGATTGTGGAATTTATGTAGGTCCTGCATTGGGAAGATGGGATGCAAACATGGAAAACTGTCTGTTGATTGCAGTGACCGAGAAGCAGAGAAAAAATGATCTTGATAAATTTGCAGAAGTTGTTGATAAACTGCTGGCAAAGTAAGTACTGTCGGTAGTAACTTTCTTTCGATTGTTCCAAATTCATATAATCTGGAGGTGAAAATGTCACCAATTATTATTCTCATCGCTTTGGCAGTATTTATTCTCGCCAGCGCAATTAAGATTCTGAATGAATATGAGCGTGGTGTCATATTCCGTTTGGGACGACTTGTCGGCAGCAAGGGACCGGGACTTATTTTGCTCATTCCGCTGATTGACCGCATGGTCAAGATCAGTCTCAGATTGGAAACCCGCGATGTCCCGCCTCAGGACATTATCACCAAGGATAATGTGTCTGTGCAGGTCAATGCTGTTATCTATTTCAAAGTGATGGATCCGTCCAAGGCTGTTGTTGCAGTTGAAAACTATCTGTTTGCCACAATTCAATTTGCACAGACAACGCTCCGAAGCGTTCTTGGTCAGTTTGAGCTTGATGACCTCCTTGCTTCTCGCGAAAAGGTCAATATGCAACTTCAGGAGATCATAGACAGGCACACCGATCCCTGGGGGATTAAGGTCGCCAACGTTGAGATCAAGCACGTTGACTTACCGCAGGAGATGAAGCGCGCATGGGCAAAGCAGTCCGAAGCAGAACGTGAACGTCGGGCAAAGATCACTCATGCTGAGGGAGAACATCAAGCATCGATCAAACTTGCGGAAGCTGCTAAAGTCATATCAAAGGATCCAATTGCACTACAGCTTCGGTATTTACAGACGCTGAATGAAGTTGCTGCAGAGAACAATTCAACGCTAATCTTTCCTATTCCGATTGATCTGTTCACGCCTTTTATAAAACAAGCGAACGCGATTTCAGAATCAGTTGATGGAGGGGAAGCGAAGGAAGTAGAAAGTTAATCTCACCATTTCATTTCAGATTCATTCCTCAAAGGTGTGGCGCAGCCTTGTCTGTTGCCACACCTTAGGTTTTGCGGTAAATTTTAAGTAGATAAATGAGACTCGTCAAATATCTGTCCACATCAGGAATCGCATCCCGCAGAGCGAGTGAAAGGATAATTGCACAGGGGCGTGTGAGTGTCAACGGTTTAGTCATTACCGACCCTGCACTTTCTGTGAGCGAAACTGACACCGTTATTTGTGATGGAATCCCCGTTAAACCGGTTCCTTCAGATAAGCTAATCTATATCGCATTCAACAAACCGGCGGGTGTGGTCTCAACTATGCAGCTTGGTGATGAGGAAGGTGTCCCCTTAACCGATTTTGTTGACCTTAAGGTGAGACTGTATCCAATCGGAAGACTCGACCGTGACAGTAGTGGATTGATACTGCTGACAAATGACGGTGAATTGACACACAGACTGACACACCCAAGCCACAAGATTGAAAAAGAATACAGCATGCGGATCAATCGTCCAATTGCTCAACAGGATTTTCGAAGATTAAAACGCGGCATTAAAGTTGAAGGAAGAGCTGTCGAAATTGACAAGATTATCTTCCGCAAAGGTGGCAAAATACTTATCACAATCCATGAAGGTCGCAAGCGGATCCTGCGTCGTCTGTTTCAGGAGTTAGGCTATCGCGTTGTTCAGCTCAAGAGGAACCGAATCGGTCCGATGAGATTAGGTAAATTATCGCTCGGTCGCTGGCGGCATTTGACTAAGGATGAGATTGCAACGCTGAAATCACTATAACACATATATGAGTTTCGTTCACCTCCACAACCACTCTGATTACAGCCTTCTTGACGGTGCATGTCGGCTTCCGGAGCTTATCCGCATATCAGTTAAACAGGGTGCACCAGCCGTCGCACTGACAGATCACGGCAACATGTTTGGCGCTCCTGAATTCTACACAAAAGCGCGTGAAGCAGGGATAAAGCCGATACTCGGCTGTGAGCTATACATGGCTCCGGAATCGCGCAGAATAAAGAAACCTGGACGTGAGGGGGAACTCCGTTATCATCAGGTGTTGCTTGTCAAAAATCTGATCGGATATCACAATCTGGTAAAACTGACCAGTGAAGCCTTTTTAAGCGGATTCTATTACAAACCACGCATTGACAAAGAGCTGCTGAGAAAATATAGCGAAGGTTTGATCTGTCTATCCAGTTGCCTGCAGGGCGAGATTCCACAGCACATCAATAATAGAGATCTCGATAGTGCAAATAAAGCTGTATCATTCTATAAAGAAATATTTGGTGATGACTTCTATCTTGAGATCCAACGGCACGGCATTGATGAACAGGAACACATTATACCTCACCTTGCCCAGTTCGCTGAAGAGAGTGACATTAAATTGGTGGTTACAAACGACTCCCATTTCCTGAAACGTGTACATGCTTCTGCTCACGATATATTGCTTTGCATCGGAACTCAATCAAAGCGAGACGAAGAGAGTCGGCTCCGATTTGCATCTGAAGAATTCTATCTGAAGAGTGATGATGAGATGCGTGAGCTGTTCCATGATTACCCCGCAGCGGTTGACACAACTCTTGAAATAGCGGAAAAGTGCGATATTGAACTGCCACTCGGTGAGCATCATTTTCCTATCTTTACTCTGCCGGATGAGCCGGAACTTACTGCGCACAGATACCTTGAGCGACTTTCATTCGAAGGATTGGATGAACGGTACGGCTCCTCTCCCCCACCTGAGGCAATTGAGCGGTTAAATGTTGAATTGAGTGTCATTGAAGAGACCGGATTCTCGAACTATTTCCTGATTGTGGCTGATTTTGTCCGGTGGGCTAAAGACCGTGACATACCTGTCGGTCCCGGTAGAGGTTCAGCCGCAGGGTGCCTGACTGCTTATTCTCTTGGGATAACCAATCTTGATCCTCTGAAATACGGTTTGATCTTCGAGCGATTTCTAAATCCAGAACGAATCTCACCTCCGGATATTGATATAGACTTCGCCGACAATCGCCGTGAGGAAGTCATCACTTATGTCCGTGAGAAATATGGTGAGGAAAACGTCTGTCGAATTACAACTTTCGGGCGAATGGCTGCAAAGTCTGTCATCAGGGATGTAGCGAGAGTCTGCAGTCTCACCTTTGGGGAAAGTGACAAACTTGCTAAATTGGTCCCCTTTCAACCGGGTGGCAAGGACAAGCCTCTAACAGAAACAGTTGAAGAAGTACCTGAACTGAAACAACTTATCAATTCTGATCCAAGATATCAGGAGGTCTTTGATCACGCAAGGATTATTCAAGGATCAACGCGACATTCGGGTACACATGCTGCAGGAGTTGTGATTTGTCCCGGTCCAGTGATGGATTACATGCCGATATATAAGCAAGCCGGTGACGATCAGGAGCTTTATACCCAATACGACATGCACTGGGTGGATGGATTCGGACTTCTTAAGATGGACTTCCTCGGTTTGCAAACTCTTACTGAGTTGGACTTGACAGTAAAATCACTAAAAAAAAAAGGAATAGAGGTTGATCTCGATAAGATTCCACTCGATGACAGTGATACTTATGATCTGTTTGGCAGCGGACAGACAAAAGGCGTGTTTCAGTTTGAATCGTCAGGAATGCGTGAAAATCTGATGAAGCTGAAGCCTACACGCCTTGAAGACCTTATCGCGATGAATGCCCTGTACAGACCGGGTCCGATGCAGGAGATTGACACATATGTCAGGCGGAAGCATGGCAAAATTAAAACTGAGTTCCTGCATGAAAAGCTTGAACCGATACTTGCAGAAACATACGGTGTGATCACCTATCAGGAACAGGTGATGAAGATCGCCACAGATCTTGCCGGATTCAGCTTGGGCAAGGCTGATGTGCTACGCTGGGCAATGGGCAAGAAGAAGATGCACCTGATGAAATCATTGGAAGATGAGTTTAAGAACGGATGTGTGGAGAGTGGAGTTAACGAAAGGACGACAACTGCTATTTACGATGCGTGCGAGAAATTTGCTGATTACGGTTTTGTAAAGGCGCATGCTGCCGGATATGCCCTGATAGCTTACCAATGTGCGTATCTGAAGACTCACCATCCGGCAGATTATCTTGCAGCATGTTTAACAGTGCGCACCGGCAGACCGGATCAGATGATGGCGTTGCTGAACGAATGTCGAAGTAATGATGTCATGATACTTTCTCCGGATGTTAACGAGAGTGAAATAGCGTTCATTGCAACCGATGACGGAATACGGTTCGGTCTGATCGCAGTTAAGAACATTGGTGCTGCGGCAGTAAACGAGATGATCGAATCGCGAAGCAAGGTCGGGACATTCACTTCACTGCATCATTTCCTCGCATCAATTGATCTTCGAGTGGTCAACAAGAAGAGTATCGAAAGTTTAATCTACGCAGGTGCATTTGACTCTATAGATAAAAATCGGGCAGCACTGTTCAATTCTGTGCCGGGTGCAGTAGCGTACGCTCAGGCAATTCAGGACGAAAAACTAAAAGGGCAGAAGTCGCTTTTTGGAGGTTTGGGTGATAGCAATCACGCTGTGACCCTGCTTCCGCCTGCTCCGAGGAAGACAGAAAAATGGTCACCGGCGGAAAAGCAGTCTTTTGAAAAGGAGATGTTGGGATACTATGTGACCAGCCATCCATTGGAGCAGTTTGAGTATGAAACTGAGGGCTTATCGAGTCACAAACTTGAACACAAGAGTAATATGAAGAGTGACAGCGAGATACAGATTGCTGGGGTAATCACTTCCTTCAAACTCAAGAAAACTCAACGTGGGAACATGATGGGCATTCTTCAGTTGGAGGATCCGACCGGATCAATAGAGTGTCTGCTGATGCCTCAGAATGTGGAAACTTTCAGTCATCTGACAGTTGCTGACAAACTTGTCTGTGTTCAGGGAATAACTTCCCGAAACAATGACAATGAAGATCCGAAGATAAGAATCGAGCGGATAATTGAGCTTGAAAGTGCCGCTGAACAGCTTGGTAAAATGGTAAAAATCAAACTCCCACATTCGTATCTAACTGAACCGCTGATTGTCAGGTTAGAACGGATGATGTCAAACAATCCCGGCAACTGTCCGCTTTATTTGAATCTGCTGTATCGCAACGGAGAAGAAAGAACATTCAAAATCGGTAAATACTTGATCAGACCACACCGAGACTTCCTGAATGACCTGACCGATCTGGTCGGCAAGGGACGGGTCACGGTGGCATAGCAATATGAAAGTTGTCATTCAAAGGGTCAGTTGTGCTTCTGTACAGGTTAACAGCGATAAAATTGCATCTATTGACAGCGGTCTGCTGCTGCTCGTCGGTATCGCTGATAGTGATGCTCAGAATGACCTGATTTGGATGTCAAAGAAGATATGCAATCTGCGAATATTTGAAGATGACAACGAAAAGATGAATTTGAGCGTGAATGATGTCTCCGGTGAGCTGCTTGCTGTTTCACAATTCACACTCTGTGCTGATACTAAAAAAGGAAACCGTCCCTCTTTCGTCAATGCAACTAAGCCCAAAGAAGCATTAAGCCTATTCGATGAATTCTGTGAGATGCTTGCAGACAATCTTGGCAAACCGATACAGAGAGGGAAGTTTGGTGCTCACATGAAGATTGACCTTATCAATGACGGTCCTGTCACCATAATTCTCGAATCTCCGAAATGATACTGCAATGAAAACTATACTGACTCCGAAACATACAACTACGAAATTATTGCACGCCTTTCAGCAACAACTCGTTATACTGCTTGCTCTGTTGTTAGTACCTATTACTGCATGTCTGTCGTCAGAATCAATAACAGAATTCACTGTTTCTCACACATTAAGCTCAGTTATCATTGAACTGGCAACCAACGAGGAGTATGATAATGCCTTCCACCTCATTGACAGCCTTATCACACAGTATCCTGCAAACCCGTATGGTTACTTGTTGAGTGCAACTGTACTAAGCGGAAGGGCTATAGACTTTGAAGACAATCTTGACGATCAGGCGATACTGAATGCGTGTAATATAGTCCGTGATCAAACCCTTGAGATGAATCCCGATACGTCTGCATATTTGCTCTACTATCTCGGCATGGCGGATATGTACTGTGGCTTGGTGCTGAAACGTCAGGGCAAGCTATACAGCCATTTAAGGCGAACTTTGCGGGCAGGTCACTATCTGGAGAAGGCAAATACACTGGATCCGACATTTTGGGATGCTTACTACGGTTTGGGAATGTATCGCTATTATCGAAGCAAGAGCGCCGGTATCTTGAGAAGCCTCGGCATAATATCGGACCAGCGCGAAGAAGGACTGAACAACATTCAAACCGCAGTTGATCGTGGTACTCTCACTCCGGTTGCAGCACGAAACAGCCTTGCATGGATAGATTTGGAGAACAAGGATTATGACAGCGCTGTCAAACGATCGCGACAATCCTTAGAACAGTATCCCAACCGCCGCGCATTTCTTTGGTGTCTCGGAAAAGCACTCTCATACTCAAAGCGATGGAAGGAAGCAATACCGGTATTCAGCTCAATCCTCGAATCCGTACGTTTATACGAGCGAAATAATCATTACAATGAGTTAACTTGTTTATACTTTTTGACAAGTGCGTATCATGCTACCGGTGACTACAATATGGTATTGGAACTGAGTGATACTGCGCTTAAATTAAAACTTGATCCAGTGGTCAGGTCGAGAAAGAAAAAGGATATTGAAGCGTTAAATCGTATGCGGGATGAGAGCTTAATGCAAAGTGACAGAGACAATTAAACTGCCGGAGTTCGAATAGAATGGATCTGATAAATAAAATAGTCAGTAGCGTCGTACCTACAATGCCGAAATATTTGGTTATGAAGGTCGCATCACGATACATTGCCGGGCAGACTTTGAATGAGGTTATCACCACTGTAAAGAAGTTAAACAGCCTTGGTGCTATAACTACCATAGATCTGCTTGGAGAACATTCCGATGATAAGCAGCATGCGATAGAAGCATCTGAAACATACATAGAGATTCTAAACACAATAAAAAAACACAATCTTGATTCGAATGTATCCCTTAAGCCTACGCACATGGGACTGACAAACGGACCTGAATTTTGCATTGAGTTGATTGAAAAGATCGTAAAACATGCGAAAGAACTCGGCAACTTTGTTCGCATTGATATGGAGGACAGCCCTTTCACTGATGACACGCTTGATATGTTCTATTCATTGAAAGAGAAGTATGATAACGTGGGAATAGTTATACAGTCTTATCTCAGACGCACGTTGTCCGATGCATCAAAGTTAGCGAAAAGCAGAGCCAATGTGCGGGTTTGTAAGGGCATTTACCGTGAAGATCACAAAATTGCATATCACAATCGTGAAATAATCATCAACAATTTTGGTCTGATACTGAGGGAACTTCTTTCAAGAGGATGCTATGTCGGCATCGCAACACACTGCGAACAGACAGTTTGGGAAGCACTCAGGATTATTCATGAGCTAAAACTTGAGCCTCAACAGTATGAATTTCAGATGCTGCTTGGGGTTGCTGAAGATCTCCGAAAGATAATCCTCGATGCGGGGCATAGATTGAGAGTTTACGTGCCTTACGGCGAAGAGTGGTATCCCTACTCTATTCGACGATTAAAAGAAAACCCCAAAATTAGTGAATATGTGATCAAAGATTTCTTAGGAATGAAGAGCAGTTAGAGACATTAATAAGACCTTTGAGATATTCACTGTTTCAATCTTTATTCGCCATTCCCGTGCAGACGAGAATCCAGAAAGTCAATACAGGACTGGATTCTGGATCAAGTCCAGAATGACATGCAAGACATTTACCGAATATATTAAAGAACTCATTAGTGGCAAAGTTTAAGTTAGTCAGTGATTACTCACCACAAGGCGACCAGCCGAATGCGATAAAACAGTTAATTGCAGGTGTGGAGCAAAAACGGCGGTTCCAGACTCTACTCGGTGTAACCGGATCCGGAAAGACATACACGGTTGCTAACATCATTGAACATTTCAACATGCCGGTTTTGGTGATGTCGCCGAATAAGACTCTCGCTGCACAACTTTATGGCGAATTCAAACAGTTCTTTCCGTCCAATGCCGTTGAATTCTTTATCAGCTACTATGATTATTACCAGCCGGAAGCCTACCTCCCTCATAGTGACATCTATATCGAAAAACAGACCGAAGTAAACGAAGAGATTGATAAACTGCGACTGCGAGCGACCAGCTCCTTGTTTGAACGGAGTGATGTCATTATAGTAGCCTCCGTTTCTTCGATATACGGTCTCGGTTCCCCCGAAGAGTATAAAGCACAGTTTTTACTCCTTGAGGTCAATCAGGAGATAAACAGACGTGAACTGCTCAACCAATTGATAGACATCCAGTATAACCGCAATGACTTTGAGCTGGTGCGAGGTTCCTTCAGGGTCAGAGGTGATGTGATCGAAATTCATCCCGCGTATGACGACTATGGGCTTAGAATCGAAGTCTCCTGGGACACAATTGAGAGGATAACAAGGGTGAATCTATTGACAGGGGAAATCCTCACAGAGCTTCGGCGCGCAGCTATCTACCCCTCAAAACATTTTATCACTTCCCCACTCCGGATTGAGGAAGCTATCAAGGACATCGGTGAGGAATTGACAATCAGAGTTGAGGAATTAAAAAGCAAAGGTAACATTGTAGAGGCAATGAGGTTGGAGCAGCGTACGCGGTTCGATCTGGAGATGCTCACTGAAACCGGTTACTGCACCGGAATTGAGAACTATTCACGCTACTTTTCCGGCAAGAATCCTGGAGAACCGCCATGGACGCTGTTTGATTTTTTCCCTGATGACTTTCTGCTGATTATGGACGAATCACATGTAGGAATCCCGCAGATCCGAGGAATGATAGGAGGCGATCGCTCCAGAAAAGGAGTGCTTGTAGAGCACGGATTCAGATTGCCTTCAGCTTTGGATAACAGACCTTTGACCCTTGAGGAGTGGGAAACCAAAGTGTCATGTGCGATCTGCGTTTCTGCAACTCCAGCCGATTATGAGATAGAAAAGTCTGACAGTGTTGTGATAGAGCAGATAATCAGACCTACCGGACTGTTGGATCCACCAATATCTGTCAGACCGACAAAAGGTCAGATTGATGATTTAATGGAAGAAATTCGTGTTACGGTAGCCAAACAGGAGCGTGTGCTCGTTACAGCTTTAACCAAACGGATGGCAGAAGATCTGACCGAATATCTATGTCAGGCGGGGATCCGGGCACGGTATCTGCACAGCGAAATAAGCTCACTTGACCGAGTGGCAATAATTAGAGATCTACGACTGGCTGAATTCGATGTCCTCGTCGGTATTAATCTGCTCAGAGAAGGGCTCGATCTGCCGGAGGTTTCGCTGGTTGCCGTTTTGGACGCTGACAAAGAGGGCTTCTTAAGGAGCGAGAGATCACTGATGCAGGTTGCCGGTCGTGCTGCCCGAAATGTTGACGGAAATGTGATTTACTATGCCGATAAGGTTACAGATTCCATGTCGGCAGTTATGAAGGAGACGAAACGGCGCCGAGCCATTCAGATGGCGAATAACGCTAAGTATGGAATTATTCCCAAGACAATTAAAAAAGGTATTGACTCCGCATTCACGGATGAATCCGATGAATCGAAGAAGATTGAGAAAGATGATTACATTAAGATGGGAAGAAAGGAAAGACAGCAGCTATTAAAAAGACTAACGCAAGAAATGCTTCGCGCTGCAAAGACTCTTGAATTTGAAAAAGCGGCTATAATTAGAGATAAGATAAATGTAATGAAGGATAACTTCAGGCAAGGAAACTGACTACAGGGTCTTTTGGAAAAGAGTCAGCTCCCTTCTGTGGTGCACAGTAAGGGAGCTGAACTGTTTGGATTAGTCTTCTTCAACCGGGAAAATGCATTCTACCGGACAAACCTCAATGCACATCGGTTCATCATGGTGTCCTTCGCACTCTGTGCAGGTTTCCTCGTCAATTTCAAAGAACTCATCACCTTCGATGATTGACTCAGTGGGGCATTCCGGTTCGCACGCAGCACAGTTGATGCATTCCTCATTGATGTACAATGCCATCTTTTATATCCTCTATATTGCTTTTTTTAGAAATCTTTAGGTCCATATAATACGGACACGAATTTAATAGGTTTACTCGTCTCTTATTTCAGTTTCACGAGACTTTAGTATTTGATCAATTTCACCAATATGTGAATCGGTTTCTTTTTGTGTCTGATCTTTCAATCTATGGGCGTCATCTTCAGATATTTCGCTATCCTTTTCTGCAGCCTTTATCTGGTCAATGACATCATGCCGAATGCTGCGAATAGCTACTCTGCCGTCTTCAGCCATTCGGCGGACTACTTTGATCAGCTCTTCACGTCTTTCTGCGGTTAAGATAGGGATCGGCAAACGAATAACTCTACCGTCATTTTGAGGTGTCAATCCCAGATCACTCGCCAAAACAGCCTTTTCAAGACTACCGATCATACCCTTGTCAAACGGTTGGATGACGAGAAGTCTCGACTCCGGCGTTGAGATATTTGCTACCTGATTGATCGGCGTCATGTTCCCGTAATAATCTACCTTGACGCTATCGAGCAGATTCGGTGTAGCTTTCCCGATGCGGATATGGAGAATGTCGTCGCGGGTTTTGGCAACAGTCTTCCCCATACGTATGGATCCGTCTTGGATAATGTCGCTGCTCATGATTTAACCTCCTTGACTAATGTTCCGACATCTTCCCCGACAACCACACGATTCAGGTTGCCCGGACGGTTAATGTCAAACACAATTATCGGAATCTTATTGTCGCTGCAGAAAGTAATTGCCGTCATATCCATCACACCGACATTTAGATTGATTGCCTGCATATAATCAAGCTCGTCAAACTTCATGGCTTCAGGAAATTGCAAGGGATCCTTGTCATACACACCGTCAACCTTTGTCCCTTTCAGGATTACTTCTGCTCCAATCTGTGACGCCCGCAATGCTGCAGCCGAATCGGTGGTGAACATCGGATTGCCGGTTCCTGCAGCGAATATAACCACTCTTCTTCTTTCGAGATGACGGATTGCCCGCCTTTGAATGAACGGTTCAGCCAGTTCCACAATTCGTATCGCAGTCATAACCCGTGTGTCAATGCCGAGATTCTCAATAGCGTTCTGAACAGCGAGAGCATTAATAATTGTGGACAACATTCCCATATTGTCAGCTATTACCCGGTCATATCCAAACTTTGCAATTTCAGCACCTCTGAAGAGGTTGCCTCCGCCGATCACAATCCCTATCTGGAGACCTTTGTTGTGAACCTCAGCAATCTCTGCAGCAATAGCACCAACCTTGTTGAAATCAATACCGCTCCGCTCGGTTCCTTTGAGTACATCACCGGACAGCTTGAGTATCAATCGGTTGAATGCCATAGATTCCACATCATGCTCCGAGGGCAAATCGAACAAATCTGCGAACGACTATGTTCTCTTTTAGTTTACCTGCAATTTCAAGGATAATATCATTAACTTTAACTTTCGGATCTTTAATAAATCCTTGTTCCAACAGGCATGTTTCCTGATAGAACTTCTCAAGCTTTCCTGTGGCAATTCGATCAATAATTTCAGCGGGTTTTCCTTCATTAGCCATCTGCTCACGGTAGATTTCCATCTCCTTCTCAATTTTCTCAGAAGGGATTTCCTCGCGGCGAACTGCAACCGGTGCTGCAGCGGCGATCTGCATAGCGAGTACATGACATAGCTCCTTGAAATCATCGGATCTGGCGACGAAATCGGTTTCACAGTTGACTTCAATCATAACACCAAGCTGACCACCGGGATGAATGTATGTGTCAATCAAACCTTGATCTGCGCTGCGGCTTGCTCTCGCTTCACTTTTCGCTACTCCTTTCTTCCGCAAGAACTCAATGGCTTTCTCAAAGTCCCCACCAGTTTCTTCAAGAGCCTTCTTACAGTCCATCATACCAAGCCCTGTCTTATTTCTAAGGGCTACGACATCTTTAGCAGAAATTGTGCTCATTTCTATCCTTTCTTAGCCTCTCTTTGTGGAGGTGTATTCGGCTTACTGTTTCTGTCACCGCCACGCGGACGGCGGCGTCTTGGACGACGTGGACGCGAACCCTTTTTCGAAGGTTTGTCCGTTCTTGGTTCTCTACTCTGACTGTCCTTGTGCTGCCTCTTCCCTTCCAGAATGGCATCTGCGATTGTCTGGGTGATAAGCCAGATTGACTTGTAAGCATCATCATTGGCTGGAATCGGAAAGTCAACAACCTCAGGATTAACATTGGTATCAACGATGGCAATGATCGGGATACCGAGTTTCCTCGCTTCGGCAACAGCGATGGATTCTTTATTTATGTCAACGATAAAGAGTGCTCCCGGCAGCCTGCGCATGTCTCTAATTCCACCGAGAACACGGTCAAGTTTCACTTTTGATTTCTCAACCGTCAGACGCTGTTTTTTATTAATCTTTTCATAAGTCCCATCGGTAGCCATCTTTTCATAACTTTCCAATGTCTTCAGGCTTTTGCGGATGGTTGAATAGTTGGTCAGCATGCCGCCAAGCCAGCGGTAAGTCACAAACGGTGACTCAGATCGCCCTGCCTGTTCATGGATAATGTCACGTGCCTGCTTCTTCGTGCCGACAAACAGAACGTCACTACCTTTGGTGGCAATGCGTGTGATCTCCTTGCAGGCTTTATCAATTAGTACCTGCGTCTTCAACAGATCAATCAGATAGATCCCATTGCGAGCCATGAATATATATGGTTTCATCTTTGGATTCCATCGTTGAGTCAGATGACCGAAATGAGATCCGGCGAGCAACAATTGATCAACTGTTACCCGCGGTAATCCATTTGAAAGCACAGGATCGGTTGTCGTAACCGGTTGACTATCGTTTTGAGTATTGGAAGCGCTTTCTGGCACCAGGTTGTCCATATTTTTTCCGTTCTTTTTCTCGTGGATCTCTTGTTAAAAAGCCTTGTTGTCTGAATGTCGGTCGCAGATCAGGATCCATTGCGATTAATGATCGTGACATTCCCAGTCGCACAGCACCGGCTTGAGCCGATTTGCCACCACCGTGAACTTTGGCTTCGATATCAAATTTATCCGCACCTCCGGCAGCTTCCAGAGGTTGCTCGATAATTTTAACTAGTGTGTCCCGGTCAAAGTAGCCCATCGGCTCAAAGCCGTTGACCCTGATTCGACCGGTTCCGGGACGCAGCCAAACTCTTGCAATGGCTGATTTACGTCTTCCGGTGGAGTAAAAACTTTCTCCCTTCATCAAATATCCTCAAATTGCTGTCCGGATCAGCCGGACAATTCCCACGCTGCAGGCTGTTGTGCCTGATGGGGATGATCAGAGTTTCGGTACACCTTCAACTTACGAATTAACCGTCGTCCGAGTGCATTGTGTGGTAACATTCCCCAGATTGCCTTGCGTACAACCAATTCAGGTTCTTTCTTCATCACATCTTTAACAGGTGTAATGGTCTGTCCACCCGGATAAGTGGAGTGCCTGAAGTATGTCTTCTGCTCCATCTTTTTACCGGTGAGGACAATCTTCTCTGCATTCACCACTATAACGAAATCTCCAAGATCAAGATGTGGCGTAAAATTCGGTTTATGTTTTCCGCGTAATAGAATTGCTACCTGAGTCGCTAACCTCCCGAGTATTTGGTCGTTAGCATCTACAATCCACCATTCCTTCTGCTCTATTTCGTCCTGTTTAGGAATATGTGTTTTCAAATCATTCTCCAAGATTGTTCTGAACCGTCTAATATAAAGATTTAGCTATACTGAGTCAAGCGGTTATTGTGTTTGAGTGTAGTTGTTACCATATCTTAGCGCATATAGATAGGGTTGCATTCGGGTCACTGAATAAATATCTTTAGGAAAGTTTCAATCAATCAGATCAATCAATTGCAAACCAACAGATTCACAGCTACAATTCTAATCCTTGCTTTCGCATTAGCAGGTTCTTTTGCTATAATTACGGCACAAGAAACTAACGATTTGGTTAATCGTTTGCAAGAGGAAATTAAAGCAATTGAAACTCGAATTAATCAAACTGTCAAAGGTCAGCGGGACATTGCTGATGAGATGGAGGACATTGACCGTGAGATTGAGCTGAGACGGCGGCTGATAGGTGAACTGAATAACAGATCATCTCATCATGAGAAACAGGAAGCCAAACTTCGGTATAGTATTAATGTCATTAGCAGTGATCTGGACCGTCTAACAGCAGAACTTGAAGGACAGGAAGAGAGTTTGACACAATTACAATATGAAAGCGGGAAGCGGATAAACTACATGTATCGCAGAATCAGGGCAAACAGGTTAAGCCTCCTGCTCGGCTCTGCCAATCTGAATGACCTTTCGCAGCGTCAACACTATCTGCGCGCAGTTGAGAAACACGATAGAAACCTGATATTGAAGCTCAAAGATCAGATTGGCATCGTTGCAGCGAAGCGTGATAAGGTCAATTCCACCAAGCGCAGACTGAGTTCTGACAGGAACAGACAGCTCTATGAGATCGAAACTATCGGAAGTCTGATTCGATCACGAGAGAATGAGGAAGTTCAGCTTGCTGATGAGAAGCTGGTGAAGAAACAGGTACTGGAGAAGGCGAAAAAAGATGCGGAGTTGTTTAATGCGCTCCTGGATGAGAGACGAAATTCTCTGCTTAACATTGAAAATGAAATTGTCCGGTTGGAAAAAGTCAGACCTGCTGTCACAGAAACTTATCTCCCCACAGCTCCTTTTAAGTCGTTGAGAGGTAAGCTTCCTTCGCCGATTAATAGCAGGAAACTGCTTCATCCGTTCGGAAACATCCGTCATCCGGTACACGGTACGACCATTGTCAATCCGGGTATTGATTTTTCAGCCAAATTGGGTGAAGAGGTGTACGCAGTTGCCGCAGGACAAGCGATTCGCGTTGCATGGTTGAGAGGTTTCGGCAATACCGTAATCCTGTCGCATGGGGATGGCTATTACACGGTTTATGCGCGTTTGGGATCAATTCAGATTGCAGAAGGCGAGATTGTATCTGGTGGCAGACAGATAGGAACAGTCGGCGACACCGGAATTGAAACAGGTTTTCACTTTGAGGTGTGGGCACAGCGGACCAAGATGAATCCTCTTTCATGGTTGAGTAAATGAGTGGACTCTTTTCGGGGATTGAGCAGGGAGAAGCAGGCTTGTTCCCGTCCGTGATCGGGCAGGAACGTGTCAAGAATCTTCTTCAACGAATTCTTGCCAGCAAACGGTTGGGTCACTCCTATCTGTTTGTAGGACAGGAAGGGACAGGAAGAACAGCTATAGCGCTGGAAATTGCCAGAGTTCTGAACTGCAATTACGATATTAATAGTTCGGTTCATGGATGTGATTGTCAATCCTGTAAAATGATAAGCAAATGGCATCATCCGAACTTAATGCCTATCTTTCCACTTCCACCGATAAAAGGTAATCCTGATTCTATAGACTATGAGAAACTTGATGAAATCTTAACAATTAAGAGATCTGATACATATTCAAGAATCAAATTGGCTGGTTTAGGTTTTATCCGAGTGGTTCAGATTCGCGAGTTAAAAAAACAACTTTCATTAATTCAAGATAAACCTGGCATCCGTACTGTTATTGTATCCCATGCAGAAAGGATGAATGCACCGGCATCAAATGCACTATTGAAATTGTTAGAGGAACCGCCGGATAAAAGCTGTATCTTGCTGATAACAGATACTGTCAGAAATTTGCTGCCGACGATTGTATCCCGATGCCAGATATTTTCGCTTCAGAATCTCTCAACTGATGAAATAGAGCAAGCGTTGACTTCTCGTGCAGAAGTATCTGCGGAAACAGCAAAATCCGCTGCTTTATTATCGGGTGGAAGCTATACACACGCTCGAGCATTGGTAAACGACGGGATAGAAGAACAGGTTGATGAGTCGTTGAAATTCCTGCGTACTGTAGTAATGGGCAATGTTGAAGGCATGATTTCAAAACTTGATGAGTGGAACAGAGTCACTGATAAATCAACTGTTTTTCAATTCTTATTCTTCATTACTGTCTGGCTAAAGAATGCGATAGTTTTGAAGTCATTTTCAGATGGCGATGGAATTTCTCATTTGTCAATAGTGGGTCAGGAACAGATTATCGGAAAGATGGCTGAAAGATATTCACAGGACATGTTGGAGCAGGCACTGTTTGAGATTGAAAGCACGAAACTAATAGTTGATACCAATGCCAACATACATCTGACACTGACAGCACTTGGCATAAAACTGCAAAGGATTCTCTCTTGAGTGATTCGCAATCCAAAAGAGTTAGAGATAAAAGGGGTTATGTTTATATTGAGTTCAAGGGTTCGCGGCGCGAACTGTTCAGAAACCCTTATGAATTTCCGTTCAAGCCCGGTGATCTGGCGATAGTCGAAGCAGACAGCGGCGAAGATGCCGGAACAGTCAAGCACATTCTGTCGCAACTTACGCAAATACCTTATCGAAAGCCGCTTCTATCTGTTATCCGACGCGGATCTTCCGAAGACAAACGCCGCATTAATTATCATCGGGAAAATGAGATTAAGGCGATGGAAACCTGCCGTCCGAAGATCGAATCTCACAAGTTGAGCATGAGTATTGTTGATGCCGAATACCAGTTTGACTCGATGAAATTGACATTCTTTTTTACATCTGACACGCGAGTTGATTTTAGGGATTTAGTGCGTGATTTGGCGCGTTCGTTCCGGACACGAATTGATTTGCGCCAGATTGGCTCTCGTGATGAGGTAAAGAGATTTGGAGGGTATGGCGTATGTGGAATGGAAGTATGCTGTGCACACTTTCTTAAGTCATTTTATACAGTATCAACTCAAATGGCTAAAAATCAGAACTTAATACTGAACCCGACCAAGCTCGCAGGTCTGTGCGGCAGGTTGAAATGCTGTCTGAAGTTTGAATCTGACGGCTACTCCAATTCAGAAAAACAAGGTACCTGCAAATTTTCACAATCAAAGTAAAAACAACCAGAATACATAATGCACACATATATTACCACACCACTCTATTACGTAAATGATGAACCTCACATCGGACATGCCTACACCACTATTCTCGCTGATGTGTTGTCGCGATATAGAAGGCTGTTCGGGCAGGGAGTATACTTTCTGACTGGGCTCGATGAACACGGTCAGAAGGTCTATGATGCTGCAAAGAAAGCGAATATCACATCTCAGGAACAGTGTGACAAGATGGCAAAGCGGTATCTGAAAGTATGGGATCAACTGAATATTCGTTACGATGATTTTATCCGTACTACCGAGGAACGCCATGAGAGAGTTGTAACCGAAGTGCTCACTAAACTTTACGAAAAGGGTGACATCTATAAAAAAGAGTACGAAGGTTGGTATTCCGTCTATGAGGAACGATTCTTTACCGAGAAGGACCTGATTGGCGGTAAAGACCCTATTGCTGGGCGTGAAGTCGAAAAGTTGAAGGAGAGCAACTACTTCTTCAGGATGTCAAATTATCAGGATTGGCTGATTGAACACTACAACGAGAATCCGGATGCTGTGCTGCCAAAATCCAGGCTGAATGAAGTAAAAGGTTTCCTCAGGCAGCCTCTGCAGGATCTTTGCATAACACGCCCTAAGAACAGGCTGTCATGGGGAATACCGATCCCCTGGGATGATGATTATGTGACCTATGTCTGGTTTGACGCGCTGTTTAACTACTATACTGCAACAGTGGCTCCACCGGACGGGAAAAAAGTCCAGTGGCCCGCAGATTTACACCTTATCGGCAAGGATATTCTCACTACTCATGCGATATACTGGCCCACATTCCTTCAAGCAGCCGGATTGGAACAACCAAAGCAGATATTAGCTCACGGTTGGTGGCTGGCGGGTAACAGCACGAAAATGGGAAAGTCCGCCAATAATGCGGTCAAACCGTTGGATCTGGCTGAGATCTATGGAACCGATGTGTTTCGCTACGTTCTTATGCGTGAAATGGTACTCGGTCAGGATGCAGATTTCAGTGAAGATATGTTTGTTCAACGGCTGAACACAGACCTTGCCAACGATCTCGGCAATCTGTACAGCAGACTCGCAAAACTGTGGAAGAGTGCAGGCTATGCCCCCTCACCTCTACTTTCAGAGACACCGGATAAGATACCGGATGACATTGCAAAGTTAAAAGACCATCTGTACGAAAATGTTAAAACTTCCGTTAAAGAGCTGAAACCGCACCGCGCAATTGAACAGATCAGTCAGGTAGTGCGTGGGTTGAACCGTCTGATAGAGCAGCTCAAACCGTGGAAGGTAATTAAAAGCGATCCAGACACGATTAGGGATGCAATGACATGGTGCTTTGAGACGTTAAGACTAATTGCATCTCTGCTTGAGCCGGTCATGCCGACCAAGATGAGAGAGTTGTATGAATGTATTTGTGACAGGAACGGTAATATTGATCCTTCGGTAGGTGTACAACTATTCCCCAGAATTGATATTAAGAAAGTGACTAAAACGGAATCATCAGGTCAGACCAAATCTCACACCAAACCTATAATAGACATTGATGATTTCGCCAAGATTGACCTGCGAACAGGGACAATTCTTGAGGCTGAACCTGTTAAGAAAGCAGATAAGCTTCTTAAGCTACAGGTTGATCTCGGGTTTGAGAAGCGGCAGATCATCGCTGGGATCGCTCAGAAGTATTCACCAGACAGTTTGATTGGAATGGAAGTTGTGATTGTCGCTAATCTTAAGCCTGTTAAACTTCGTGGAGAACTGTCCCAGGGAATGCTGCTTGCGGTCGGTGACAAGGAGGCCATCAGCTTGATCACAACGGAAAAAACAACTCCACCTGGCTCTGTTGTTCGATAGATAGCGAGGATCACCCGCAAATTAGTGCTTTGATCTGACGTAGAGTATAATTATTCGTCTATTAAGTCAGATTCATTACTTTCGGAGAATAGAGTGGCACTTTTGCAGGATAAGAAGGGCATTATTATCGGTGTGGCAAACCGACGGTCCGTCGCATGGGGCATCGCACAGGCTGCACACCGCGAGGGTGCACAATTAGGGTTCAGTTATCAGGGAAAGCCATTGCTGAAAAGGGTTAAGCCGCTGGTAGATTCCATTGATGCGCAGTTCCTCGAACCACTCGACGCTTCCTTTGATTCACAGATAGACCGCTTTTTCGACAGCGTAAAAGAGCGATGGGGCACGATTGATTTTCTGGTACATTCTATCGCCTTCGCAAATCGTGAATCTCTTAAAGGTGAATTCATTGACACCACCCGTCAGGACTTTTTGACCGCACTCGACATATCCGCATACACTTTTGTCGCAATCGCAAATCGTGCTGCCAAGATAATGAATAAAGGTGGCAGCATGCTCAGCATCTCATATATTGGGGCGATCAGAGCAGTTCCGAACTATAATGTGATGGGTGTGGCTAAAGCTGCACTAGAGGCATCAACACGTTATCTTGCCTTGGACTTAGGACCAAAAGGAATCCGTGCGAATGTAGTTTCCGCCGGACCGATGAGGACGCTTGCTGCATCAGGTGTGAGTGGTTTTACCAAATACCTTAATGTTTACGGTCAGTCGTCAATACTCGGTCGCAATATCAGTCAGGATGAAGTCGGGAATAGCTGTATATATCTTCTTTCGGATCTGGCTTCCGGCGTGACAGGTGAGGTGCACTATGTTGATGCCGGATACAATATTGTGGGTGTAACACCGCGACACGAATAGCTTTCTGCAGTTACAAACCGAGAGCTATCTGATTGCCACCATGCCTGTTTTTTATTAGATTAAGATTGGAAATTGAAATGCCAAGCAGTCGGATAGGGCACTTTTTTCGCGACCTTGACTTCAGCAAATCTTCTGTTATATCCATGAGTTCTCGCTCAGACCTAACGTAATGGTTTAGGGTTTTGCTCCGTGTCTTGCGCGTAAAGTCATTATACTTGATTCTCAAGGTTATAGTGCTTCCCATCGCCTCTGCCTTATCCATGCGTTTCATGATCCCATTCGCAATTGATGAAAGCTTTTCCATCATTTCATCTTCGTCGGTCAGGTGATCGCGGAATGTCCGCTCAGATCCGACCGACTTCCTGATGCGATGAGTTTTTACCTGGCTTGTGTCAATTCCACGAACAATACGATGGTAATACGGTCCTGACTTACCAAGTATCTTTATCATCTCATATTGGTCTAACTGTTTAAGATCCCATCCGGTGTGGATTCCCAATCCTTTCAATCTTTCAGCAGTCACCTTTCCTATTCCTCTGAACTTCCCGATTGGCAGCTTTTCGAGGAATCTCTCTGCTTTTTTCGGTGGCACAACTGTCAATCCGTCAGGTTTGTCGAAGTCTGAGGCTATTTTAGCTATGAATTTACAATATGATACACCCGCAGAAGCAGTTAACCCGGTGACCTCTTTAATCTCACGCTTTATCTGTTTCGCAATGATTGTTCCTGAATCAATCCCAAAATTATTTTGCGTAACATCGAGGTAAGCCTCATCTATTGAGCCACACTGCACCAGATCACTGTATTGGCTGAAAATTTCACGAATCTGATCTGATGCTTCCCGATAGACATCAAACCTACCTCTGGCAAATATCAAATGCGGACAACGCCGATAAGCCATAAACGATGGCATTGCAGAATGGATACCATACTCACGGGCTTCATAACTGGCAGCGGTAACGACACCTCCTTCAGGAGACCCTCCAACGACGAGCGGCTTGTTGCGATACTCAGGGAAATCGCGCTGTTCAACCGCTGCGAAGAATGCATCCATGTCAATATGGATGATTTTTCTCTGTTTGTAATCTTCTCTGACCATAGTAACATATAATAAAAAACAAACTACCTAATACTTATTAGGTAGTTTAGCGTCATTACTCAAAGAAGTCAAGTGTTTAATCGTTTATTTCTACAAATCAAAAAATATTTTTCTGAATTCCCGAGTAAATTGATCTGTTAATGTAGGATCGAGAGGTTTTAGGGTCATTCCGGTTAGTTTTTCAAGCGAAGTGACATCAGCATCAAAAATTCCACAAGGCACTATGTGATTGAAACCGTTAAGTTCACCGGACACGTTGAATGCCATCCCGTGCATTGTGACCCATTTTTTAACATGTACACCGATAGCTGCCACTTTGCCAATGTCAGTCCAGACACCGGTTCTACCCTTTACTCTAAATCCAAAGGCGTTATAAGTATTTAATACTTCGATGGCAACTTGTTCTAAGTCACGTAAATATCTGTGCAAATCAAGATAATGACGCTTGAGGTCTAATATCGGATAGATAACCAGTTGCCCTGGACCGTGATAAGTTATGTCGCCACCGCGATCAGATTCTACTATTTTATATCCAAGTTGGCTAAGTTCTTCTCTCGATGTGATTAGATTTGACTCTTCCCCACTCTTTCCGATGGTTATTACTGGTTGGTGCTCGGTAAAAATCAACTTTTCAACATCACCTTCAATAACCTGTGCATTCAGCCTTTTTTGCAGCTCCCATACTTCATTATAATCTGTCAATCCTTCGAGATAAATGACTTCAAACTGGCTATCAGTGTCATCAGACATGAATTGCTTCACCCAATGCATCAGCCGCCGCTTCCATTATCGCTTCAGAAAGGGTTGGATGTGCATGTATGGTCTTGGCAAATTCTGATGCAGTGATTTCAAGTTCGCGTCCTAAAACAATCTCGGCGATCAGCTCAGGTGCTGATGGACCGACGATATGCACTCCCAGCACCTCATTGTACTCCGCATCAATAACAAATTTGACCATACCGTCTATTTCTCCGCCTGCAACCGCTCTTCCGTTCGCTCTGAACAAATATTTGCCCGTCTTAACTGAATGTCCCGCTTCTTTTGCTTTAGCTTCGGTTAATCCAACGGATCCGACTTGTGGATGACAGTAGGTACATGCTGGGATATTACCGTAGCTCATAGGATGTCCCTCACCTGTGATAGTTTCGACTGCACAGATCCCTTCATGTGAAGCGACATGAGCCAGCAGCGGCGGTCCTGCAACGTCACCGATTGCGTAAATCCCTTCAACCGTAGTTTGCATCCGGTTATTAACCTTGATGAAACCGCGATTCTGTTCGACATCGATATCATCCAACCCAAGATTATCACTATTCGGTTGTACGCCTACAGCAATAAGACAAACATCGGCATTAACCTGAACTACTCCCTTGGGAGTTTCTACAGCATATTCCGATCCTGATTTCTTATGCTTGACATCAATCACCTTGCTGGATGTATGAGTGATTACCTTCCGTTTTTTGAATGCTCGTTGTACAACCTTTGATATATCAACATCTTCAAGTGGTAACACATCGCTCATAAGTTCGACTATAGTGACTTCAGTGCCCATTGCTGAATAGAAATATGCAAACTCGCATCCGATAGCTCCCGCACCGACAACCAACAACCGTTTTGGTGGTTTTGATAATGTCATGGCATCTGAAGAATCTATGATTTTTTTACCGTCATATTCCAGTCCGGGCAAAGATCTCGGTCTGGCACCGGTGGCGATGATGATGTTTTTTGCATCCACGAATGTCTCTTCTTTATCGCTTTTGATGCTGATCTGATTTTTTGAGCTTAGTCCGGCTGTACCGCTGATAATGTCAATTTTATTCTTCTTCATCAGGTATTGGACACCTCCGGACATCTGATCGGCTATCTTTCTCGATCTTTGGATCACTTTAGTCCAATCCGGTTGCGGGTTTTCGCATATTAATCCGAACGAGTCGGCATGTTTCATCTCATCAAGCAGACGCGCAGATTCAAGAAGAGCCTTACTCGGAATACACCCCCAGTTAAGGCATACACCGCCAAGTTTATCCTTCTCAATAACCGCTGTTTTCATACCGAGCTGTGTACCTCGTATGGCTGCCACGTAACCGCCAGGACCCGCACCGATTACGACGAGGTCATATTTATTGATACTCATATGTTTTCCTTTATTGAGTCAAGTTTTGTTTATCGAGTTTGACAATACGACCGATTCATTTTTAGTGATGCTTGAAAGCATTACCCCATCAAGGGAGTGCCGACATTCCTGTCGGCAAGCAGGGACAAGAATGTCCCTGCTCCCCATAGAACATTTATCTTGCTGTTAGAGGCACTTCTATTGACAAGATTAACTGTTTGAACTCACTTAGAATCATAGCCGTTGCTCCCCAGACTTTCATACCGTTAAAATGAAAGAATGGAACGTTTCCTTGTTTTCCTGAAAGTGTCCATATTTCGTTGTGAACCAATTCATGATCAAGCAGCCACTCTATCGGTATTTCGAGTAAGGACTGCACTTCAGCTTGATTCAACCTCCACTCAACAACTCCATAAACCACACCTACAAAAGGATGTACAATGAATTTGCTGATCGGTATTGGGAGTTGGGTCAATTTCCCAACCACTTCAATACTGTTTCTGTCCAGACCGATCTCCTCTTCTGCTTCTCGCAGCGCAGCATCTTCAGCGGATTCGCCACTGTCAATCTTGCCGCCGGGCAGGGCAATCTGATTGCTGTGGGCATATTCATCTTTTACTCTGTGGATTAATGGGAAGCAATGCCCGTTATCATTGCGAAACAGACATATAAGAACCGCTGCTTGCCGGTAATTGTCATCAGGATTAAAATTCCTTCTGCCCTCTGGAGACATAATCCTCTGAGCTTCATTACCCGGCAGTGGCTTCTTTAGTGTATGAATAAGTCTGTCAATAAAATCCATCGTCATTTAGTTTTCTGTGCATCGTTAATGATTTTCTTATGATCAAATACTATCTCACTCGGTAAGTTAGTTATTTGATAAGTCTTAGCTTCTGCAGCATCATCTCCACCCTTCGGATTTCCATTTGCATCTGCCGTAAACACAACGCTGACAGTGTGAAAGCGGGGATCTCTATCGGGATCCGAGTAAACACCGAGTAAGCTTAGATTGTGAATTGATAAACCGGTTTCCTCTTTAGCTTCCCGGATTGCTGCATGTTCCACTGTTTCACCAACATCAACAAATCCACCAGGCAGAGCCCAACCGTAGGGACGGTTCTTTCGTTTTATTAAAATGATCCCGTCGTTAACTCGTATAACTATATCTACGGTCAATTTCGGTGTTTTCGGTTGCCAAACCGTCATTTTTCCCTCTATGAGTGGAAATCTTGGGCGATTCCCATTATTATTGTTCATATTACCGTTACATAGTACAACTTCACCAATTAAATTGCAACGATTTTTCCTTTTCTGCTTTGTGATGCGCTGCAATTGATTTAATAATCTTTTCATTATGACAGTGAATTCAAATATTACACCACCGCTCGAAATCCATGATATGACAGTAGCCTATCACCGAAAACCGGTGCTGTGGGACATTGACCTGACTGTTCCGGAAGGCACACTGACAGGCATTGTCGGACCAAATGGAGCGGGTAAATCTACACTTATCAAAGCTGTGTTGGGGCTCCTTCCTATCAGCTCCGGATGGGTCAAGTTCTATGGGAAACCTTACTCAAAAATGAGATACAGAGTAGGATACGTACCTCAGCGTGAATCTGTTGACTGGAACTTTCCTGTCACCGCCTATGATGTAGTGTTAATGGGCAGATATGGCAGACTTGGCTGGCTGAAGCGCCCCACAGCAACTGATAAGAAAGCTGCCGAGAACGCTTTGGCTCGTGTTGGAATGACGAAATATGCGAATAGACAAATCTCCAATCTTTCCGGTGGTCAGCAGCAGCGTGTTTTTCTCGCAAGAGCACTTGTGCAGGATGCACAGATATACTTTATGGATGAGCCGTTTGTTGGAGTGGATGCTGCGACTGAGAAGGCAATCATTCAACTTCTCGAAGAAATGCGCAAAGAGGGTCGGACAGTGCTGGTCGTACACCATGATTTGGGAACTATTCAGGAATACTTTGACAGATTAATACTTTTAAACATGCGGGTAGTTGCATCAGGAAATACCGATGACATATTCACTCCGGATCTGCTAAGAAAGACTTATGGTGGACGATTGACACTCCTTGATAGTCTTGCACACCAGATGGCGACCAAAGGCGGTAACCGATGAACACATTCCTTGAGCAAAGTGCGCGGTTACTGTCCTTCAGCGATGCCAATGTGCGCTACGTTTTTAGCGGTATGATGATGCTGGGACTCGCCTGCGGTGTTTTGGGAAGTTTTACACTTCTCCGTAAACGAGCATTGATAGGTGATGCTTTGGCTCATGCTGCACTGCCCGGGATTGCGCTTGCTTACCTGCTCACCAACTCAAAGTCAATAACTGTCCTGTTAATCGGAGCTTATATTGCCGGAGTGCTCGGAATTTTAACGATTCTACTGATACGAAACTTCAGTCGCATCAAGGAAGATTCTGCGCTGGCAATTGTGCTAACCGTTTTTTTCGGGATTGGGATTGTCCTTTTGACCTATATTCAGAAATCGGGACGCGCAAGTCAATCCGGGCTGGATAAGTTCCTGTTCGGTCAATCTGCTTCACTTATCGCCAATGAAGTAATCGTGATCGGCATTGTAACTGCTATATTACTGTTAGCATCTCTCTTGCTTTACAAGGAGTTCAAGCTTCTCTGCTTTGACTCAAACTATGCATCAGCTATCGGTTTTCCGGCTGTTCTGCTCGATATTCTGCTGATGGGATTGACAGTCGGAGCGGTTGTAATCGGATTACAGGCTGTCGGCGTAGTGCTCATGGCAGCACTCCTGATCATTCCTGCAGCAACAGCGAGGATGTGGTCGCAGCGTCTCGGGATGATGATTATTATCGCAGGTTTCATCGGAGCTGCCTCGGGGGCTGTTGGAAGCTATCTGAGTTTTCTCGCTCCACGAATGCCGTCAGGTCCGTTGATTGTGGTTGCGGGAGCATCGTTGTTCGCAGTTTCGTTACTGATATCTCCTGAGAACGGGCTCATCAGACGGTTCCTGCGACGGAGAATTCAGGTGAAAAACACGGTGGTGACTAACTGTCTGCGAGCTATCGCTGAACTGGCTGAGGTGACCGGATGCGACCTGAACACAGCATTCAGCCTAACAGATATTGGCAGAATAAGAAAATGGACTTTATCAGAGACAGCGAGATACCTAAAATTACTGAAAACTAAGAAACTATTGAATTTTTCTGATGATGTTAGTATTCTGCTGACCGAGTCCGGATGTGAAGAGGCAAAGGCATCTCTCAGACGTCACCGCCTCTGGGAGCTGTATCTCATGTACCAAGCTGATATTGCCCCCGACCACGTTGATCGTGATGCGGAAGAAGCCGAGCATTTCTTCACACCGGAGCTGGAACATCAACTGCTCGAGCTGGCGGGATCCGATGAAATAAAATCTCCTCATGAAATTGAGTTCAAGGGGGGAAGCTAATGTTTGATTGGACTATCAATTCATGGATAATCGTGCTGGTAGGATTCCTTGCTTCTGTTTCATGTTCCATTCTTGGCATTTTCCTCGTATTGCGCAAATTAAGCCTTGTCGCTGACGCAATTTCGCATGCAGTTCTTCCCGGAATCGCGATAGCTTTCCTCATGTCTGGTGATAGAGATCCTATATTGATGCTGATAGGTGCTGCTGCGTTCGGTATGCTGGCAACTACTTTGATCGAGTGGGTACACCGGAGTGGTAAAGTACAGACGGATGCGGCTATCGGAGTAGTTTTTACAACTCTTTTCGCTATCGGGGTGATACTTATCTCAATGAAGGCTGGGATGGTTGACCTCGATCAGGATTGCGTTTTGTACGGTGAAATTGCATACTCACCCTGGGACTACCTGTTGATTGGAGATAATTCCTATGGACCCCGTCCACTGTGGGTGCTTGGTACAGCAGCAACTATAAATTGCATCTTTATCGCTCTCTTCTTCAAAGAGCTAAAACTATCAGCTTTTGACCCTGCTCTGGCAACAGCACTCGGATTTTCGGCAACTCTGCTGCACTATCTGTTTATGGGGTTGGTATCGCTGACCACAGTCGCATCTTTTGAATCAGTCGGCGCAATTTTGGTGATCGCTATGTTCGTCGTTCCGGCATCCACAGCTTATTTGATGACAGACAGGCTCTCAAGTATGGTCTGGTGGGTAATTATCATATCAGCTTTCATATCGGTCGGCGGTTATGGAATTGCTAGCGCTATGAATGCCTCCATTGCCGGTTCCATGACAACCACAGCCGGGGTTCTGTTTGTCATAGTGTTTATTTTTGCTCCTCGTCGTGGATTAATGTCAATATGGAAAGACAGACTGGCACTCAAACTGCAGATTGCAACTGAAGACCGGTTAGCGTACGCATTCCGATCAATCGAAAGATCATCGAATTCCTTATTTCAGCCTGAAGAGAGCGATTGGATGCTGACCTGGATGAAATGGAAAGGTCTGATAAAAATGTTGGATGGCGACTGGGGTATGACAGATAAGGGGCTTTCAATTGCCCGGGACATCATCCGCCGTCATCGTAGCTGGGAAGGCTACCTTTACCATGAGTTGAATGTCCCTGCTGATCACCTTCACCGCTCTGCTGATGATGTAGAACATTTCCTCGATAATGATATAACCGATGTGCATGAGGTAATCTCATCGGATCGCACTCATCCACACGATGGCACTATTCCACAATAGTCTTGCATAAGCTCGGATTCAGTTGTATATTTGAAGTTAATGAACCGAATCCAAAACACGAGGAAGAGTGACCATGGAGCAGATTAAGATCTTAGTCGTAGATGATGAGTTTGCTGTATGTGAGATATTCGATAAATTTCTTACGCCACTGGGGTATTCAGTCCGAGTTGCTCAGGATGGTACAGGAGCATTGCAGACATTTCAGGAATTTGCTCCTCATTTTGTATTCCTGGATGTGATTATCCCGGGGGAGAATGGGATTCAGATCTTACAAAAAATGCTTGAGATTGACAAATCAGCACAGATAGTTATGATCAGCGGTATGCATGACTTGACCGTTGCTAAAGAAGCAATCCAGCTCGGAGCCGTTGACTACATCACAAAACCGATTGGTTTTGACAATCTGCATAGCTATATCAAGGAACAAACAAAGCAGATATCCGGAAACAGTTATTGACCTTGAACTCTCAGGTCGTCAAACAGTGCTGCACCGGAATCCTCCAGCCCGTAAACAATCACCCCGAGAGGGGATGGATTTCTGAATCTATCAGGCAGGTCACCTGACCACAGAATGTTTCCTTCAAAGATAATTTCCCCCGTTCCATCATCGGTCTGATTGTAATATATGGTGTAATATCTGTTTGGGTTTAGGTTTATCCATCCGTCTGCTTTCCAATTACTCCTCCCATCAACACAATCATAAATCTGGAAAAATCCAAGATTAAAATTGAAGCCGACCATCAGATAATTCCGATTGTCTATCATTTTAGGTGCAAATCCTAAATTGGCAAATCGATTACTGGTTGCCATCATTTTAATTTCATACTCACCATTTGTAAACCCCTCACTGGTCAATTGAAAACCGTGTGTTCCGTAGGTACTTCTTCCGGTTACGGACATCGCTTGATTAAGGGAATCCCATTCAATCCCATGAAAACCGTCTGCATCCCCCATATTTGCCAATAAACCTGAATACGCCCATCTACCGGTCACTTGATCCGTGCTGAAGTCACTGTTATATAATAAACTCACAACAACAGAAACTTCACTTTCTGCAGTAAGTGCACCGTCTGAAACCACCACTCGGATTGAAAATTCGCCTCTCCTGTCCGGTGCCCACCAAGTCACCTGAGGACCACTACCTGTTATAGTCCCGTCTGTCGCATACCACGTATATGTTAGTGGATCATTGTCACGATCAATTGCTGTGCAGGTAATCAGTGAACTACCGTTCATAGCTACATCTGATGGCGATGCAGTTAATCCCTGAATGAATGGCGGATGATTAAATGTACCAGGTGGAGATACTATTACCGGTATGCTATCAGAGACCGTATGGTACCAGTCGGAAACTTCAACATGGATGAAATATCTGCCTACAGTGATCGGTGCAATCCAACTCGTATTTGATTCACTGTCGGATAGAAGCCGTCCTCCCTGACAGCTCCAATAGTAGTAAAGCTCCATTGAAGTGTCCGCTAACTCTGCTTCACAGAATAGAAAAAGTGTATCAGACGGCTCTAATGTATCTGAATGCGCATACAACCTCTCAATTACAGGTGGAGGAGTAAACCAGCCTTTTTGCACGACATTAATTGTATCCTTATGTTCAGAAGTGTGCCAAAGATCGCTTACTTTCACGGAAATTGGATGAGTTCCAATGGTTGAATCCTGTTGTGTCCAACGAACCCTTATACTGCCATTCCACAGTGTATCGTTTATGCGGTAAGTCGTCGTATCCACTTGCTCGACAAATCCACCACGTTCAGAGAACCAATCAAAACGCAATGGATCCTGTTGTTCTTCGCCCTCACCATCATCGGCACTACATTGGATGAAAAGAGTATCTCCAAATTCAATAGAATCAGTATGAATCTCCGATAGAGAATCCAATCTGAATATTGATAAACTGTAGATATTCGGAGGTGACGCTGAGTTAATAGGATTAATACTTTCGGTCTTACAACCGTTAGACATAAAAGAGAATGCTGTAAACAGTAAAAATATATTTAATTGCCGCTTCATTTGTCTTTCCCCAAATTCTGTAACAGTTTCAAGTTAAATAATCTTCTGAAGAAACTCGGAGTTTCCAATGTCTCTTCCAGCTCACTACTTACATCGAGAAAAACTGCTAAATTTGTTCTTGGCTTTAATTCCGGAACTGTGAAATAGCACACCCCCTTTTCACGAGCCCAATTTACCTTCTCAACAGACATCCCCACAACTTGAGAAACCACATTAACTTCCTCATATTCACTGCTGAGAAACACCTGAAATGTCACATTCTTAATGACCTTTTTCCCTTCATTAGTTAATGTAACTCTCAAGCGACTCTCTGTAACCGGTTCAGATGCTACACGAATGTCCTGACAAGCTCCAAAGCGATTCATCAGATTTGAGGTTGAGGTGTACCAAAATCCGGCTGAATCGAGCTTGGTATGAAGTAATGTAGGAAGAGAGCTTAATCCTTTGGGTTGTAACATCTCAGGATTAAATATCCCTATATACATACCTCCTGCAAGGTAAACCCGTTTCATATCTCTCTCTAAAGCATTCATTAACGCCTTCTTTCCTCTGATTCCAGCATGTTCCATCCACTCCTGAGCACTGACCTGAACTTTGGGACAGGTGCTGAGAAGCTCTTTACTGGCGAATGTCCACCACGCCCCCGCCCTAACATACCGTTTACTCGGTCCGTAAAATCTCGGATTGGGATTGGCGAGGATATATTGGATGTCCGATCTCGCTGCGGCAGTCAGTGTCGCTTCATCATAATTCCAATCAATCGGGAACAGCCCAATCGCTTCTTTTCCTATCTGTTGTTGAAGCCTCTCTTTATGGAATTCAATCCATGTCAATTGATCTTTCATAGAAAGACCGGCGAGTTGTGGTGGGTAACCGGTTGAAAGAACAAAATCTCCGACTTTCAAAGCGTCAGTTTTAAATTTCGGCGGGAAAGCGTTCCGTTCAACTATCAGATCAGGAACAATACCATAGTTGTTAGCATCAGCAATGAAATTATAGAGATCTGACTTTCGTCCTTTCGCCTCAAACAGAATACTCGCACCGGCTTGGTATCCTTCGGGCCAGTAGTTGAAGCCGATTACCGGTCTTCCACTCGCCCAGGCAATGGCATTGGTTACCACCTTGTCCATCACTTCATAGCTGTCTTTATGCTCCTGAACTGACTCAGGGACTGTGCTAATCCAAACAAAACGACCTTCGACGTAACTTCCGTGAGTGATCAAACTCTCTGATCCGTACGACTTACCCTTCCAGTAAGGTGCAAACCAAAATGCATCACTCTTGGTTCTTGGCTCAACAATATCAAGGGTGACATACCCGTTATAGGTGTAAAATTCGAGATGAGTGCCGGGGGGAATTGATGCGGTTAGCGGGCTGTTTCCTTTCAATATCATACCCGTACCACCGGTAGAATCTTTAACCGGTCGCGACACTAGTGCACCGGTGATCTGCTCTAGAAATTCACTCCCTTTCCATCGTCCATTCTCATCACGAATACCCGGATACCAGATCATTATCACTCCCCCACCGTAGGAGACAAATTCCTTAATACCCCTCTTCTCTTCTTCGGAAAGCAACAGTGTAGCCGGCAAAACTAACAGATTATACTTCCCAAATGAGATGTCTGTTAACCCAGGTTCTTTGATCGTCTTATATGGTATCTCATGCTGGAACATCACATCCTTCCAATAATCTACAATCAGACGAACATGTTCATCCAGCTCCTTTCTTGCCATGATATCCCATGCTTCCACATCGTCTTCCTCTTCTTCCATCTCGGTTGCATACCACAGTGTGTCAGCAAGGGGCCAATCATCTCTTCTTTCAATATAGGGCCATATAATCGTATCCCCGTCATGCCTGAAAAATTCTTCCGTACGAACCGGATCAACCAGAATCACACTTGGAGTCGCCAATACTCCGTGCAGATCAGTAATCTGAACCGATGTATCTCCAAATGGCTCAAAACGACCTAATACATGCTTCATTACCTGCGTGTAGCCCCACCATGATATGGCAAACATTGATCCTGCAGCGAGCAACAACTGAAACATAAAGAAACCCTTCTTGGCGGTAACTTTTGTTAGCTTGCTAATCTGATCCCAAATATTTTTACTTTGGGGTTTATCATCATAGGTTTTCTGTGGATCAATAGACATTAGGTCCAATCCTCATTCGTGTCGTTATTTCCTATCTTATCTGTCATATCCTGCGGCAATCCGTTTTCTTGTGATCGTGAATCCCTCTCTTTTTCAAGCTGTTCGGTGACTATGTTTACCGAATTGGGTTTTCTAATGGTAGTCCGGCTAATATGATACGGTCGAACCGTTGATCTCACCTTCATCTGAGGTTCTGCCGGAGGACTTGGAACCGTCCGTTCTGTTAGAGGCTGTTGTGCAATAACATTGTGAACTTCAGGTTTGGTAACCGGTTTGCGGATAGGGCGAGAAGCAATCGGCTGCACCTTTTTTTGTTTTGGCGGTCTGCCACCCGAAGTTGTTACCTTTATCTTCTTATTCGAGAACATAAAGTATGTGAACGACCATACTATAAATATAAACGATGCTCCTAAAATTACAATAAAAAACCAAGATAATGCAGCAGGAGTTTCTGTGCGAAGAGGAATCTCATTTTTCCATTCCAAAACCACCGTTAAAATCTCTCCCGCAAAAAGTGCCGGAATCTTCATCCGGTAATAGTATCCGTTATCAAAAAGTATGCACTTATTGGATGCTGAGATTATTTCCAAGCCACTATCAAACAGAGGCGGGTAAATTCTTAGAAACACGGTTTCAACCGGATGATCGTTTAGGTTCTTCAGCTCTAAATTAATACGATCCTTCTTAATTCTGCTATTCAGCACCATTCCATCGCGGTCATTCACCCAGTTAGCAACTTCGCTGCCTGTTGTCAGCCAGATTGAGGAATCTGCATGGACGGTAAGTGCCAACTCCTCCAGCAAGCCTGAATAATAATCACTGCTTAACTCTTCTCCGTCATAGATGATGCCACTTAGTCCGTACATAATCCTCAGTGCATCCAGCAACTCAGGGAATCTGTTTTCGTCAACCACTTCAAATTCATTACTCACACCAATTCGGATCAATTCGGGTAAACGGATAATGCGGGTGGAATCAACATTATATACATCAGGCCGAATAATTTCAGGATACTGCTGTTCCAATTCTTCATTGGAATATAGATAATCAAAATTGGCATCCACAAGTGCTTTGAGACTGTGCTCGTTCATACCGGTTATTGTCGGAAAAAATCCGGTCGGCTTTTTCATTTGACCTTTCATATCCGACACCAAGCTCAGTAATCTCCGCATCTGCATCTCTGCAGAGCTTATCTTGCCATTGTCGGTCAGATCCCCGTGTAATAAGCATTCACCTTTCATATCAAAATCATTTTGCAACCATTGAGAGTAATTACCATACCTTTCGATAGGGAGACTCAGGGAGTTTTTAATATCAAGCTCACTAAAAAATTTTGCAGGTTTTAAAATGTCTGTACTCTTGTCATTCACAATACCGTTTATGATAAACGCACCGAACTTTCCGTTTTTCCATGGATCAATTGTAATTGTGTTTTCACCCGCCAGCCAATCTACAAGTTGTACTATCATGTCACGAAAGGATGATTCTTCGTCCGGATCGAAAAGAATACTGCTGAGATTGATTCCAAACCAGGCAATCCTACCCCCATCCATAGTTCTGCTTACTGCAAAGCCCGTCTTTGTAGATTGTCGTACAGCGGTTCATCCATGTTCTTCCATACAGCACCGATTTCCGTTCCATCAGGTGATGTCAAAAATAGAGGTGCTGCGTCTTCAGCTAACCGGAACATTTTTCCTGGAGGAAGTGCCATAGAGCCCGGCAGACCGTACCGGAATTGAAGTTTGTAAGAATCCCGGTCATCGTCATTCACTTTCTGGATCTCAGATTCAAACAGTCTTTCCGTAAGATCGGTTGCATTGTCTCCTCCGATATTTCTTATGCCATTTTCTCCGATTAGCAGCAACCCACCTTTCTTAGTATGATATTCATTGAGCGACAGGATGTTTGATTCACTCAGACACACTATTCCCGGCAGGATGATGAAAGCATATATATCGAGCAACTTGTCCAGTCCTGATTCAGGTTTAATATCAAGCGAATAATCTTCACCAAGAGTGGATTCCCAAAATGAGTGTTCAACTTCGGTTTTGAAAACCTGATGTTCTGATGACAGAAAATTCAGTGTGACTTCCGGTTTGATCAGAAGTACCCTGTATGTGGCGCTGCTAACAGTTGAAAACAGTAATAAGGCTATAAATAGTAAGGATGATAGCCGAATCCTATTTCCACATTGCATCATCATTTTTCGATTGGGATGGCGGAGTATTCGGCGGAGCTTGTTTCTGCTTGGGCACTTGAAAGCGTCGGAATGATCCGTGAGATTGATCCACCGGAGGAGGTGCCTCTTCCTCAGTTTCAGCTCCGGATACTTTTAACGAGTTTAGAAATGCTGATTGCGTCTGGCTTAGCGGCTGTGTCTGAGGTTGTGCCGGTTGTGGCGCGGGTTGCTCCAGAGGTGGATCTGCCGGGGTTACCGCAGTCGGTTGAACCGGTTGGGGCTGAATAACCGGTGCGGGAGCAGATGCAGCCTGAGGTGGAACACTAACATTAACGACAGTCGGAACAGGTGTCGCTACTACTCCTGCATCAGGAATATTTGGCATATTGTCGGGTATTCGTGGAGCGGCACTTGGTTTGGGACCGACTGACCCGATATCTGTTATCGCAACATTAGGAGCAGTACTAGGTTTTGGACCAACTGAACTCATTGTCGGTGCACCAACGTTACCCTGCAGCTTTTGGATCTCAAGGATTTCCGGAGATAGTGAGGAACTTGCCGCAATTGAGGACGCAGGTGTATCGCTGGTCTTGAACTGACCTTTACGTTTCTCCTTCAAGCGAAACATAACATAAGCTGCGATTGCAATGATTAGTGTCATTATTGTCGCAATCAGGATGATTGTGGGGTGATTTTGTAGTCGAGGTTGTCCTCAACCTCGACGTCGGGCTTGAGACAAGCCCGACTACAAAGTTAATGCCCTCAAACTAAGATGTTTTAGCAATATTCGGTTCACTTCAATATTCTCGTTAGTTTATTACTGTTTCAGTCAACTTGACATTCAACGCTTACCGCCCTAAATTGCTACATTACTGGTAAACCGGATTAGGAGTCCTCTGTTGAGACTACATATATCGGCGGTTTCCGATGTAGGTTGCGTTCGGAAGCAGAATGAAGATATGATTCTGATAGATCAGACAATCTTCCGAGATAGCAGCTATTCTCAGGATTTTAACGCAGATAACTCAAACAGTTGTATCCTTGCGGTAGCAGATGGCGTGGGTGGACATCAAGCCGGAGAAATTGCAAGTGAACTGACTCTTAACCTGTTAAAAGCCAAGATATCAAGCCTGAAACGCAATCTTTCCTCACCAGAGCTTAAAGCTCAGATTAATCAATGTGCGAATGAAATACACAATCAGGTCCGTGCCGTTGCCGCTACATCAATTAAAACACGCGGCATGGGAACAACTCTTATCGGAGTACTGATCTATGAAGGCTCAACATATTATTTAAATGTTGGTGACAGTAGGCTTTACAGCTTCAGTAAGAAGGAATTATCACAGATTTCACGCGACCACACTCTTCGAGAGTTTACCGGCGATCCAAATGTTCCTTCAAACATTATTGTAAATTCATTCGGTGGTGATGAAACCATTTTCTGTGATTTTAACAAGATAGCAGTTCCCCAAAATAACGATTTTTCTTTGCTGCTCTGCAGTGACGGGCTGTCCGATATGCTGTCTGATGCTGATATCAAGAAAATAATGCAGATGCCTGATCCACTGGAGAAGTTAGTGCACTCCGCAAAGCAGAACGGTGGAAAAGACAATATCTCTATAGTCCATATACATTATGAATTGTGATGAGAATTGACTAATATCAAGTTTTCAATAATTCTGAGTAGTGTCAGGCAATGGTTGACATACTGTAGTCGTGGTTGAGACAAACCCGACTACAATTTTACAACTTATTGTCATTTCGGCGTGAAGTTGCAATATTGGCTATTGCCTGACACTACCTAATTCTGAGATTATATTAAAACTATGCCTAAAACAATTGCAGAAAAAGTATTAGCGATGAAATCCGGCAGTGATTCAGTTTCACCCGGACAACTCGTAACTGCCAGACCTGATAAAGTGATGTCACACGATAATGCAGGTTTGGTTATCAAACATTTTCGGACAATCGGAGCAGATAAAGTGTTTAATCCAGATCGGATTATTATCCCTTTGGATCATCGAGCACCTGCAGAATCAGAGAGAACCGCTACGGCACATAAATCAATTCGTGAATTTGCAAACGAGCAAGGCATAAAGTACTTCTATGATATTCGAGCCGGTATATGTCATCAAGTAATGATCGAAAACGGTCATGCCCTGCCCGGTGAATTGATTCTCGGTACAGACTCGCACACAACATCTTACGGGTGTCTCGCCGCAGCATCAACCGGCATCGGTGCAACGGAAATGGCTGCTGTGTGGGCTACGGGTGAGCTGTGGCTTAGGGTTCCTGAGTCAATCCGCATAGAGGTGAACGGAAAATTTAACCCCGGTGTTTCACCAAAGGATCTGATTCTCTTCCTGCTCGGCAGACTGACATCCAGAGGTGCAGACTATAAAGCGATAGAATTCTATGGAACGACAATATCTGATATGTCTGTTTCCGGCAGATTCACTCTTTCAAATATGTCAATGGAGATGGGTGCAAAGTTTGCAGTAGTGCCTTTTGATAAAAAGACAGAAGAATATCTTAAGCCCCGAACCAATGATCCCTATACACCTGTCGAGGCAGATAACGATGCCGTTTACATTGAGAGCCATGTCATCAATGCCGAAGAGCTGGAACCTCAAATAGCCAAGCCTCATCATGTGGACAATGTCGTACCGCTTTCTCAGGCTGCATGTATCCGTCTGGATCAGATTGTCATCGGTTCTTGCACCAACGGTCGTCTTGATGATCTGCAAATCGCTGCTGATATTCTCAAGGATCAACAGATATCTCCGCACGTCCGGTTGCTCGTAATACCAGGCTCAATGAAAATCTACAAAGAAGCGATGAAAAATGGGATATTTGAGACTTTGATTGACGCAGGTGCGGTCATATTAAACCCAGGTTGCGGCCCATGTCTCGGGGCGCATCAAGGTATAATGGCACCCGGTGAAAAATGCCTTGCAACGACAAACCGCAATTTTCGTGGCAGGATGGGATCTCGTGATTCTGAAGTATATCTGTCAAGCCCGTTGGTCGCTGCAACTGCTGCAATAATGGGTGAGATCCCGTCATCGGTAAGCTAAACGTGATAAATGCACACATAATTTTTCACGGTCGTGTTCAGGGTGTGGGATTCCGATGGTTTGTCGAGAAAACTGCTGTCAAACTCGGATTATCCGGTACAGTCAAGAACTTACGTGATGGAACGGTTGAAGCTTGGATCGAAGGAAACAGACTACAGATAGAGCACTTTATTGAGAACCTGAAATTAGGTAACGGTTTCAGTAGGATTGATGACGTGAAGTTACGGTTTAACCCATCTCTGAATAACTATAATAACTTCAGGATCATCACTGACTGACAACCAAGATCCGCATTCACCTGTGCTGTTGATATTTGATGTTGACGGTACTCTCTGCAATACTTTCGGTTTGGGTCGCAGAGCCTTTGAACTCGCTTTTGAAGACGTTTACAAGATTGCAAACGCAGCGGAAGGAATCCGTCCACACGGTCGAACTGATATGTGGATATTTAAGCAGATTCTAATTAATCATAATCAACCTGTGGAAGATTTTCAGAATCACTATCAGAAATTTATCTCGCTTTACCTGCGCTATCTGAAGGATGAAATCCTTAATTGGAAGGTCTGCAGATTACTACCGGGGGTTGATAAACTGCTGGAGTGCCTTCACCATGAACCTAACGCATATCTTGCATTGGGAACAGGTAATGAAAAAGAGGCAGCATACATTAAACTAAACAAACTCAATGTTGGACAATATTTCCAGACTGGCGGATTTGGTAGCGACAGCATTGATAGAGCTGAGATTCTTAGAATTGCCAAACAGAGAGCATGCAAACATTATGACATTGAATTCAGCTCAGAACATGTTTGGGTGATCGGCGATACACCTTTAGATATTGAGAATGGCAGGAAGATGGGCGCTAACACATTGGCGGTCGCCACCGGAGGTATTGACATTGATGAGTTGAAACAACACAATTCATCCGCACTGGTTGAAGATTTATCTGATCTTGACGAATTCCTGAACATTGTCGGTCTCCCCAACCGAGTTCATGTGTAGTGTCATTGAGAGAGATAAGACATTTTGATTGGAAAATCACTGTTAACGAGCAAGCATCAGCCAAACTAAATCTTCAATCAAGTTCAGACATTGATCAACTCCTGACGCGACTGACTAAGCCGGATGAAATTTTGAAACAGGATCACCGTTCTGAGGTCGGTTTGGTGACAATTGGTGAAGTTAAGTATGTTATTAAGAAATTCACAATTCAGGAAAATTGGTTCTGGTTTCAGATGACTTCCCTGCTCTTTCCGACTGTCGGTGAAATTGCATTCAGAAACGGCATCGGATTATCCGAGTCAAATATAGAGACTCCAACACCTTCACTACTCCTTCAGCAAAAGAAGTGGGGATCTATCGTAAAAAGTTGGTTGGTTTACCCGTTTATGGAAGGCTCATCACTGTCGCTGTCCGATGGTAAGAGTATGGTTCGCTTTGTAAAATCCATGCATACAAAAGGATGGATTCATCGAGATCCTCATCCGGCGAATTTTATCAGAACAACTGACTGCATTGCGACCATTGATCCGATCAAAGCAAGAAAGAGAGGGGGAAGATATTTGATGGCTTATGATATTGTGTTATTGTCACATGACATCCCAACAGCCGCAGAGATTTACGGCAAGGATGAATTGGGATTGTGGTGGAATATTGCAACGTTTGGGCATCAATTGATAAGGATATATAGAGCAATCAAACATAGTATCCGATCTGCATTTCGCATTTCTAACGCTTGACAGAACAGAGGATGTAACATGGAAGATCTTATCAAGTTAGGAGAACTTTTTCCCAAATTCATGTGGGAAATTTTGATGGCATTGATCTGTGGTGGATTGATCGGATTGGAGCGACAGCTTCGGCAGAGTGGTGGGTTAAGGAATAATGTGCTCATCTGCCTGGGATCGGTACTGTATATGATCGTTGCGGAGATAATCACGATCTCAAATGGAGACAACTCAGTCAACTCGATGCTGATGTCCTCCTCAGTTGTGGTGGGAATCGGTCTATTGGGCATTGGAATCATGGTACAATCGCAAAGCAAGGTTTCAGGAATCCATAGAGCAGCCACTTTTTGGATAGTTGCCGCTATCGGTCTGATCATCGGTAACGGTCATCCAATGTTGGCACTTCTCATCACAGCGATCATTTTATTAACATTGACTCTTCTGCATTTTATTGAAAAACAGTTTAATCCGAAAAAAAACAGGATTCTGCTCCGTTTAACTCTCAGAGAAGATAATTCAAAAATTCGAGAAAAGCTGCATACATTGCTTGAAAAACATAAGATATCGGTTGATAGATTCAGGTCAGAACAAGGTCCGCGAGGCGTGAAAATCACAATTGAATCTGTAGATGAGGCTTCCGATCTCGGAAACCTGATTACAGAATTATGGACAGTCAACGGCGTTATTGAAGTCGAGCATTGAGCCAGAATGCCAAACAAAAACCAAATATCCACACAATTTTTGGGAGGGGTTAAGATTACGTGGAAAAACAGAGTGCTGACCCAGTTTGCCACACAAAAAGTTCTCGGTCTATTTTGCTATCTGCTCGATAATCCTGAAAAGATTGTATCGCGCGACAGTTTGATGACCATGTTTTGGAGTGAGTCGCCGGAAAACCAGGCACGATATAATTTACGACACGCACTGTGGAACATCCGTAAACTGTTCAAAACACCACATTCAGAATTTGATCCTCTCGTTGCCAACCGAAATTCCTGTCAGATCAATCAGCAGTTTAGATTGACAAGTGATTGTGTGGATTTGATTGAATTCGCAGGAAAGCTTTCGTCTGAGAACAGAATCGATTCATTAAATCGAGCTGTGTCACTGTATAAAGGTTCGTTTCTCGAAGGGTTTACCCTAAAAAACCTCCCACTTTGGGAGGAATGGCTCTTTCATCGCCGCGAGGAGTTAAGGAATAAATTTCTCGATGCATCAGTTGAGTTGGGTAAAATCTATTTGAATGCAGGAGAACCGGGAAAAGCATTAGAACCGTTTATGCGAGCACTTGCTACAGCCCCGGATCTTGAGCCTGCACATGAAGGCGTCATCCGTGCGTATGCAAATCAGGGAAAGACATCGGCTGCTCTCAGGCAATATTCCACCTACGTTAATGTGATGGAGAAAACCTACGATGCGCCACCGAGAAAAGAGCTGGAGGAATTGGTTGACAGCCTGCGAAACGGTCGTTACGAGGTGACTCAGGTCAAACATCAAAGCAAAGACTCTGAAATGCTGACAGATTTGAATGATTTATCCATGCCAGCGTCGCTCTTGGTCAAATCACAAACTGATAGTATCATCTCTCTTCCGACGCTTAAAAAACCGGTGGCATTCGTAGGCAGGAAAAATGAGATAACGATGTTCCGGCATCTCCTTAGCGATGTGATGAATGGCAGCGGACAGGCACTTATTGTTTCAGGCGAGATGGGAATCGGAAAAACTCGTCTGTTTCAACAATTCATCGAGTTAGTTCCCAAGAGTTTCATTGTCGGCATGGGTGAGTCACAGGAGATAATATCTACTCAGCCTTTCCCTGAACTGTTCCAGATTGCCCGCATGTTTGGACAAAATACAAATGTGTCGAGTGAATTGAAGGCTGATTTGGAATCACTGCTGGATGAATATGAGAATGTTAACACAGAACTCGAAAGCTATTCTGAATCCATTTTTCTCGAAAAACTTCTTCAATGGGTAGTGAGATTGGCGAGGCAGTCACCAATAGTGTTAGCTATTGATGATCTGCATTGGGCTGGCGATGCTGTGCTTAACTTCTTTTCGATGCTGGCAGTTGAAGTTAAAAATTTGCCGATGTTGCTCGTAGGCATTTTCAGAACATTTGAGCTTCAATCTGAAGACTCTATCGCTTCATCGTTAATCAGCATCGCGCGTACCGGTCGGTTGTGGCGCATCAAACTTGACAATCTCTCATCTGAAGAGACAAAGCTGCTAATATCACTTAAATCCGGTGAAAGTTCCGAAATTCTTTCCGACGATGATTTAGACCGACTCTATAAATATAGCGCCGGTATTCCCTTATATGCTTTGGAATTGGCTCATTTTCTTGAAGACGGCAAAACAGAAATCCTCGAGAGTCCGATCCTCAATAATCAACCTGATTTTGAGCTGGCACGAGATGAATTTATTGTTCCACCGTTGATGCGAAACATAACCTCTCTGCGGTTGAGCCGTCTGCCGGAGAAATATGTTGAGCTATTGAGAGTAACCTCTCTCATATTAAACTACTTCAGTTTTGAGCTAATATCATACATGTTTCCAATGGAAAATGAGGAGTTGGAGGATATACTCATAGACTTGGAACATCGTAATTTCCTGCATCATCATGAGAGCGGTGCACAACTACAATTTATGTACAATCATCAGATGATGAAGCAAGCGATACGAGACACAATCCCTCATCTTGAGAGAAGAAGGCTGTACAAAAGCATAAACCGTTCTCTCGATCAAACCGACACTGAAGTCAGCTCGGACGTTAAAGCACATTATCTGTATCATTCAGGAGACAAAGATTTATCGGTGCCATATCTGCTTGCAAGTGCTAAGATGTGGCTTGGATTCGGTGATAAAAAAAGAGGCTTACATTATTCAAATGTTGCCTTTGACACAGCAAATGAGCTGTTTATGGATAAGCCTGATCTGTTTGGAAAGATAGCACTTGCCCATGCAGATAACCTCCAGAAAACGGGTTATATTAAAGCCGCCATTGATGTGTATAACATTACGATAGGTAAAATAGAGAAACGGGATGATGATAAACCTACCGACTTGCTGAATCGTCGTGACCAACTTCGGGAACTGCTGAAAATTGAACCGGCTCGCAGCAAACAACAATTGCCTCCTCTCGCACTTGTTTCCACCAAACGTTCTCTGGCAAATATCAAAGTGAATCAGGGAGATTTGGAATCAGCGGAAAAACTGTTAGGCGATGCTGGGATGTCACTTGACAAACTTCCAAATTCACCGATTACGATCAGAGAGACAGGAATGGTTCTTCAGGTAAGAGCAAAATATCGAATTGGGCAGCAAAAACTTCAGGATGCAGCAGTCCTTCTGGAAAATGCATTAGAACTGTTGAAAAGAGAAGGATTGGTGGATGAGATAATTGAATCATATCACCTGTTAGGACAGACCTACTATCGGTTGGGTATGCTGCAGAAGGCTGATGATATCTTTGTGACCAGCCAAAATATCTGTACAGAAGTAAAAAACATGCCAGAGTTAATCTACTGTCTCCATAATCGTGCCCTTATATCCTTTGACAATGATGACCTTTCCAATGCAGAGCGACTTTTGAACGAATCCCTTGATTTAGCTGACGATCTTGATGAGTTAACTACTCAGAAATCAGTTGTCAGGATTAATCTTGGAATTGTGAAGAGTAAACTGGGTAATAAAAGCGAAGCAGAGCAAATTTTTGCTGAAGAAGATTATACTCTAAAAGAAGGGGAACCAAAGCTCCTTGATTTAGAGCATCATACCTCAAAATTCTACAATAAACAAATCTGACAGTATTCTATCAAATTGAAGGAAGCAAAGAGATCGTCTTGAAATAGGCATCAACTACATCTCTTACCACCTGTTTCGCACTCATAACTTCATCTATATCGCCAGCAACTTCACCGGCTTCCAGATAACCGTCTTTTAAATCTCCGAGAAATGTGCCTGATTTGGCTCGTCCTTTTCCGTGTAATTGATTTATCTCTTCAACCGTAGCTCCTTCTGCTTCGGCTGTGCTGACTTCATCGGCGAATCTTCCTCTGATTATCCGAGTCGGGCTATATCTTTTTAGGGTCAATATTGTTGCAGGTTCTTTTGATTCTACGATAGCCTGTTTGTACCTGTCAGAGCTTGAACTTTCTACCGTACACGCAAACCTCGTACCAATTTGAACTCCATCCGCACCGAGGGATAGAGCAGCCGACAATCCTCTACCGTCCCTAATACCCCCTGCTGCCATCAGCGGAACATTAATATGATCTGCCAATCTTGATATTAACACAAAGGTAGAGATCTCCTCGAAACCGTTGTGCCCCCCGGCTTCAGTTCCTTCTCCGACAACTGCGTCAACTCCTCTATCAACTGCTTTCAGTGCCAGCTTGAGAGACGGTACTACGTGAGTAACAATACAACCGTGATCGTGAAAATAGTCTGTAAACTTGGCTGGATTCCCACCTGAAGTGAACACTATCTTGATGCCATCTTCCACAGTGACTTTGACGAGTTGATCAATATCGCCTCTCATCAACGGAATATTAACTCCAATAGGACCGTCCCACACTGTTCTCGCCTTGGTGATATGTTCACGCAGTAACTCCGGTTTCATTGAACCGGCACCGATCAATCCCAATCCACCTGCTTCAGAAACTGCAACTGCGAGCTTCCATCCAGATGTCCATACCATCCCTCCCTGAATAATTGGATATCGGATCCCGTATAGCTTCGTAATGCGTGTTCTGATTGATTGTGGTAAACTGTGGCTTGAGTTCTGATCAGAATCAATCAAGGTCCGACCAATTGTATGTCAGGACCGTCAATTTCAAACCATTGAGGATACTTTGTAAGTGCATCCAATTCCTGCTTCAAAGCGCGCTCATGTCCTTCTTCGTAAGTTGCGAGATACTGGAGGAGTTGCCTCCCTTTAGGATCACTTGCTTTAAGTGCTGCCTCTTTGTAAAACTCCTGTGCTTCAATCTCTTTCCGGATGGCAAGTTCAATAATCTCATGAAGAGGTAGTTCTTTCATTTCTTCGGCAGAATACTCACGAGGTGCTTTCTTCGGAAGTGGTGGTTTGTCTTCACCGGAATACTTCTTCAGCATATCATATAGCAGCTCTCGGTGTGACTGCTCTTCACGTGCCAATGAATGGAATTTCTCCTTGACCAGTGGATTGCTGACACGTTGTGCCATAAGCTGATAACGTTTGTATGCAGCTACTTCTTGTGCTACTCCCAGACCAAGAATCTCAATTAGAGTCAAATCAGATTCGATCATTTCGATGCCTTTGTTGATTATTTTTCTTTAATTTTGCTTAAGGAACTTTGCGATATTAGTCAGTGCAAAGTTGCTCTAGCTTTTTCAATATACCCTAACATTTACCACGCATCCTAATCAGGTGCTTGGCTTTTGCACTTCAGCCAGCACCTTCTCAACATGTCCTTTCACTCGCAAGTTTCGCCATGATTTCACGACTTTCCCTTCGTTATCAATGATGAAAGTGCTGCGAATTACACCTTCATATTCTCTCCCGTAGTTCTTCTTTATTCCCCACGCACCGTATGCTTCCATTACCTTATGCTCCTCATCGGTGAGTAGTGTGAAAGGTAGTTCGTGTTTATCGCGGAATTTGGTATGCTTGGTGGAATCATCAGGGCTGATGCCGATCACCTCAGCACCTGCATTCTGTAAGCGAGCATAATTGTCGCGAAAATCACACGATTCTGTTGTACAGCCGGGTGTAAAGTCCTTAGGATAAAAATAGATGACTACGATTTTTCCTCTGAGATCACTCAATTTTACATCTTTGCCGTTATGATCCGGCAGTGTAAAAGCAGGTGCAAACGCTCCCGTCTCGATTACTTTGCTCATTGTATTTCAATTCTCTCGTTTGTTTTCAGATTGTTACGATAAGTTAACCCTTTTATTTGGAGTCCGAAACCAACGGCGTGTCGAAACCATTGTTAGATTGTTAAACCGTACCGATCTGCATATATTGTAGACAAGATTGAATAACACAGGTTTTTCTATGCAGCCAATCCGGAAATATCGCATTCTAACACATATTCTTATCTTATCTGTCATTTTGTGTAAAAACTCAGATTCTCATGCTAGTTCAGATATGCACAATCCGCCCGCCATTCCAGAAGTTGGATTCCACAGCTTGACCGTCCTCTCCCCCACTATCCTTGAGCTGATGCTTGTGACTCGTCCTGATGATGTAGGCAACTTGGTAGAATGGGATTTTGTCAGAGGTGATAAGATTAATTCCTTACCGGATATAACTGACTTTCTGATTAAAGCAGATGATAAGCCGCTTGGTGTCAAGCGAATCGGATTCAAGAGACGAGTACTATACGCTCCAATTAAACAGCGGGACATTCGAATTGGGAATTATCTGTATATTGAATTGAATGACCCTACACCGGACGGTTCACTTGTAAAGGTAAGCAGTAAGGGAAGTCAGACCTGGTGCCAAAACAAACAATTTGTCACGACGATGGAACGACACCGCTTCAGTCCGGCTATACATGTCAATCAGGTCGGTTACTTACCGAGCTACCCAAAAAAGGCTATTATCGGTTATTATCTTGGTAGTGTGGGTGAACTGGAAATCACTGAAGAACTGATGTTTCACATCATTGATGCAAGTAGCCAAAAAAATGTGTTTACATCTACGTTGGTGCGACGACGAGAGACTGGATTCAAATTGAAAGAACAACCGTATCAACATGTATTTGAGGCAGATTTCAGCGAGTTCGCCAATACTGGTGAATATCAACTGTACATGCCAATGCTTGGAACATCTTTTCCTTTTTTCATTGACGAAGGTGTTGCAGCAGCATTCACGCGGACGTATGCGCTTGGAATGTACCATCAACGCTGCGGAGAGGATAACAGCTTTCCATTCACAAGATTTGTTCATGATGCCTGCCACATAAATTCCGTTGAAATCCCTACAATGAAGTTTGAAAAAGTGCAGAAGTTTCTATCGGGCTTTACAAAAAAATATTCAAAGAATCCACGTCACACTGCTCCTCAACTGAAAAATGTCAATGCAAGCCTGTACCCGTTTAATCGAACTGGTGAGCTTGATGCTTCAGGTGGTCACCACGATGCCGGTGATTACAGCAAGTACACTACGAATGTCGCTGAGCTAATCCACTACCTTATATTTACCGTGGATGCGATTGAAGGTATTTCAGAATTGGACAACCTTGGCTTACCGGAGAGTGGTGACGGTATCAGTGACTTTCTTCAAATTGCAAAATGGGAAGCTGACTACCTGTCCAAACTGCAGGATGATGATGGTGGATTCTATTTTATGGTCTACCCTCGCGACAAGAAGTATGAGAGCCACGATCTGCCGGACTCGGGAGTACCGCAAGTCGTTTACCCTAAAACTACTGCTGCAACGGCGGCAGCGGTCGCAGCCTTAGCACAAGTCGGTTCTTCTCCTGCATTCATGCAATTCTATCCGTCAAATGCAAAAAGATACTTGGTTCAAGCTCGAAAAGGAATGGAGTTCCTTGAGCGTGCCATAGCAAGATATGGGCATGATGGCGCATATCAAAAAATTACCCACTACGGCGATCAATTCATGCACGATGATGAAATAAGCTGGGCTAATGCCGAGATGTTTCTCGCTACAGGTGAGGAAAAGTATCATCAAAGGTTATTGGAATCCTTCAATCCGAATGATAGAGAGACCATGCACTGGAAGTGGGTCAGGCTGTATAAGGCATACGGTTGCATCATCCGCAGCTATCTGTTCGCTGAAAAATCGGGACGTGTGCCTATAGGAACACTCGATGATGACTACTACAAGATATGTGAGCTTGAACTGATCACGCGCGCCAATCAATTAATAAGTTGGGCTGATGACAACAGTTACGGCACAAGTTTTCCAAACCAAAGTAAACGATTCTTTAACGGTAGTTACTATTTCCCTATGGAATCCATGTTTGATTTGGCAACTGCATACAATCTTCCCATATTCTCAGGAAAGCAAGAGAAATATACCATTCCCAGCAAGCGAAAGAAAGATAATTTGATCGTTGATCTGAATCAATTACATGATAGGATGATTGACATTATCCTGCAGAATATGAATTTTGTTGCAGGGACAAATCCGAATAACGTAACTTTTGTAACCGGACTTGGGTGGAAACGGCAGCGGGAAATCGTTCATCAATATGGGCAGAATGACCGCAGAGTGATGCCTCCATCCGGTTTCCCTCTCGGTAGCGTGCAGGAGACATTTCCATATAGTAAGATTTACCAAAAGGAACTCCGAGAACTAAGCTATCCACCTGATAACAAAAAAGATGGTGGCTTTCCGTTTTATGACAGATGGGGTGACTCTTTTAATGTCAGAACAGAGTTTGTTACTGTCAAGCTTGCTCGTGCATTAGCAACTTCGGCATTTCTAATGACAAATACAAATCTTAATATACAACCTTATAAATTCCAAAGAGCATCAATAATATATTCACCTGCAAGAGTAGTAGTTGGAAATGAAATCAAGGCAACCTTGTCATCTCCTGGAATTGATATGGATCAGGCGCGTATTGTATGGGAGGCTAAAGGAGAAGAATCTTTAATAAACAGGGAGTTTACTTACACTCCCAACGAGCCCGGCTACCACTGGATAGAAGCGGAAGCACAATGGACTGATGGTCGGCGCGCATTTGCAAAAGCTGAATTCACGGTCAAATCGAAGTGAAGAACATATTGGTTGCTCCACTTGACTGGGGCTTAGGACATGCAACGCGCTGCATTCCGATTATCCGCAAACTGCTCAACCGCGATGCAAATGTCATCATTGCTGGATCCGGAAGGTCATTTGAGCTGCTAAAGAAGGAATTTCCAAATCTGACATTTGTTTTACTACCGGGTTACAACATCACCTATCCCCGTACAGGTTTTATCGCAGGAATGATGCTTGGACAAATGCCTAAACTGCTACTTCGAGTTTTTTTAGAGCATCAACGATTGAAGGCAATTGTGCAGAACTATGATGTTCATGCTGTAATCTCCGACAACAGATTTGGTCTTTGGCATAGGACTGTTCCAACTGTTTACATGACCCATCAGGTTTTAATTAGAATGCCGGGAATGCTCCGGCATCTAGAACCTGTGATAAGTGCGATACACAGGTTTGTTATGAGAAAGTACAGTGAATGTTGGATACCGGATAATGAAGGCGAGCTGAACCTGAGCGGTGATCTTGCGCATAAATGTAAACCACCGGAAAACAGCCATTATATCGGTCCGCTCAGCCGCTTTCAAACCATTAAAAAAGAAAAAAAATGGGATGTGATTGCAATTGTTTCAGGACCGGAACCACAGCGAACCATATTTGAAAACCTGGTGTTAAAGCAGGCAGCTCAATTACAAGTTAAAACGCTTGTAATAAGCGGTGTTACAGAAGACAACGGAGATAAAAATCAAAATGGCAACCTCACTGTAGTACCATACATGACTGCTGAAGAATTGAATGAGGCAATAGCTCAATCGGATATTGTGCTAATGAGGTCAGGCTATAGCGGGATCATGGACATTGCTAAACTCGGAAAGAAGGCTATACTCGTTCCAACACCGGGCCAAACAGAGCAAATGTATCTGGCGCAGAGATTCCATAGGAAGAAGATTTTTTTATATCAATACCAAGGAAAATTGGATTTGAAATCAGCATTAAGAGAAATAGAGAATTATAGTGGAGTTAATGAGCAGCATTTTTCTGGTGATCTGTTGGAGGAAAGAATTGATAAATTGTTGGCAGATTGATCAGAATTTATATGCTAAACATACCCTAACCGAAATATCACTCGAATTTACCGATGTTCTCGTTGTCAGCGAAACAGACCTGTTCCCACCCCAAATTGCCGCATCAACTACACTTAACATCCAGACCCCACCCGCTGACATCCATGATATCCGTGCATTATCTTCCCAGTCCGACATATTGACTTGTGCCGATTCCATCTCTCGAAATTTGATGTTACGCTGATTAGAGCCTACCGGTAAGCTATCATATTCCGACTTGGCGTTGTCATAACTGTCACTCGCCTTAGAATATTCACTCTGACTGTTCAGACCCATTGCGATTGAAGCCCCGAAACTGAGAAGATACAACCAACCGCGCGTTTGTCCGTTATTGATCTGCCCTCTACCCGGTATGAACAGTGAAGCCAAGATCGCATTACGTTTCCACTTCTTCTTCAATTGCCAATTTGAGGGGGTCAGTTTGAATTTTACGCTGTTGTTTCGGTTAGGCTTAACTTCATACAGTTTGTGGTCATCCATATATTCATTTTTCTTTACTTCGATCTTAATCTGACCTGTCGGCTGCTCCGGCACAATAAACGGTGTCTGACCTACATATTTCCCTTCAATAAATATCTGAGCATCGTGGGGGTCGCTGATGATTGTAAGTTTAGCGGATATTGGCTTTAGCTTCGGGTTCAGTCTGTGCCTCACACCCGGTTCGATCAGAAGCGATTCAAGCCGATCACTGTATCCCTCCTTATGAAATCGGAATTGATAAGCACCAGGTTTCAGATGATGTATTAATGGCGTTTTACCGATGGATTCTGTTTCGCCAACGATGAAAACCTCCGCATCTGCAGGCACAGACTTAATATCCACACTGACTGCAGATTGATCGAGGTGTACCCGGATCTTCTCACCGGCTTCAACATCAGACGCCCTGACCGATTGCATCAATGATCTCTTCTCCGTGATTATCCGGCAGCGTGAAAGATCATTATTTATGAAATCAATCAGTTGTAACCGTCCAATGACCCTTGGCAGATATCCCTTCCATTCACCGGTTTCCGGATCCGACAACAGTTTGCTGTGAATGACCACCAACTCATCGCCCGCTGCAACCCCGTTTTTCTTGCCGATGTCCACTATCACGGTGTCACCGACAACATCAATAATCTTTCCGATGAGCGGAATTTTGGCGGTCATCCTCTCAATCAACTCCGGCACATAATCCACCAATCTTTCCTCGCTGACATCGTCCAGATCACTGCTGACTGTTATCTCTCTTTCGGTGGTTGCCACGTCAATCAGGTTAGAGATTATGGTAATTCTTCTCCCGATGCGGGTTATTGATCCGGCAACTATCTTTTCTGCGTCAAGCTGTCGCCCCAATTCTATGCCACAACCCTCCTCAGTGCAATCATCCAGATTTCTGCCTATAGTCTCAAGAATCTTGTTGATCTCATCACGCTCAAGAACTCGGACTTTACCGGATCTGCTCAATCGCTCGCTGATTCGCTCGGTTACCATTAGAGCTGTTTTCTTTGACACAGATTCGCCCTTGTGAGGGAACACAATGATGTTAGGTTGCTCTGCTGCACGGCACAGAGTTGCAGCCAGCAAAACAAAGATGACGACTAAAGATAGTTTCATTGTTCCATCCAAACTCATTTAGATTGGGGGGATTTCTTTCTCGGTTTCCTTTTCTTCGGAAGCAACATTAGTTTGAACACTTCATCAATATCCTTCACAGGATAAATCTTGAGCGGATCCTTTACGTCATCCGGGACTTCAGAAAGCTGTCTCTTGTTCTTTTCCGGTATGATAACTTTCTTCACACCTGCCCGAAGAGCAGCCATCAGCTTCTCACGCAAACCTCCGATTGGCAGAACATCTCCACGAAGCGTAATCTCTCCGGTCATCGCCATGCCACCTCTTACAGCTCTCTTTGAGAAAAGAGATGCCAATGCAACAGCTACAGCAATACCGGCAGAAGGACCGTCTTTGGAAACAGCACCCTCCGGGAAGTGAAGATGAATCTCCTGTTCAAGGAATTCATCTGCCTTAAAGCCTAACTTGCCGGCGCGGGATCGAACGACGGTCATGGCAGCACGTGCAGACTCCTGCATAACATCACCCAGTTGACCTGTAAGTGTGAGATCACCTTTCCCCTTCATAGATTCAGCCTCAATAAGCAGCAGGTCACCGCCCGTAGGCGTCCACGCCAAGCCTATCGCTGTTCCGATTTTGTCTGAACTGTCAACCATCATCTCATCGTACGGTGCCACTCCAAGCATTTCTTCTGTCAATGCTTCATCTATCCGTATCTCTGGTTTTTTCTTCTTGTCCTGAACAAGTTTCCGTGCAGATTTCCGTATAATCTTCGCCAGTTGGCGTTCCAGCTCACGTACCCCGGCTTCACGGGTGTAGCGCTCTATTATCATATTGAGTGCTGCATCTGTAAAGCTGATAGAATAGTCCTGCAAGCCGTACTCCTCGATCTGCTTGCGAATGAGGAAACGTCTTCCAATCTCAAACTTCTCCTGATGCAGATAGCCCGGCAGTTCAATGATCTCCATTCGATCCTGCAGTGCCCAGGGGATGTCGTCACGATAATTTGCGGTGGTCACAAACAGCACACTTGACAGATCATAGTCCACTTCGAGATAGTGATCTGCAAAGGCATGATTCTGCTCAGGATCAAGAACTTCCAACATTGCCGAAGCCGGATCCCCCCTAAAATCGGTACTCATCTTGTCAATCTCATCGAGCAAGAATACCGGATTTACAACTCCCGTTTTTTTCATAGATTGAACAATTCTGCCGGGTAAGGCTCCGATGTATGTCCTTCTATGTCCGCGAATTTCAGCTTCATCACGTACTCCACCGAGCGATATCCGCACAAATTCTCTTCCCAAGGCTCTTGCCATTGATTTACCGAGTGAGGTCTTCCCCACTCCCGGCGGTCCTACCAGACATAATATCGGACCTCGGATCTTTTTGGCTAATGTCAGCACGGCGAGGTGCTCTAAAATCCTCTCTTTAGGTTTCTTCAGTCCGTAGTGGTCTTCATCGAGAATCGCATGAGCAGCTTCAATGCTTTGGTTGTCCTTGCTCTCCTTGAACCATGGGACATTTATCAACCAATCCAGATAGCTGCGAATCACGGTGGCTTCAGGTGACATCATGGGTGTATTCTGAAGCCGGGTTATCTCCTCTTTTGTCTTCTCCCTTGCTTCCTTAGGCATCTTCGCTTTCTTAATCTTCTTTTCGTACTCGTGGACATCCGACATATCCTCATCACTGTCTTCGCCCAACTCTTTTTTTATCGCCCGCAACTGCTCCTGAAGATAGAACATGCGCTGAGATTTGGTCATCTTATGCTTAACCTTGCCCTCAATATCCTGCTCAATGGTCAGAACTTCTATCTCCTTGTTCAACTCCTTGCTGAGTGCCACAAGCAGATCATAACTACTTGGCATTTCAAGAAAACGCTGTTTCTGACGAGGTGAGCGATTCAGATGCATAACGACGAAGTCTGCGAGCCTGTTCGGCTGCTCGAGCTGATCAATCGTCATCAATATCTCATCCGGTATCTGCTTGTTAAGAGCGACGAAATCCTTGAATTGTGACACGAGTTGCCGATTTGCTGCTTCGAGAGATGTATCAGCCTTTTCATTCTCTTGAATCAGTTCAAATGAAGCCTGCATGAACCCGGATTTCTTACTGTAGTATCGTGTTACTTTTGCTTTGGCAATCCCTTCAACGACTACCTTAGCCAGCCCGTTCGGCAGTTTCAACATCTGCACAATTCTACCGACAACTCCTACGCGGTTCATGTCTGGAGCCTTCGGTTCATCAACTGTTGAGTCCTTTTGCGACACAAACAGCATCATCCGATCATCCTGAATAGCATGACCGACAGCAAAAAGTGTTTTGGGGCGACCGATTATCAGCGGTAGCACCATGTGAGGGAAAATGACAACATCCCGCAAAGGCAGTACTGCCAACCGATTCGGGATCTCGATAACAGCTTCACTGCTGCTAAATATATCTTGCATCAATGATTCTTCGTTAATTGTGCTCATATATGTAAAGTAAAATTTGTTAACTTGTTAAATTAATATGTAGGCAAGGAATTACCAACCGTTTTATCACAGACTCACAGTTGTTGCATTGAATTTTTAATTTTTCTTACTGCTTTTCTGGCAACCATCAATGTCTGCCAACCGGCTCTAACCGGATCACATACAGTTTCCCATCCTGTGTCACTCAATATTTTCTGAACATTAGAATCATCACGGGGAATCGCTCCATAACCGAAGGTGGATCTTAGCATGTTTGGCACAGTTCGCGGTGAATTTGACAGAAGCAGCAGACCTTCAGGTTTTACCAAGCCATGCCAACTGTTGAGCATTTGCTCGATATTCATGATATACTCAAGCAGCCCAAGAGCAACGATACTGTTGAAACTTTCGTTCCTCAGAGGCATATTCTCAGAGTCGGCAACCAACCGATTGAAGCGGTATGTAGATTGAGAATATATTTTTGAAATGTCCGTCAGCAACAGTTTAGCAGGCTGGCACTTCACGTAATCCCAAAATATACCGTTGCCCGCACCGATATCCGCAGTCCACCCAAGAACAGATCCGATACGCTCGTCCCACAATCTCGCTGCTGCTTTTAATTCTGTTTGAGCGACCGATGCTCCTATACCTTTAACGCCTCTATCTAGAAAACGTTTCCCTCGCTCTTCCCATAATGTTTTACTTGAAATATTACTCATAACTTTAGTATATAACACAGACAATACTTGTTTGTCAGTCTTCATCATCTTGAAACAGCTTTCCCATGCTCACAAGATCCTCAGCTTTGTAGCCGAGTTTTTTATAGAATTTAACTACCTGTTTGTTGGAAGCTCTCACTTGAAGATTGAGCTTAGTACAGCCGATCTTCTTTAAATCACTCTCCACTCGTTTCATCAGTGTTTCACCTATCCCATTACGCTGCAAATCCGGTTTAACAGTGACATAATAAACCCACCCACGGTGACCGTCAAAACCTGCCATTGCAGTTCCGACAACTGAACCATCCAACTCGGCAATCAAAAAAAGCTCGCGTTGTATTTTCAATTTCCGCTTAATATCCTCTTCAGGAACGTTCCACCATGGATTATTCGGAAACACCTCCCGCCAGATTGCTGCTACTTCAGCTTCATCTGATTCTTTATATGGACGAACGACCATTCTGACCTCTAAACCATAACCGGATTAAAACTAAAACGGATTGTTTAGTAATATAAGTTGATTGAACCGACTTAATAAATCATATTATATTTTATTGTGAGAAGATAGAATTTTATTATACGGATTATACAAGTGGACAAGTCAAAACAGCAGAAATTGGAAGAACTGCGCCGGAAAGCTCTTCTCGGTGGAGGTCAGGATCGCATTGACGCACAGCATAAAAAAGGTAAGCTGACCGCCCGCGAGCGCATTGATCTGCTCCTCGATCCGGGCAGCTTTTCCGAAATAGATATGTTTGTTAAGCATCGCAGCAAAGATTTTGGGCTCGACAAACATGATTTCCCCGGTGATGGCGTGGTAACAGGCTACGGCAAAATTGATGGGAGGCTTGTTTTTCTGTTCTCACAGGATTTTACCGTACTTGGCGGCTCGCTTGCGGAAGCTCACGGTGCAAAAATATGTAAGATCATGGATATGGCTCTGAAGGTCGGTGCTCCGGTCATCGGGATTAACGACTCGGGAGGTGCTCGCGTTCAGGAGGGTGTTGTCTCGCTCGGTGCTTATGCAGATATTTTTCTGCGTAATACGCTGGTGTCAGGTGTCATTCCTCAAATATCCGCTATTATGGGTCCCTGCGCGGGTGGTGCGGTATATTCCCCTGCTATAACTGACTTCACTTTCATGGTCAGAGGCACAAGCTATATGTTTGTGACGGGTCCAAAGGTAGTTAAAACAGTAACCCATGAGGATGTAACATCAGAGGAGTTGGGTGGTGCTGACACTCACGCTACCAAGAGCGGTGTAGCTCATTTTGCTGTTGACAGCGAAGCCGATGCCATCAATGGAATTCGCAAGCTCCTCTCGTTCCTTCCGTCAAACAATCAGGACGATCCGCCGATTATAGTATCTGACGATCCTCCTGATCGTGCAGATCCGGCTTTGGATGACATAATCCCAAACAATCCAAACAAGCCGTATGACATGAAGGAAGTGATCTGCAAGATCGTTGATGACAATGACTTTTTTGAGATACATGCAGATTTTGCGGAGAATATTGTAGTCGGATTTGCACGTCTAACCGGTAAATCAATTGGGATCATCGCCAATCAACCTGCCTCTCTTGCCGGAGTGCTTGACATTGACTCATCCCGTAAAGGTGGTCGCTTCATCCGCTTCTGTGATGCGTTCAATATCCCAATTATTACGTTTGAAGATGTGCCCGGATTCTTACCGGGTGTTGACCAGGAGTGGCGTGGAATCATTGTCAACGGTGCAAAACTGCTGTATGCGTACTCAGAGGCAACTGTGCCGAAAATTACTGTAATTACTCGAAAGGCTTACGGTGGAGCTTATGATGTCATGAACTCAAAGCATATCCGCGGAGACATCAATCTGGCTTGGCCCTCTGCAGAGATTGCTGTTATGGGTTCACAGGGTGCGGTTGAGATCATCTTCTCAAAGCAGATTAAAAAAGCCGATGATCCGAAAGCGGAGGCAGAGAAATTGATCGAGGAGTATAAAGAAAAATTTGCCAATCCTTATATTGCTGCTTCAAGAGGTTATGTTGATGAGGTGATTGAACCTCGTTATACTCGAGCGAAACTGATCACTGCGCTAACGATGCTGGAGAACAAGGTTGACAGGAATCCGAAGAAAAAACACGGGAATATTCCGCTGTAGAACAATCATTATCCGCTGTCAACCCGCCGCGGTTGACAGTATGTTGTAATAATATTGCTGTCAGGTGCGGCGACCTTACAGCAGATAATCAGCATTATAGTGCAGCTACTTCTGATAGTTTTTCTATCTAATCCAACCAAGGGAGTTTAATACCGAGTCTTTCTGCCTTCTCTTCAAACTCAACACGTTCACGATTTCTGAGCAATCCTTTCTTGCCTTGCTTTAACCACCCTTTCTCTTTTGCTGCGTCTATTGCCTGAATCTGCTTCCCACAGTTTATTGCAGTAATGATCTTCTGTTCACTGTCTGATAGAAATAGCGGATTCAGTCTGTAATCTTCAAATGCTTCCCACACAATCGGACACCAAAGGCTGACAATATCTCTACCGATGATATTGGCATACTCACGTATCTCAAGCTGAGCGTTACTATCCATCCTCAGCGATAGGAAATGCAGTAAATTGTGCAGATCTATCTTCCAGTAAGCTTCAGTATATGTTGATAGCGGCAGATCTTTGCGAGCCTGCTCACGAGCAATTCCCGCTTCAACACGCTGCTTGTAAACAGCTTTGTAACGCTCGTTAAGCTGAGACTCCTGCTCTGTGAGCTCTAATCCAAGCTTGTCATCAACAAAACCTTCACTCCCTTGCCTGTTATTGGATGCCTGTTTCCGCCATTCTGTAGGTGCAGTGTTATGTGAAGAATCAATTGCAATAGAATATCTCGTAGAATACTCGTTCACGTTAGCAGTTCGATGCCGGATCCACTGCCTCCAGATGTCCATTGGAACGCGGACATGCAGCTTGATTTCACACATCTCAAAGGGTGATGTGTGCCGGTTGCGAATCAAATAGCGGATTAGTCCTCTATCCTCGCTGACTTTTTTAGTTCCCTTTCCGTATGAAACTCTTGCAGCCTGAACGATGGACTCATCAGAGCCCATGTAGTCAATTATACGGATGAAGCCGTCATCGAGCACTTTGAACGGGATTCCCAGGATGTCGTCTAAAGACTCTACTTTAAGACGATCTAATTTCTGAAATTCTTTGCTCATTCTTTTCTAATTTAGTTTCGATTCTTAATGAATATAATGCTACCAGCCTCTTATACCAACATGTAAACTCGCTAACATTTCATGCAGAAATTGAAGAGTTTGTAAATTAAATTGCTTTCATCCTTGACTTCTATGGTGATAATTGTTACAATGTCACTGTCAATTGAAGCAGATCAAATTTTTTGATCAGACTAAATAATGAAAATAGCCTATTTACAGGAGTCCATAAGTCAAATGATTCGAATTAACATCAAACTGCCGTCTGTTTTCACCCAATCTATGGGAGAAAACCGTCTCTGCCATATCCCGGCAGCTCTCGGTTCAGTTTGTGGTGGTTTTGATGTTGCAGTCAATCCATTGCTTTTACGAAGAGGACACCCTGATTTACAATAGACAAGTTGTGCAACGGCACAAAATGCCTTCCGGGTTTAACCTCGGAAGGCATTTTTAGTTTTGGGGCTTTTCAGGATGAAGGAGAAAAATGTTACGGAATAATACCATGTCAAAAAGAAACGGACAATCAAACGTCGAGTTAATATCCCGCTACACGGATCAACCGACAAGCATGCCTCTCGAAGTACGGGAGAAAATAGAGAAGCTGTGGAATAATCAGCCTGTGCAGCTCTACGCAATTTCTGACCTGTCACCCTCAATGCAGTTGCTGAACAAATGGGTGGCACTTGGAAAGGAGCATCTCTCGATAGTTGCTGATGGAAATTTTGAAAAGATAGATACCATTCAGCTATCGAAAGTTAAGACTGTACGCGAAACACCGGGATTGAGTTGCACAACCCTAACATTTCTTGGAGAACCCGATGAACCGCCACTCGCTGCACTGCGATACACCAATCGTCAAAAACAGGCGATGGAAACCATCAAGTTCATCGTAGAGCAGCGAATAGCAGGAAATGGTGTAAGTTTTTCTAAAGAACCTGATAAGGCTTACTCCGATTCGGTTACACAGTCAATTCGGGATGCACAGGCATCGGTCGCTGCCAACAAGATGACGGTTGTATGGCGTCTATTGAGTTACCTGAAACCTTACAGTGGACGTGTAATCCTTGGAATGATGTCAGCGGTGGTTATGACAGTGGTATCCCTTTTACCCGCATATTTGACCGGATATGTGATTGATGAAGTTGTCAAGCCGTTCCAGAACGGTCTTATGGATTATCAATCTGCTATGTCCGTAGCATGGGTAATTATCGGCACACTAATTGTCACCTACCTGATCCGAGCAGGCACTATGTGGATCCGGCTGCACAAGATGTCTGTTATGGGTGAGCTGGTTGCAGGTGATCTACGCCGGGAAATCTATGAACATCTCCAAAAGCTGAGCCTGAGCTTCTTCTCAAAGAAACAGACAGGTAGTCTGATTAGCCGTGTCAGCAGTGATTCTGATAGGCTTTGGGACTTTATTGCCTTCGGTGTAGTCGAGGTAAGCTTATCCATAATTATGCTACTCGGTCTTGGAACGGTGTTAATCACACTTGACTGGAAGTTGGGTCTGATTCTCACTCTGCCGATACCTCTGTTTCTGTGGGCATTTTTCGTGCATGGCAGCAAGATGCAGCGTCTGTTCTTGAGCGCGTGGCGTAAATGGTCGAATATGACGGCGGTTCTGTCGGACACAATTCCGGGGATCCGGGTTGTTAAGGCATTTAATCAGGAGGATCGCGAGAAAGAGAGGTTTGACGACCGCAACAATAGCTGCGTGACTCATTTCAACTACATCCACGATGTATGGACAAAGTTCTGGCCTCTCCTGCTGCTTGGAGTCCACGCTCTAACAATTTCGGTGTGGGTGTTTGCGCTCCCACGGGTCTTCGGTAGCGGATCCGAGCTTACTGTAGGTACGTTTGTTACATTTCTGCTCTACATGGGAATGTACTTACAGCCGATTGAAACCATCGGTATGATGGCACGAATGCTGAACCGCGCAACAAGCTCGGCACATCGCATCTTTGAAGTGCTCGACACCGAGCCTGAGATCATTGACAATCCCGAATCAATTCGGCTGGATCCGGTTGAAGGTCGTGTGACATTTGACAATGTGACGTTTGCTTACGATGGAATCAGGCAGATTATCAAAGGCATCTCATTTGACGTTAAACCGGGTGAGATGATTGGTCTGGTCGGTCCATCAGGCGCCGGAAAGACTACAATCACGAATCTGATTGTCAGGTTCTATGAAGCTACAGGTGGTCTGATACAAATTGACGGAGTGGACATCAACGATCTGGATACAGGTCATTACCGTCGTCAGGTTGGAATGGTGCTTCAGGATCCCTATTTGTTCCACGGAACAATAGTGGATAACATTCTTTACGGACAACAGGATGCGGATGTTGGTCGTGTGATCGAAGCCGCCAAGGCAGCTAACGCACACGACTTTATCGGCAAAATGCCGCACGGATATGATACAATTATCGGTGAGCGAGGGCATACACTGTCGGGTGGCGAGCGTCAACGGGTTTCAATAGCGCGTGCGGTGTTGTGTAATCCTCGCATTCTGATTCTGGACGAGGCGACAAGTTCTGTTGACACTGAGACAGAGCAAAAGATTCAGGAAGCTTTGGATAGGTTGGTACACGGCAGAACTGTGTTTGCAATAGCTCATAGACTTTCAACCCTGCGTCGTGCTACACGTCTATTCGTCATCGAAGATGGTCAGATAACTGAGGAGGGTACTCACAGTAAACTGCTTGCTAATCCTGACGGCACTTATACCAAGCTTCAGCGACTTCAGCAGCAACTGCACGATGCTTATGCTATCTAACAGTGCCAATGTTGGTAGGGGTGCGATTCATCGCACCCGCCAACAGAATACGATAGAATGATAACTTGAAGTCGTGGTTATCTCAACTATGACTACATTTCACAGAACAATGGAGAAGAAAAGATGCAAGAAACACTGATACGAACATCAAAAATTGACGAATCGGAAAGACTGAAAAGGTCAAACGGAAAATCACCGATTAGTCTTAAGATAGAGTATCGCAAAGACGGGCAGTTATGGGCAACGAATAACGGTAAAGCTGTTGCAGTGCATATCCAGCGTTGTTTTCCTTGGAGTGAACCCAATCGTTTCTATTCTCTGCGAGACAATGATGACAAGGAAGTGGCATTAATCCCAAAACTATCAGATCTGGACGGTAACTCACGGATTTCGGTTGAAGCAGAGCTGGCAGTTGCCGGATTCGTCTTGGAGATTGTCAGAGTAACGGCGATCACAGAGGACTTTGAGATAAGAAGCTGGCAGGTGGAAACCGCTCAGGGAGAGCGGAAATTTCAGACTCAACTCGATGACTGGCCCCATCAGGTTCCCGGAGGAGGTCTGCTGATTCGGGATATTTCAGGAGATCTATTCTATCTTAAAGATCACGAATCATTTGATGAAAAGAGTAAGTTTCTGATTAAGAGTTTTGTGGATTAGTGAATCAGGTACCTTGTAGTCGGGCTTGAAACAAGCCCGACTACTGAAATCACTATTCTATCTCACTTTTTTGTTGATGCTGCGAAACGTATTTCTATTTGCTGCTCATCAGACAATTTCAGAACTAAAAACTGTGGTCGCGGAATGTCATGATCAGACAGCTTCACAGTCATGGTTGCAAGCACATTCAGAATCTGCTCCGCTGCATTATACGTAGCAGTGATCATCGGCTTTACGTCCCGCTCCACACCGTGCAGCAAAAACTTGCCGACTAAGGTGAACTTGATCTCATTGCCACCGAGAAGTTCATCACCTTTAATACCTTCTACCCCACTCATAGTAAACACGCTCAAAGGAAACTTGTTGGTATGAAGGTGATTTTCCCTCATGTGCTCATTGCGGGTGTTGTTATCGGTATCGAGCGATACCATATCAACTTCCAACATGGCAGTGAGCGAATCTGTAATGTTTTCAGGATTAAAATGAATGAACCCACTGATTTTATCGGTGACACCTACAATTGTCTCGATCTTGGCTGTGGATGTGAACTTCACCTCATTCGGCTTGCCATGCTCGACAAACATTGTCACAGGCTTTGCTTGGAGCGAATTAGTAGCAAAAACAGTCACTGCAGTTAGAAGCATTGCCATTCTGTTGCTAAGAAATTTCAACATACTATCTCCTCAAAATTAGAACCAAACATGCAGTTGCAGCTCAGTTGTAGTGTATTTGATATTATTGTCTTCGTTAAATTCAATTGCCGGAATCAGCTCCAGATACCCCGTCAAATAAAGGTTTGAAGCTATTCGGCTTCGCGTTGCAATCCCTTCTTTCAAGTCAATATCAGGATCATAGAAATCGTACGAATAGCTGACATCCCAACCCTGTCGGATCCGGTAGTCAACCTTGTGAGTTGTCACGTACCCGGTTTTTCCGTTTCTCAATATCCAATCTGATTCACCGATGTAGGTCAATCGTCCATGGTTCAGCCCCCAGAATCCCCCACCAAACCTTAAGTCAGGACTGGACAAACCTATCTGATTGTAGCGGTAGCTCCCCCCTATTGTCACATTCGCATTGAACAGCGAGAATCTCGCTGCTGTTCGGGCAGTTACGGCTTTTCCGTCATCAGCATCAATCGTTGACGGAGCACCGTTTGTCAGTGCCAAACTGAACTCCCACTCCATAGGATAGAAACCGATCTCAATGCCGCTGTCTTCAACTAACGGTGTCCCTTTGGTCGGGTAAGCACTGAATCCGAGTGCATCCCGAACAAAACTTTTATGGTCTGAAAATCGCCAGCCGTAATTCGGCACGAACCTTCCGGCTTTAATAACACCCGCCATCGGCAAGCCCTGAAACTGGGCAAATGCTTCGAAATGACTGGTCAATCCTTTTTCGACGTAGATAAAAGTCTTGTCACTCGGCATGAAAGCAAAGTAGAGATCTCCCTGCATGGTCAGATAGCTGTTTCCGTCCGGATCCGACTCTGTTTCACCTATGTCATTCCAGTACAGTGAACGGAAATCCACACCGATCTGAAAGTTATCATTCAGCTTCGGCTGTATCTGCTCCAATTCTTCAAAATCCTTGAAAGGCTTCCACGGTAGATCCATGTAGCTAAAGTACTGTGCGCCGTACAGGGCGCGCATTCCTCCACCCGTAGGATTGTGGTGGCATAGTTGGCATGTCTGTTTGTACTGAACGGCAAACTCAGGGGTTGCAGATACATTTGATACAGATATTGAAACGATGATTAGAATGTTGATTAGAGAGAGTATCTTGAAACGATTAATAATTGAAAACATTATTTTAATAGCTTTGTTAAGTGTTAAATATCACAATTTCACAGCGCAATTGTGTATGGATTCAAAGTGCATCATAAGTTACGTTTAATGTGAAAAAAAAATTTGAAAAACCCATTCTACCCACAAATTCCGGAGTTCGTGCGTAGAAACTTACGAAGAGACGAACGAATGTAGCGAGGAGTTATTTTATTTTTTGGTTTAACTATCTCAAACTTGAAACAGGAAAACAAGATGAAACACAAGTTTAGGTTTTCTCAACTGTTAATACTGCCCTTATTGGTTCTGTCAATGGTTGTGATCGGTTGTGACGACGACAGCGGTACTTCGCCGGTTGTTGACAACGGTTTTGAAGCAGGCGATAACGATTTTGCAAATTTCACAGGCTGGGATGTTTTTGACTATGCAGTCTATCCGGTCAATTCAGCTACACTCGGCACAGCACATGGAGGCAACGATTCCACTGTAGCGCGCATTATTTACAAGAACAGCGATACTGAGTTCAACAACGGTGCATATGATCGCGGATCTGTTTTCGTGAAAGAAACCTTCATGTGGGACAACGGTCAGAAATCTCCGGTCGCAATGGGTGGATTTCTCGGAATGGTCAAACGTGGTGGTGATTTCAACGCTGACGAAGGTGGCTGGGAATACTTTGACCTCGGTGATGGAAGCGGTATTGCTATGCGTGGAACCGATGACATCATGGACGGTATGTGTCAAGGTTGCCATAAAAGCGCAAGTGGTATGGGCATGAACGGCATGGATTACATTTTCCATCATCCGGCAGAATACGCAGTTGACGCTGGAACTGAATGGCAGGACATATTCAGTCATGCTGGCAGTTGGGAACTGCTTGACAGCCGTGAAGGTGACGATCCGCTGCTCGGTGGTGCACATGGTGGCGGTGTGATGAAACGCGATACCTACCGTTGGCAACCGGGTGCACGCTACAATAACGGCGAGTTTCCAATTGGAACCGTACTTGCCAAGGAAGTCTATGAAGCTGACAGTCTCGGCAACAAGAGCAACATCACTTGGACAGCTATGGCGAAGCGTGGAGGCGACTTTAACCCTGACTTCGGAGGCTGGGAGTGGTTTATGATCACGGATCCGATGGATGACGATATTCGTACAGTTATGCGCGGAGCTGATCTAATGAACAACATGTGTAACGGATGTCATTCCACTGCTGACATCAATAGCGGTGGTGACTATGTCTTCGATCATCCCAATCTTGGATTTTGACACAACCAATTCGGTTATATTTCTTTCGTGCCGGGCAGTTTGGTCCGGCACCAAACCAAATAATCTGCCTTTGTTCTCGTTTATTTTGATGTTGAAATGACTAACAATCCAAGGTGTTTGAATGCAGTTCATTATTATATCAATCTTTCTTCTATTCCCTTCTTTAGTTTTCAGCAATTCAGGTTCCCCGCCTGATGGGGTTGCAGGTGAGCCTCCTGACCGAGCAACATGCATAAATTGCCACGGCAGCTTTCGCCTTAATGAAGGTGACGGCGGGCTGGCACTTCTCGGCTTGCCCGAAAACGGATACACTCCTGATGAAACATACCGATTAAGGGTCGTGCTCGGTGATTCCACAGCAAGACGTTGGGGCTTTGAACTGACATCAATTGATGAGGACAATGACGGTATCGGTGAATTTGATAGAGTGGACAGGAATAACACTCAGATAAGCGATGCAGGTGGGAAACAGTATGTAAAACATACTGCCGCCGGTACGTATCGAAATCAACAGATGTCAGCGACATGGGAAGTTGATTGGACGGCACCGGAAGAAGATGTCGGTGAGATTTTCTTCTATTTCGTGGGAAATGCGGCGAACAATAACGGAGGAACTTCCGGTGATTTTATATACGCTTCGTCAGAATCTATAAATGCGGAAGAAATACCTGAACCGAATAGATTCACACTCCATTTGGCTGAAGGATGGAATTTTGTCTCCACACCTGTGGCACCTGAAGACTCAACTCTGGAATCACTGTTTGCAAATATGATTGACTCTGAGGCTTTTGTCCTGTTGCGGGATGCACATGGCAGCCTGTTTTATCCCGATGAAGGAATAGATGACATTGAGACGTGGAATCCGTTACGGTCGTACGAAATACTGATGGCTGAGGATTCAGATCTGCTGTTTGAAGGTCATCTGACAGATTCGGTTATGTTTTTTCTCGAAGATGACTGGAATTGGTTAGCATACACCCGCACCGATACCACTCATCCTGCGGAAGCATTCACATCATTGGAAAACAACGATCAGGTCACATTCCGGGCAAAAGATGCGGAACATCGGTTCTATGTGCCGGAATACGGTTTCAACGGGCTCGGAATGATTGAACCGGGTGATGGAGTTAAACTCCACTATGCAGCCGAGCAGATGGACACTATGAATGTCTTCTCATGGAGTGAACCGCAGGGGATTCAGGACGAACCCTATGAATGGATAGAGCCTCAATGGAATGAGGTGAACGATCTTGACCGTTCCAGTTCCATGAGTATTCTTGTCACCGAGTGGGGAGATGATTTTGAACCGACAGCAGGAGCTGAGATTCTGGTGCACTCTGATGACACTGATCCTGCTCGAATTGCAGGCATTGGAGTAGTTCCACAAGAGGGTTTTGTACCAATCATCGTGTGGGGGAGTTCTGACGAAGAGTTTGAAGCAGGATTGTCGTTCATGTATTGGCATGAAGATGATGATGTGGAGTCATTTCCTATGTCTGCAGAAATCGTATCTGACGGTGAAGAGGAAGTCGGGTATCAGCACGATTCATTCGTTGCAGTGAGGTTGACACCCAATATCGAAGACTTTGTCACAGATGATCAGTTTCATTCCCCTGCCCTATTCAGCTTGAACTCGGTTTCACCGAACCCGTTCAACAATAAAACCGCAATCTCATTCACTGTCTCAAAATCGAGTGAGGTAAGCCTTAGAATCTGGGACCTGTCAGGCAGACTGGTTCAGGACATCGGGTCAAAACATTACAGTTCCGGAGTTCATAGCGTTGGTTTTAACGGAGACGATCTATCCACCGGTCTGTATCTAATTGATATCGAATCTAAAGGAAGTCATCAATTTGCCAGAGCTGTTCTGCTTCGTTAGGTTTTTTGGGGCGGTATTGTGAAATGAAAGCTATAAAAAAAGCTCCGCAAATTGCGGAGCTTTTTCTGTGCCAGCTCGCAGACTCGAACTGCGGACACACGGATTTTCAGTCCGTTGCTCTACCACCTGAGCTAAGCTGGCTTGTTACTCGTTTCGGAAGCAAATAATCTAATGCTATTCGACAACCATAGCAAGTTATTTTTCTATTTGACTGTCAATTCAAGGATTTTATCGGAATAGATTCGCATCAATTATTTGGGTAATCCCTTGCACAATCCTAATACTATACTTAAATTGTAATGGTAATCAACTACATAAAATACGGTTCACATCGAGCAGGGGAGCACCATGCACTGTCTTAAGGTCACATTCCTATTAACTCTATTCATTACTTTCTTTACAGCAAACCACATTTCGGCATCGGTAACCTTTACTGGTGAGATTGATCGGCATGTTGCCATCGTTCAGTCCTCAAACGGTATTAATCTTCACGTCAACATTGATGATTTGATTGAACATCCTGCTGCCACGCAGACGGGGGACTTTCCACAATTCAGGCTGGAGGGAGAGCATGTGACACACAAGCCCGGAATGCCTGTTGTTCCTCTATTATCGCGAACCTTAATAGTGCCTCCACATGCCGGTATTGACCTTAAAGTTGAAGGGCTTTCTCCCACAGACAGTGATAATGAACTATTCCCGCTGCAGCCGTTCACCATCAGTGACCCCTTCATCATAAGAGGTATCAGACTGGTCAATGTAAACCTCTATCCGGTACAAATTGATCTTTCAGATAATCGCACCGTTAAACACGAACAGTTGACAGCAACCATTCAGTTCACCAACTCTGAGCCGATTAATCCGGTTGAGCTGCTGCCTCACAAGACATACAGTACAGAATTTCTCAGCTTTATAAAGGGCATGATATCCAATGATGAAGGTCTAGATAGAGATTATGATGTCGGTAGCTCAAGCTATGTCAAGCATTATGCGATAGTCACTCACGAGGAGGCACTTGAATACGCCATTCCACTGATCGAGTGGAAACGTCAATCCGGTCATAAGGTTGATATCCTGAGCTATGGTGATGAAGGATCGGGTAACGCAGAAGAGATCAGAAATGATCTGCAATTTTTATATGAGCGCTATATCGAGAACGGTGAGGAACCGTTCGATCACATTCTTATCCTCGGTGATCGTGATCCTGACGAAAACAACGAGGAGGTTGAATGGATAGTCGGATCATTTGAAGGCAGACCTTCTATGCAAGGATTGGCAAACCATGCTGATTTCCTCTTCGGTGACATGGAGAATGATGACTGGATACCTGATGTAGCTGTCGGAAGGTTCGCATCCGGTAATCAGGATCTTATGGAATTGGCTGTTGGTCGGACACTTGCCTATGAACAATCACCTCCATTGGACGAACGGAACTGTCTTGATCGGGTGGGCATCTATACTCAGCATTGGTCACAAACCTGGAATGAGTCTATTAACTTTACGACTACAAGATGGGGATATGAGGTTGCTCGTCATGTTGGATGCGAAGACATAGTAATTTACGAAGCAGATCCCATTGAAGGTGATGATAATGGTGGACAGATAGGTCCGGTACTTGCTGAATGGTTGAACAATGGTCTAAGCCTGATGATGGGGCGTGCTGAAAACCGTTATTGGATGCATAGACTCCAAGATGTAGAGGTCAATGACATCCACCCTATTGTCTTTAATACCTGTGCACACGGTGAGTTTGCACTGTACAACCTGTTTCGTACCGGAGAAAGAGATAGCTTACGTGGTGCCACAGCAGCTACATCTTGCTGGGGTGATCTTTCCACCGTGCCGAATAATGCCCTTTGGATGAGCATGGTGAACGGTGTACTGCTGAAAGACCTCACCATCGGGTGGGGACGTAATTATTCAACTTTAACACTTGGTGCGGTCTTCCCTGGCAATCAACAACAAGATATTTACGAGATATATTCAACAGACCTTGACCTGTTAGGTGATCCCGGTCTGAAGCCGTGGATTGGAATTCCACAGAATGTTTCAGCAGAGTTTCCCGAATCAATCTCTACTGCACCAAATCAATATGTTAATGTGGTTATCAACACTGCTGATCAGGAAAATCAGCCTGTTTCAGATGCAATCGTAACCTTGTACATCTCAGGTGAGCTGCCGGATCCTGGGGAATATGCGGAATGGGAACCGGTATATATGCTCAGTGGTAAAACCGATCAGACCGGATCGCTGTCACTGCTGATAGAAGATGAACTGCCTGAAGGTAGTCTGACGCTGACAATTACGGGTCGGGATGTCTATCCGCTTCAGGAAGAGATTAATGTAGGAACGGAAATTAGATTTGTCGGTGTCTCTGCGGTAGATCACGGTGAAGATGACGGCATCTACCACCCTGGTGAAGAAACTAATCTTTCAATTACAGCAACCAACTATTCTGAAGAAGACTTGTTATCAGTCGCGGCAATGATTACAAGTAATTCACCTCACCTGACTATTGACGATGAAATGCCCATAGATTTTGGTGAAATAGCTTCAGGTCGTTCTGTAACGCGCGATATCCCTCAGATCCAGATCAGCCTATATTGTCCAGACGCATCCAAACCGTCTGTTACCGTCAATTTCGACTCTCAAGGTGAAGTTCAAGTAGGATCCTCTTCAATTGATATTAACATTTCAGCGCCGGATCTTGAAGTCAGCAATGTTATAGATATTGTGTTTGGTGAGACCGAATTTGACATCCAGGTGATGAATAGCGGCAGTCAGGCTACAGGTCCACTCGCCGCTACTCTTGTATCGGAAGATTGGTCAATAGATGTTCTGAATCGTGAAGCAACCTATCCAAACATTGGACCGGGACGCGCTGCATTTAACGTGAATGGCAGATTCCGCATTGACAGGCTGCCGTTAGCAATTCCCGGAAGTAGTGCGGAGCTGTTGCTCCTTCTAAGAAGTGAGTCCGGCTTTATTGACACAGCACAATTCTCTGTTCAGGTGGACACACTTAAACCGAATGTCCCACTCGGTCCGGACAATTACGGTTATGTTTGCATTGACGCTACAGATGAGGGCTGGTCACCAACAGACTTCCGATATCTTGGGTTAGGTCGCTACAACACCACTTTTCGAGGTGAAATAATTGAGTTTGGCGATGATGTGACAGATACGGCATATACAATTGACCTTGACAGTTCTTTTACATTCCGTTTTTACGGTGAGGAATATGATCAGCTAACTGTATGCATTAACGGGTTTATTTCTCCTGGCGAGCAGTTATCCGCAGTCAATTATCAAAGTTATCCTATGGAACTGGGTGTCGGAGGAGGGGTTGGGATCATTGCACCGTTCTGGCATCATTTGACACTTGACGGTGACAACTATGAGCGAATCTATCACTACTATCACGAACCGGGACACTACATGATAATCGAATGGCACAATGCTCACTACCATTCGGGACAGCGCGGACAAGATTTGAGATTTCAGGTTAAAATCTATGATCCGAGCTACTATCCCACGCCGACAGGTGACTCGGAAATAGAATTTTATTACAGGGATGTTTTTTTATGGGCGGGACACCCTCAAGAGGGCGAAACACCCTATCCAACTGTCGGTCTTTCAAGTCCGCACGGAGACACCGGTTTGACTTACAGTTTTAAAAACAGGAGTCCCCTCGCTGCGGATTCGATTCGCAACCGACGAATCCTTAAGTTCACAACGATACCGAAGGGCAACCCGGAATTAGAGTTGGACAGAAGCTCACTCAACGAAAGAGAGATGCTGAGACCGGACCATATTGCAGTGCGTCCAATAAAACTTAAGAATGAAGGGACGGGATCTTTGGCTTACAATGTTTCTACCGATAGACGGCGCAACTGGCTTTCGATTGAGCCTACATCAGGTCGCATGATGCCCGACGACAGCCTCGATCTAATTTTCACTATCAATACAGCCGGTTTAACTGACGACACTACCTTTAATGATACTGTCAATGTGACCATCACAGATGGATGGGAGAAGTTTTACACAATTCCTGTAATCATTAATGTTGATGAGGGGAATGAAATTGATTCGGATGAGCCGCTTCCGCTCGCTTATTCGCTCAGTGCCAATTTCCCGAATCCGTTTAATTCCACCACTGAAATAAGTTATTCACTGAAAGAACAGACGCATGTGATTTTACAGATTCATGATCTCAGTGGTCGCCTCGTGGAGACTCTTGTGGACGGGCATATAGAGGCAGGACATCATTCTGTTGTGTATGATGCCTTGGATGTCTCATCAGGAATTTACTTCTACAGCATCAAAACCGAATCTTTCAGCTCAGTGCGAAAAATGATTTTGCTTCGTTAGGACAGTAACTACAAGGACATACTATAGAAACCAAAGAGATGATACCTCTCGTTGTAGAGAGGTTTGAGCATAAATTTGGCATTCCGCAATGGAAGCGTAAAAATCCGTTGGACGAGCTGATGGTGACACTGCTCGCGCAAAATACCAACGATGCAAACCGTGATCGCGCTTATGGAAGACTGCGCAAACTGTTTCCTACTTGGGAGCAAGTAATAATCGCTGATGTAAAGGAGATTGAGGAAGCAATCCGCCCTGCCGGTCTTTCCAAGCAGAAATCATCGCGAATGCAGGCAATTCTTCAATGGATCAACGACCGATTTGGTGAATTAACACTTGAACCTCTTCGAGACCTGCGGGATGATGAAGTCATAGACATGTTGACACAATTGAAAGGGATCGGTGTTAAGACAGTTGCAGTAACGCTCGCATTTTCATTTGATCGCGATCTTTGCCCGGTTGACACCCATGTTCACCGTATTTCTAAGCGGTTAGGCTGGGTCGGCGAGAAATACTCTGCTGACAAGACATTTGCCACTTTGAGACCTTTGATCCCAGAAGGAAAAGCTGCCACGTTTCATCTTAATCTGTTAAAATTCGGCAGATCAGTATGCACAGCTCGCAAGCCGACCTGTTCTGACTGCCCCATACTCGACATTTGTCCCTGGGAAAATAAAAACTTGGAAGAGCGATGAAAGTTGCAAGAGTTAACATTGGCGGTACTGTTATCGTAGCAGTGGATGACGGTACTGGATTCGTGGATTACACAGCAATTCTGAACAGATCCGGTTACGCATCGAAGGGAGTAGAGTGTGATCCTGAACTGATCATCACCAACATGATAACACGTGGTCTTCTTGAGGAGTCGTTCGTATCGGATCTGTTGGGAAAAAGCAGGAAATCCGGGAAGTATCAAACGCTTGACATTGCTGAACTCCACCCACTGCTCCCGCTAAGACCGAGAAAAATTGTCTGCATGACACGCAATTACGTCAAACATGCCACAGAGCAAGGGCATAAGATGCCGGAAAAACCGGTATTCTTTGTAAAGACCGAAAACTGCGTAATCGGTCATGACGACCCGATTAAAATTCCCACTGATCTCGGACGAGTGGATCACGAAGGTGAATTGGCTGTCGTTATCGCCAAAAAATCAAAACGGATTACTCATAATGATGTTGATAGTCACATTTTCGGCTATACAATCATCAATGATGTCACTGCACGTGGATTTCAGCACAAACTCGCTGAGAACCGCTGGCCCTGGTACATGGCAAAGGCGATGGACAGCTTCGCACCAATCGGTCCATGGATTGTTTCTAAAAGTGATATGGGAGAACTGTCCGGAAAAGGCGTGAAAGTTTTTGTGAACGAACAGTTGAGACAAGACGGTTCATTCGATGATATGTACTGGAGCGTTGCTGATCTGATCGTAGATATAACCAAGTATATCACGCTTCAACCGGGAGACATGGTTGCAACCGGTACACCTGAAGGGATCGGATCTGTTGTGGATGGGGATAGGGTGTCTGTGGAGATTGATGGAATCGGGCGGTTATCAAATCCGGTTATAGCTATCTGAGAGAATCAAAGCAGTGCGCGCCGATAGCTTCAGCACGCACTGCAAACGCAAATCACCTGATTAGAACTACTTTCCTTGTCAGGTTGACACCACCGGCTTCAAGTTCAATCACATAAATTCCTGAAACCAGTGAACCGGCTTCCCATACGATTTCATGATGTCCCGCCGATTTCGTCCCTTCAGTCAGAGTCTTAACTACGCGACCGGAAAGATTATACACCATCAGTTTAACATTCGAAGCTTCGGGCAATCCGAACTGTGCCTTCACGGTTGAGTTAAACGGGTTAGGATACGCACTGCTCAGATAGTAATCGGATGGAACATCCGGCTTTACTGACATACTCAGAATGCTCAATCCATCATTAGTGTAAATCAGTCCATTGCCATGTCGTACTGCATCTGTCTGTAATTCGCAAAGCGTTGAACCGTCATCAAGTTTCAGGACAAATGCTTCATTATCAAGCAAGCCGTCAATCTCCTCCGTTGAAGGATCATCGCCCCAAACAGCCAATCCACAAATTCCTGTTTCTTCAGTGATGCCTATTCCAACCAGCCTGCCGTTCAAACTGAAAGCAAATATCTCGTCAGCCTCATTAATATCAGCCTTCACCAGTATGCTCATGTTCCTTCCGGTATTGAGTTGGGTAGTCATGTTCAATTTCTTTTCAACCATATCAGGCTGTTCCTCTTCTGGCTCATCCGGATAGTTCAACACGACATCTTCGTCCACCTTTATTTGGTAACCTTGAGTCTCGGTTAGTGGCGGCATGTTTGAGAATCTAAGCGACGGCACTGCAAACCTACCGCGCGCATTTTTCATAATGATCACATGTTCAACAATTGACGAAATCGCATAAAAGTCCGGCGCAGCCATTGACAAGTCATATGTTGGGAAGTAAGCCATCATATTCCATCCCTCAAGCAGAGGAATATCTGCATCAGAAGCAATAGGTTCTCCTTCCCATGTGGCTTCTATTTCTTCATCCATTTTTACCTGATAACCGTTCGTCAAATCCCAATAATCTATATTATTGAAATTGCGTGCCGGAACGTAGAACCGACCGCGCGAATTCTTCATTAGTACTACATGATGATCTCTTGGATTATCAGGATCAATCCGCAGTTGTGCCATCATTAACCTAACATCCGGACCTCTATCTTCACCATCACGATAAAACTCCTCACCGGGAGTTACGTTTATTGATATCAGATTCCAATCCTCACTGAAGTGAACGGTAATTTCACGAAGTTCAGGCTCATTCTCATCCCTTACCACGACATCAACCACAAACTCATCATCTAAATTGCCGTCGTTCAACCTGAAAGTAAACTCGTAATCACCCGAATCGTCAAAGTCTGTTGCCCACTCAAATGAGCCGCTGCCGTCACCGTTGTCAGTTAAGTCAGAACCGTCTGGAAGACCGGCTGCGCTGATACCGAGACTGTCGCCGTCAACGTCGCTGCCGCTGAAAGCAAACGCCACTACGTCACCCTCATTCACCTCGATCGGTGAGTCGGGAACGTCGTCCCAAACAGGCGCGTCGTTCACCGGTGTGATCGTAACGCTGAATACGTCATCAGTTGAGGCGTCCCGTCTCGGCTGCTGATCAAGATTGACCCCCACCGCATCCAACCGGATCACAACCTGACCGACACCGTCGGATGCAGTCACAGTAACATCAGAAACGCCGTGGTAATTTTGAACTGACTCAAGCGAAAGCACATTATCAACGTCAATGTCAAGACCAAGCTCGCCGATACCGTCAACGCTGAACTCAAGCGCGTCACCGTCCGGATCGCTGAAAACATCATCGAGGTCGGCGATCACGTGAACGCCGCTGTCCTCTGCGAATGAAGCGTCTTCGA